>NZ_CP147913.1:3748000-4060333 GCF_037414475.1 Myxococcus stipitatus | reverse complement strand
GAACAGTCCGACGACGAAGCCAAGCAGTGCACCCGTGGGTGTGCCGAGAAGCAGACCCTTGAGGCCTGGGAAGCCGTGATGTGTCCTGGCGGAGAACGCCTTGTCCAGGACAACGCCGACCGTGAGGCCGACGGAGCCACCCGAGGAGAAGAGCGCGACGAGGAGGAACAGGGCACTCGCCACCGAGCGTTCGTTGGACGAGGGCCGCGAAAGAGAAGGGGCACTGGGCGAAGTGGGCATGTTCGTGGGGTCCTTCAGGAGTACGTCCGCACCGCCCGCGAGTCGCATCCCGGAACCGACCAGGCGGGTACTTCATGACACGCATGATTTCCGGAATTGACTGTGGCGTTCGAGGAAACGTGAAGTCCCATGATTGAGCAGGCGGGCGAGCACACCGGTCCGTGACGGCGTGGTCGAATCCGGGTAGAACGGCCGCCGTGAGACGCACCGCGCACGCAATCCTCGCTGCCATCGGGGCGGGGATGTTGGGATGCAATGACCTGGAAGTCTGTGGCTCCACGGCCCAGGACATCACCCGCGATGACGGGAGCGTCTACCGGTGTGTGACCTCCGAGGATTGTCCCCGGACCTCCCGAGTCAACGTGTGCGTCACCGACGTCTCGCCCATCGCCGAGTGCGTGAGCTGCGAGTCCTCGCGTTGCGTCACCATCATCCCGGAGAAGTGCTAGTGCGGGCCCTGCGGCTCGTTATCGTGGGGCTGGCCCTGGCGGCCAGCGGGTGCCGGGACAAACCCGTGGACCACCTCCAGCGAGCCCGCGACGCCACCTTCGAGAAGCGCCCCGACGAAGCCCTGGTCGAATACCGCAAGGCCTTCGACATGCTGCGGCACGACAGCACCCCCGAGGCGCTCGTCCTCCGCGCCCGCGCCTTGAAGGGCGCCGCCGACGTCTACTGGCTGGAGCAGCGCAAGGTGAAGGAGGCCGTGGGCGTCTACAAAGAGCTCATCCAGCAGTGCCCCGAATCCCCCGAGGCGCTCGAGGCCCGCATCATCCTCGCGGAGCTGCTGCGCGTGCACTACCGCGACCTGCGCGGCGCCATCGACCAGTACACCGCCGCCCTTCAGCGCAACCCACCCCAGGGCGCGGAGCTGCACTATCAGGTGGCCAAGCTCTACTTCGAGCTGGGCGACTATCAGCAGTGTGAGCTGGAGACGCGCCGCCTCGTCGAGCGCTTCGCCACCAGCTCCTTCGTGGACGACTCGCTGTTCCTCCAGGCCCAGGCCATCGCGATGATTGAGGGCCGGCGCCAGGATGCCTCGCGCGCCTTCGCGGACCTGCGCACCCGCTTCCCGGACTCGGAGCTGGCACCCCACGCGTTGTTCGAGATGGGCAAGCTGCGCTCCGACTCGGGCGAACACGAGAAGGCCATCGAGACCTGGGTGGAGACGCTGAAGACGCACCCAGACCCGGCGCTGGTGCAGGACTACATCGCTCGCGCACGCAAGCGCATCGCCAACACCACCGCGGAAGGCGTGGGGCAGCGCGAGGTGGCCTTCGACCGCGCCCGTCCCGCGCCGCGCTCCTCGCTCGAAGCCGTGGGTGGCCGGCCCGAGGAAGCCGCGCACGAACACGACTGACGACGCGAGGGCATCTCCGCCCTACGCCGCCACGTCCAGCACCGCCTCCAGCAGCGGCGCGGCCACCGCCGGGTCATCCGCGTCCGCCACGAGCAGCAGGTGCACGCGGCCACCTTCGACCCGCGCATCCACGCCCTCCAGCTTCACCTTCGCGTCCACGCCATCCAGGAACAGGGGCGTGCCATCCGGCGCCAGCAGGCCCACCGCGGAGCCCGTGATGGGGCCGTCGGCATAGGTGTCGCGAGTGTCCTCGGCCGTCGCGGTGAAGACCATGCGCCCATCTGGCAGAGGCGATGCGTCCGTGAAGGACAGCCGCACGCCGCCCGCGCGGCCCAGCTCCCAGCGCCGCGTCGTCCGTATGACTTCAGGGCCCAGCGCGCCGACCTCGATTCCACGCAGCGCACGCTCGCGGTCCAGGTCCACCAGTGCGTCCACGCCCGCGTCCCCATTGCCTCGCTGCAGCAGCCGCAACCGGCCACCCACCACCGCCGCGCCCTCGATGTTGAGCGTGCCGAACTCGCGCGAGAGCTGCTGATACAGCGCCGAGCAATCCACCCTCCGCGCATCGCCCGAGACCAAGCCATCCGCGCTCAACGCCAACAGCGCGCCTCGCATGCGCGCGGGTGAAGACCCCGACGGCAGCGCCAGCAGTGCCCCATGCGGCGCATCCGCCAACGGAGGCAGGAGACACAGCGCCTCCAGGTCCGGCTTGGCCGCCTTGCGCGCATGAGGGTCGTCTGGAAGCTGGCCCTCGAACAGCCGCGAGAGTTGTCCTGGAGCATCACCCCGCGCTGGGAACGTGGCCAGGTGCAGCGAGTCATCCGCGACGACGTGCAGCCACTCCCCCACGCGCACCAGCCCGCTGGCTGAGGACACATGCGCGGGCCTGCCCGGGGACTCAGGGCTCGCGAGGGTGAGGGTGCGCCGAAGGGTGGTGCGAATCATGGCCAGACTCCCGCGCGGGACAACGCGTGTGCCGCCGTGCTCAGAGCAACGTGCCGCGCAGCAGCATGCTGGCGACGCTGAAGTAGATGAGGACGCCGCTGACGTCCACGAGGGTCGCGACGAAGGGGGCGGAGGCGCTGGCGGGGTCGAAGCCGAAGCGGCGCAACACCAGCGGCAACATGGAGCCCGCGAGCGTGCCGAACGTCACCACGCCCACCACGGACAGCGCCACCGCGCAGCCCAGCAGGAAGGCGTGTTCGCCATAGGCGCCAGAGACCGACTGCCACACCATGATGCGGCCCAGGCCCACCGCGCCCAGGACGATGCCCAGCACCAACCCGGACAGGACCTCGCGCCGGGCCACGCGCCACCAGTCCTTCAATCGCATCTCACCAAGCGCCAGCGCGCGGATGATGAGCGTGGAGGCCTGGCTGCCGGAGTTGCCTCCGGAGGAGATGATGAGGGGCACGAAGAGGCTGAGCACCACCGCGCGCTCGATGGCGTCCTCGAAGTTGCCCATGGCGGTGGCGGTGAGCATCTGCCCGAGGAAGAGGACGAGCAGCCAGCCGATGCGCTTCTTCAACATGCCGAAGAAGCCCACCTCGAAGTAGGGGGCCTCCAGGGCCTCCATACCACCGACCTTCTGGATGTCCTCGGTGGCCTCTTCCTGGACGACGTCGACGATGTCGTCGACCGTGACGATACCCTTCATCCGGTTCTGCTCGTCGAGCACCGGGAGGGCCATGAAGCCATGCTCGGTGAAGAGCTGGCTCACCACTTCCTGGTCCGTGTTCTCCGACACGGTGATGACGTCGTGCTGCATGACGTCCGCCACCTTCTTGTCGCTGGCGGCCTGGAAGAGCTGGCGAAGGGAGAGCACACCTTGCAGGCGCTGCTCGGCGTCCAGCGCGTAGGCGTAGTAGACGGTCTCCACCTTCTCCCGCGCTTGCTTGCGCAGGTAGCCGATGGCCTCGTCGATGGTCATGTCCGGCCGCACGCGGGCGAAGCGCGGATTCATCAGACCACCGGCGTCGTCCTCCGCGTAGGCCAGCAGCACGTTGACCTCGCGGCGGCTGGCGTCGTCGAGCTGCGAGAGCAGGGCATCGGCCTGCTCCGGCTCCACGGCCTGCACCAGGTCCGCCAGGTCGTCCGGAGGCAGCAGCCGTACCCAGGTCCTGCGCTCGGAGACCGGCAGGTGGAGGATGAGCTCCGCCTGCTCGCGCGCGGACAGGGCGAGGAAGAAGTCGTCGGCCACCGAGGACGGCAGCAGCCGGAAGCCCTCCAGGCGCTCGTCGATGGAGAGCACCGGCCACGCCTCATGGAGCTCCTCCATGGAGAGCGAAGCGCTGAGAGGGCTGTCCATCATGAGGCTCGCCTCCGAGGCTGGGAGCGCGCGGCCAGTCGCGACGCGCCGGCCTCTCTACACCCGCACGAGGAGCACGGCGAGAGGCAGGCAACCATCCCCGCGCGCTTTTTCCCTGGCCGTCACTGTCCTCGAGTCCAACACCGTCCGTGTGGGCTCCAAGGGAGTGTCTTCAGGGTGATGCCGGGGCCCGCTGATAGACGGTGGTGGACCCGGTGGTGGGGCGCGAATCGCCCCCCCAATAGAACCGGGGGGAGGTGAGGCGAGAGCCCTCCGTCAGAGGGAGCCCGGGGGGCATCACCTCCAGCCTCAGCGTGGCCGGCCCGAGCGGGCTCCTGACGGGGACTGGCATCCAGAGGCCCGGGGAGAGGGTGGGCACGGTGAAGCCCGCGCGGACGGGCACGGAGGTGACGGAGAGCAGGCCATCCAGGATGAGCGAGGACTGCTCGACGAGCTTCCCCTGGGAGATTTCCCAGCGGCGGAGCATGGCGCTGGGAGAGCCCGGGGCGCGGGGTTCGGATTGGGTCCAGACGACGCCCTCCTCCAGTCCCACGGGCCTTCCCCGCAGAGGGGTGCAGGGGGCGCTGGTCCGAGCAAAGGACCCATTGGATTGGAGCGAGAAGGGGCAGGCCTCGCTGTCGGTGGCCTCGCGCAGCGACACGGTCAGCACCTGGTCCGGGGATGCGCGCACCAGCAAACCCACGGCGGCGTCCACGGCGAAGGTCCGCATCCCGGTGGTCGTCCAGAGGGTGGAGGGCGGAGCCAGCAGCACGCCGGCGTCCGTGAAGACGAAGCGGTGCAGGGACTGGTTGTCCATCACCACCAGCTCGTTCTCCGAGGCGAGCCGGGCCTGGAGGGTCTGCACTCCCTCCGTGGTGCTCAGTAACAGCGAGCCCGTGAGCTCCAACTCGGTGCCGGTGTCCACGTACCGTCGCACACGACCATCCCCCAGCACCCAGACGACGTTGCCGGAGACAGCGACGTCGGGAGGCGAGGTGGCGGAGCCCAGCCGCAGCGGGGCCGCCGCCGAGTCCCTCAGGGCGACGCCGTCACACAGCCACAGTCCTCGGGAGGTGCGGTCCAACTGGGCACACCGGGGCAGGGGCAGGGTGACGGCGGTGGATGCACCCGTCCAGGGACTCGCCACGTAGAGCCCGAACTGTTGGATGCCACCCACGGGGGTGAAGGCGATGATGGCGTGGTACCGCCCCACGGTGGTGGGGGTGAAGCTCAAGAGGGCGGAGGACTTCGCTCCGTCCAGCGAGACCTCCGCTGGGATGGGGAGACCGTCCGGGTCGAAGACTTGAGCCGTGGCGGTGTCGGGGTGTTGGGGAGGCTCGGTGCTCCCGCAGGCCTGGAAAAGCTCGGTGACGGCGACGTCCACTTCAACCAAGGCGTTCACTGGGAACACCAGCGGGCCGGTGCTCCGCACGCTCTTCGTCGGAACCGCGTCGAGCGAGGCGCAGGGGGCGTCCGGGCTGCCAGCCGCGCAGCCGACGCACACGAGCAGAGCTGCCAGGGCGAGGGGGAGGGGGGTCTTCATCCGTGTTGCTCTCACCCCGACGTCCGAGGCTCTCTCCGGCCGGAGAGCGCGTTGGCGCGGGACTCCCCGTCTCATACCGCGAAACGGGCGCGCCGGTCAGCCCCGGGACGGTCCGGATGTTGCCGGGAGGATGGCCGAGCGCATCTCCCGGACCGGTGTTGAAACATTCGCATGTCAGGGATGGAAGAAAACGCGCGTCAATTTCCGGCGAAAGGAGCGGTGACCATGACGACGGCGAACCTGACGAGCCCGATGAACCCCGAGAATCTGAACGACACTGTCAGCGGCATCGATGCGCTTGCGCTCGCTGGTCTGCTCACCGCTCCTGCCCCCACGCTTCTGGCAGATGCACCCGCCGGCGGTCTACCGCCCGGAACCTGACCATCCGCGCCCGTCTTCCAGACGAGGCATGGCATGCGCAGGGCCGGGCTCCCCCAGGGAACCCGGCCCTTCTCTTTTCCGGGCATTCCCTTCCGCCGCATCCGTGCAGCCTTGGCCGAGAGGCGAGGCACCTGAGCGCCACTCAGGACGACGCGGGTTCAAATCCCGCAGGCTGCTTCAAGCACATCACATGGGGTCGTAGCTCAGCGGGAGAGCGCTTGGCTCGCATCCAAGAGGTCCCGGGTTCAATCCCCGGCGGCTCCATTCCTTCCAGTCGTAATCGCAGTCGCAGTTGCAATCGCCGCGGTGGCCCAACTTGGTAGAGGCGCTGCTCTCAGAATGCAGAGGTTGCGGGTTCGAATCCCGCTCGCGGCATGGTGGTTTCGGGACGTAGCTCAGCTTGGAAGAGAGCGCACGCTTGGGGTGCGTGAGGTCGCTGGTTCGAATCCAGTCGTCCCGACTCGTCGCAGACAGTGTGGTGTTTTCTGGATGTAGCTCAGTCTGGCCAGAGCGCACGGTTCGGATCCGTGAGGTCGCAGGTTCAAATCCTGTCATCCAGATGTGTCGTTGTTTCAATGCTCCGGGATGCGATTGGAATCGCAGCGCGGCCGTCTACCGCGTGAACAGGGTTCGATTCCCTGTCGGAGCGCTGGCAGCACCCCTTCAGGGACCGTGGCTCAACGGGAGAGCACTCGAATGGCATTCGAGAGGTCCGGGTTCGATTCCCGGTGGTTCCATTTCCTTCGTGCCCCGCTGACTCCGCCAGCCGGGGCGCGGATGCCTGGCCTAGAGATAGCTCATCCATGGTCTCGCTGAGCGCGCCTTCATTCGAGAGAAGGCGCGGCAAGCGAACCACATCGGCACCGTGGCCAGGAGCGCGAGGCCCCATACCGACAAGATGCCGGGCAGGCTGTACAGCTCGCCTTGATTGGGACCCACGATGGCGAGTGCGAGCTGGTTGAGCATGTTCAGCAGGAACAGGTGCACGACGTAGAAGAACAGCGGCGCCGCGCCGAACACCGCGAGCGTCGCTGTCATCTTCCGCGGCGCCCGGTCCAATCCCGCCAGCAGCGCCATCCCCACGCCGAGCGTCATGAGCAGGAAGGCGAGCGAGGGCGGATACTTGGTGGGGTTGACGAACGACATCACCGTTTCCAGCGTCGTCGCGCCAGCGGCCCAGGGGCGAGGCTCTCCGTAGACGTTGAGCAACCGCAGCAGCACGAAGAGCGCCACGGATGACGCCGCCGAGAGCCACAGTCTCCGGCGCCGCACCTCCGGTGGGACTCGAGAGGAGAACCAGGGCCCCACCGAGAACCCCAGGGCGATGACACCTATCCAGGGGAGGATGGGGTAGGAGGTCTTGATGCGCGCCCCCCAGGGCAATGGGATGTAGCCGCTGTCGTGAAGCAGCGCCCACGCATCGTGGCCTGGCTCGCCCACCTCGAACCGAATCGGATCGAGCAGGTTGTGGCCGAAAATCACGAGCAGGGCGAAGGCCAGCAGGGCTGGGCGCGGTAGGTAGAGCAGCGCGGACAAGGCCACCATCGAGAGGCCAATCGCTCCGATGACCTGGAAGTAGTACGTCTGGGAGAGGAACGTGAAGCTCCAGGCGAAGTTGACCACGGTGAATTCGAGCACCACCAGGAACAGGCCTCGCTTGAACAGGAAGCCCGAGGCCGCTCGGAGTCCCCCGTGCCGCTGCCCGTAAAGCCAGGCGGCGATGCCCGTGAGGAGGATGAAGCTCGGGGCGCAGAGGTGCGCGGACAGCCGGGTGAAGAAGAGGCTGGGATGCGTGGCCGGTAGCGCCATGGGGTCGCTGACCTGCGCATGCAGGAAGAAGAACTCACGGGCGTGGTCGACCAGCATCAGCACCATGACCAGTCCGCGCAGCGCATCGATGCCGACGACGCGCGGGTCCCTGGGCGCGGCCACGCCTTCAGGAGGCGGTACGGGCGCGGGAGGGAGGGCTTCGGATCTCGGTGTCGTGGAGGGGACGCTCATCGCGGTCGCTCGAACGGGCAGCCCCCGCGCAGGAGTTCGGCGGCCGGCTGCCTCCAGGGCATGGAGAGGAGGCTACGGTCCGTTGATAGCAGCAGGCCGTGTGCCGCGCTGGGATGAGTGGCCGGAGCCAGGCTGTCACTGTTCCGGATTCTTGGGTTTATTGTAACTTGGTTTCACTTTTGTCTGTGTGGCGATTATGCGGCCTCTCGCCGTGACGGCGGCGCCGGGGGGTGTTGCAGCAGGTGGTAGGGGGCAATCGTTGGGTGGCGGCAGCTCGAGAGCCGGATGAGGAACGTATCGACGAGCGCGTACTGGCCGGACAGGCACGCGTGGCTCACGGTGTCGGTGAGCACCATCCAGGCGGAGAAGGGTGGGAAGCCGAACTCTTCGTAGCCTTCTCGTGACGCCTGGAACTCTGGCGTGTCCTTCATGAAGTTGTGGAAGCGCCGCATCACGCGGTCATACGGGGAGGTGTCGATGACTCGCGCCATCCGCAGGCCGAGTCGGGACATGCCCCGCAGCAGGCTCGAGTACATCCGCCCCGGGACACCGGGCCGCAAGGGATGGTCGCTCCCCGCGGCGGGGGCCACGCCCGCTGTTTCTCCATAGCGATGGTAGAGCTCCTCGAAGGTGCCTCGGGTGGCCCACCGGCGCTCCTCGGTGGGATGCAGGTTGATGAAGAAGCGCAAGATGCGGTCGCCGTGAGTCGCGCCGTACGCCCCTGCGTCCACGTGAATGAGCTCGTTGCTCGCGTGGGCCTTGAGCTTGCGTCCGCGCTCCTGAAGAGGGCGAAAGCTGGAGGTGCCGACGCTCCAGCCCTTCACGAATCCCGGCATGGCCCCCGAGAGGAAGTCCGTCACTCGCCGCGAGTGTCCTCGGAGAATCCGATGTGTGCGCTCGGCGATGTCTCCTTCAGAGGCCAGGCCGACGAGGCGCTGTGCTTCGGGGTAGTAGCTCACGTTCTTGCGCTTCAGCCGCGCCGGGAGCTCTTCCCGGAGGAAGGTGATGTCCTCGGGAGTGGGCAACGGCACGGGGCTCTCGGGAAAGTAGATGATGCGTCCGTGCTCGAGCACATCCGACAGCGTGGTCGGTCCCGCGCTCTTCAGTCGCGAGGCATCGAAGGTCTCCAGCATGGTTCCCCCCAGGGAATTCACATCCAAGACGTGAGGCATGCGGGGCGACGGAACTATCCGGCCCATGGAGCGTCAAGGCTGACATTCCACGGGGCTGTGAGGCAGTGGACACGGGCTGCCCGCCCGGCAGGTCCTGTCCCCTGTCATTCGCTTCGTGCTATCGCCGTGGCATGTGGACGGTGATGCACGTCGCGCGTGGTGCCGCCGGAAGCGTGGGGCCTGGTCTGCGATGCGTGCTCCTGGGGTTTGTCGTGACGGTGCTGGCGTGTGAATCGAAAACGGACCCCAGGCCGTCCGGCCCCACCGCGGAACCCCCGCCGTTGACGTGGGTGTCCATTCCCGCCGCAGACCCGAAGGTGCAGTACGTCGGGCGCACCTACCGGTCTCCCATCGGTGTCGTCTTCTCTCACCCGGGCGTGACGATTCGCGCGCGCTTCCGAGGGGACGCAGTGCGGGTGCGGCTCGACGATGCGGGCGTGGGTGGCGAGAAGGGGACCAACTACTTCGATGTCGTGGTGGACGGGACGCCGCCGAGACTGCTCGAGGTTCGTCCCGGTGAGTCGACCTATCTGCTTGCCTCGAACCTCGAGGTGGGCGTCCACACGGTGGAGCTCACCAAGCGCACGGAGTCCCTGGTGGGGGCCAGTACTCTCGTGGCGCTCGAGGTTCGTGGGGAGCTGGTGGAGCCGCCCAGCCGCTCCGCGCTTCGGATGGAGTTCGTGGGGGACTCCATCGCCTGTGGCTACGGCACCGAGGTCTCCGTCATCCCCGGTCCACCCCCATGGCGCGCGCCGGTCTTCACGTCGAGGAACCAGAATCCCCGGCGGACCTATGGCTGGCTGACGGCCACGCAGTTGGGCGCCGAGCCCGTCTTCGTCTGTTATTCAGGCCATGGCATCTACCGCAACCTGGACATGTCGACGTCGGGACTGATTCCGGATGTCTATGAGCTGGCGGTCCCGGACCATCCCAACACCTGGGACTTCGCGGGTGAGTCGCCGGATGTGATTGTCATCAACGCAGGAACCAATGACACGTTCGCGGGCAGCGGAACCCAGGCGTTCCTGCCAGATGAGAACGCCTTCAAGTCCGCCTATCGGACGTTCCTCGAGCGGCTTCGCGTCCTGCATCCTCGGGCCCACATCATCTGCACCCTGGGCAGCATGACGGATGGCTTCAAGCGGTCGACCGAGAATGGCTCGGTGACAACCGTCCATGTCGGTGACTGGATTTCTTCGCTGGTGATGGAGCGCCAGCGAAAGGGGGACACCCGGGTGTACCGCCATGAGATGCGTGTGCAGGACCCCGCGGTTGACGGCATTGGTGAGGACTGGCATCCATCCGCCGCAACCCACGAGAAGATGGCGCAGGGGTTGCGCCGCTTCATCCAGGACGTTGTCCGGCCTTGAGTCACGACCATGTCATTGAGCGAATCCTCCCGAGGCCGTTGGTCTGATGAGGTGCTGGAGCCCTTCCGCTTCATGGGGGAGCCCGTGGCGGACGCGGCCATCCAGGCCGTCTTCGCCAACAACGAGGTGGCGACCGTCAATCGCATCCTCCAGAGCCTCCAGACGAACGTGCACCTGGTTCCCTCCGAGATGCCGGACGCGGTGGAGACGTACCTGAACCAGACGGACGACTGGCCCGAGTGGGCGGACGCGGAGAAGGTCCGCATGGGGCAGCGGCTCTTCGCGCGCTACGGCATGCAGATGACCCTGGCGTACTTCACGTGGTCACTGCCGTGCTGCTACGCGTGGGCGAAGGCGGCTAAGGTGCTCACGTGGACAGGGGGCATCGACAAGCACGTGCATCGCCGCATCATCGAGACGGCGCAGTTCGTCCTCGATGTCATGGCGGAGGGCGGCTTGGAGCCGAACGGATTCGGGGTGCGCACCGCGCAGAAGATTCGTCTCCTGCACTCGACCATCCGCTACCACGTCGGGCGCGACCCCAAGTGGCAGGCGTCCGAGTGGGGGACACCCGCCAACCAGGAGGACCACGTCGCGACGCTGCTGACCCTGGCCCTGGTTCCTTCGGTGTTGACCCGGTTGGGGCTCGACTTCACGCGTGAGGAGGAGGAGGCCTACTTCCATTGCTGGAAGGTGATTGGCCACTTCCTGGGCATCCATCCCACGCTGTTGCCAAGAGACCTGGAGGATGCGCACCAGCTCTGGGCGGCCATCCAGGAGCGCCAGGTGCGGCCCTCGGCGGAGGGCGCCTCGCTGACACGTGCGCTCGTCGACTACCTGAAGATGCGCATGCCGGGCGAGCTGATGGATGGCGTGACAGTGACGGTGATGCGGGAGCTGTGCAGCGAGGCGGTGGCGGATGCCGTGGGGCTCGAGAAGACGGACTGGACGCGGTTCCTGGTGGGGCCGATGCGCTGGATGTTCTCCGTCGCGGACGAGGCGCAGGATCAGTCGGGGTTCGCGGCGAAAATCTCCGCCTCCTTGTCGCGCAAGTTGCTGGAGGGGCTGCACTCCTCCGAGACTGGGGGCGGCCGGGTGGCGTTCCGTATCCCACAGTCGCTTCAGGAATCCTGGGACCTGGGACAGCCCTCGGTCGTGGCGTCGTAGTCGCTGGAGGCAGGATGAGCGTGCGTGGGTTGGGTGGAGATGCCGGTGAGGCTTGGAGCGCTGATTCAGACCTGTCGAAGCTGGAGGCGCTCCGAGGGTTGCTCGACTCGGAGCCCTCACGTGCGCGGGTGATGCTGGAGGAGAAGCTGCGCGAGCAGCCCGAGAGCGCGGCCGCGCACTATGGGATGGCGCTCCTTCACCGGCGGGAGGGACGCGACCGCGAGTCGCTCATGGCCTTGCGAGAGGCGGTGGCTCGGGCACCTGGCGTGTTGGAGGTGGCGGCGCGAGACTTCTCGTCACTCGAGCAGTTGTACCTTCATGAGATGGGGCTGGAGACGGTGCCGGCGGTCATCGGGGCCTTCACTCGTTTGAAGACGCTGGACCTGGGCCACAATCGCATCGGCGCGCTGCCGGACAGCATGGGCGCCCTACGTGAGCTGGAGATTCTCTACGTCCACGAGAACCGCCTCACACGGTTGCCCGACGCGCTCGGTGAGCTCACCGCTGTGCACTACCTGAACGCAGGCGAGAATCCGCTCGAGCGACTTCCTGAATCCATCGGGCGGATGCGGGGGCTCGTCGAGCTGCGCCTTCTCCACGCGGGCCTTCGAGAACTCCCCGGGGCACTCGGGAAGCTCTCGCTGCTGCGAGAGCTCCACCTGCGCGGCAATCACCTGACGTCTCTCCCGGCGGAGTTGGGAGCGCTGGGGGAGTTGCGCCACCTCGACCTTCGCGAGAATCGCCTCACGGTGCTTCCGGACGCCCTCGTGCGACTGCCTCGGTTGAGAGCGCTGGACCTGCGCGCCAATCCACTCACTTCACTTCCGAAGGGACTGGAGTCGATGCCAGCGCTGGAGAAGCTTGATCTGCGCTGGACTGGACTGGCTCCGCCCCCAGGGCTTCGTGAGCGTGGCTGTGTCGTGTTGAGCTGAGCCCCCGCGCAGGGCTCAGAGCCGCTCGCGCAGGTTGCGCTCCGCGGTGCGGGTCAGCTGGGTGACGCGTCGGTGGAGCCAGAGCCCGAAGGGCTGGATGCGCTCGGGCCGGCTCTCCTTCGGGAGTGAGGGTGTCCCTTCATCGAAGGGATGGATGGCGCGCTCTCCCGTGGTGGAGGAGGTGCGAGAGTCGAAGGCGAAGGCCCGGCCGGTGTGCCAGCCTCCGTGGAACACCTCCAGGCTCCCCAACGCTGGATTGCGCGTGGCGCGAGCGAGCTCCCGGATGTCGTAGATGTCGTCGCCCACCTCGAGACAGCTCCAGCCCCCACCCGAGACGTTTCCACAGGGGAACCCAGGGAGCCCCTTGTCGACATTCTCTCCGAGAACCCAGGTGATGGAGCCGTAGACGCGCAGGAAGTATCTCCAGCTCGACTCACCCTTCTTGGGTGTGCCGGGCTTCACGTTCAGCCATCGCCCGAGGCGGCGCTTGTGCATGCGAGTGAAGAAGGCGACGTGCTGCACGACCGCGTCCAGCCGCTGCCGGTCCTGCTTCGCATCAACCAGCTCCGCGACGAGATGCAGCATGGGGATGCGCTCATGGAGGCTCTTGAGCATCGCGACCGAGGTATCGACGGCCTTGAATTCATCCAGGGGTTTGTCGAAGCGAGGCGCCTTGGGCGGCGCGGCGCGCTTGGGAGCACCCTTGGCGGGCTTGGGCGTGGGGTTCGCGTAGGCCGCGTCCACGAGCTCCAGGTTGGAGAGGGTGAAGCCCGCCTTTTCCTGGGCGAGGATGCGCTTGTGGGCGTGGGCGATGGCGGTGTCCCGGTCCGGGTGCGACGTCACCTTGCGAGCGTTCTCGACGGTGTTGTTTCCATCGACCTTCACGGTCCAGACCGGCGAGGAGGCACCCTTGCGGTACTCGCGGAGCGTCACCAGGCCGCGGGTCGCATTCCACGGCGAACCGTCGCGGAAGCCGAGCTTCCTGTAGCGAGTGAGGAGGTCCTCGACCTGCTCACCGTCAACGCGTGTCACGTTGCAGGGGCCGTTGAGCACACCTCGGCGGAGCACTGCCGCCGAGCCTCGGACCTCGACGTCCACGAAGAGGTCGCTCTTCAACAGGAAGAGCGTGTACCGCGCTGACACGGGTGACGAGGACTTCAGTGCCTTGCGCTCATCCTTGAAGAGGATGCCGCTGCTCCAGACCCGTGGTTCGCCACCTTGCGAGGTGAACCAGACCTCGTCCTGGGTGTCGAGCCGCGGGTCCATGAACATGATGGCATCGCCGCCATTGAGCTTCTGCAAGCGCTTCCAGTTGGCCATGGGCCCTTGTCGCACGGCGCGACTGCCCGGTAAACGCCCGCTCGTGGCCGTGCCCCATGACTGTGATTGGCGGCGACGTGTCCTCTTGGGCTTTGTCGTGCAGGAGGGGCGCCGTCGAGGCATACGCTGGCCTTGAGGGCTTGGACCTGCTCAGGCGGTTGGTGATGACCATCTGCTCCTCGTTCTTCCAGAGGAGTGGCTGTGGAGTGACGGCGACGACGACCTTCGGCTTCTCGTTGAAGTGTCGTGTGATGAGGTGCTCTGGCTCACTGGAGGGTCGTGGCGTCGCGGTCCATGGCCTCTTCCCAGACAGCCCAGTCCAACTCGTTGTTGGGTCCCGCGATGAATCCATCGAACGTCGTCATCGTGGCCCAGGGTGAAGGCCGCTTCGAGCGCCGCCATGCATGTAGGTTGTGTGTGCCACCACACCCATGTGCCGCCTGGCGAGCAGGCGTCGGCCGAGTGCTTTGGTGTGTGCTCCACCCTGGAAGTGTCCGACGTTTGCAGCGATAAGGGGGCTTCCATGAATACGCAGCAGAGCTCCCCGGTCCAGCAGGTCCCCGAACCCTCCACGGCGGTGGTTCCCCGCGACGTGAAGTCGAACGGCGAGCCCGCGGGAGGCTTCCTCGGTCAGGCGGACTCGCGCAGGCGGGTGGCCCGCTTCGGTATGTTGCTCTGGGTGGTGCTGCTCGCTGTCGCGGTCCAGCCGGGCCTGATGTCGGGTGACTCTCTCGACCAGTATGGACAGGGACTCTCGGGGAGCTACGCCGACATCCACCCGCCCCTGGGCTCCTGGCTGCTTGGCCTCAGCGGAAGGCTCGTGGGGACGCCCTGGCTCGTCCTCGTGCTTCAGCTGGCGATGCTGAGCGGAGGCATGGCGCTGTTGGTCCGCTCCTCGGACGCCCGAGCGGGCCGGCGTGGTCTGGTGGTCTTCGGAGCCTTCCTTCTCGTTCCCACGGTCTGGGCACTGGCGGTCGTGCTTTGGAAGGACGTCATGGTGGCCGCGTTGCTTCTGGGCGCGGTGGCTGCGCTCAAGGGGCGGCGGCCGGTCTGGGCGCTGCTCCTGCTGTGTGCCGGCGTGGCCTATCGCCACAATGCCCTCATCGCGGCGGTGCCGTTGGCCATTCCCGTGGTGGCTCAATGGGCCCCCTCACCTCGCTGGCGTTTTCCGGCTCAGGCCCTGCTCTTCATGGTCGTGGTGCCAGTGCTCGTCCTCACGCCGTCGGTGGTGAATCGCAGCCTCCATGCGAGCCGCGCTTGGGCAGCGGGGCAGCTCTTCCTCTACGACCTGTCCGCCATCTATGTGGCGCACCCGGAGGCGTTCTCGAACTCCAGCCTGACGGGGGATACCTCGCCGCAGGAGTTGGCCAAGCTCTATAACATCCACCATGTGTGGCGTCTCTTCGACGGGGCCGAAGGCGCACGTCCCATTCCGTTTCAGTCGTTGGAGGCACGTCGCGAGGCGCTGGTGGCCGAATGGAAGCGCGTCGTGCCCCAGTACCCCACGACGTGGATGAAACATCGGTTGGCGGTCTTCCGGCGGATGTTGGGCGCCGACCATTTCCCGGTGTGGGCGGCCTTTCATCGTCAGATTGACCCCAATTCCTGGCAGCTGCGTCCTCCGACTGAAGGCTATCTCTTCCAGACATTCCACCGCATTGAGGACGTCGTGGATGGCTCGTTCCTGTTCCGGGGTTGGTTGTGGATGCTGGGGTTGGTGGCTGTGACGCTCGTGGCGCTCAGGAAGGTGAAGCGCCACTCGCTGGCGTTCTTCACCGGGCTGTCCGGCCTGGCATACGCGTCTGCCTATCTGGTCATCGGCATTGGCTCGGACTTCCGGTTCATCTACTGGTCGGTCATCGCGGTGTTCGCCACGCTCGCGTTGTTGGTGTGTCCGCCCGAGCAGGCGGAGTCACCCTCCAAGCCCCGCTGATTCGGAGTGCTCAGTCGCCGCACTCCATCGTCTGCTCGTTCCGACGCGTCGTGGCTCCACGGGAGAGCGTGGCGCCACGCACCGTCACCCGGGTGACCTCCTCGGCGCTCACGGTGGAGCCACACTCCGCAGCCCCCGCCCGGCAGCTCCGGGTCAGCACCAGTGAATCAGCGCCTGAGCGTTCGATGCCCTCCAACTGGCAGCGGTACGCCGTCGGGCCCTGGCGCACGTCGCCGTTGAAGTCCTCTTCGCCCACCACGTCCGCCGACCCGAGCAATTCCCCCTTCTTGCCCAGCAGCACGAAGTAGTACCGGGTCTGGGTGAATTGCTCTCCGAACTCGTCGTCCGGCTCGGGGGCTTGGGTCTCCTCCTGGGTGATGACCCGCAGCTTCAGCCCCTTGGACAAGGAGAGCGTCTCCTTCCGTGAGACCAAGGGCGCGTCGCCGATGCTTGGACATGCCCGGTCCATGGCCTCCACCTCCACGTCGCGCGCATAGGCGTCGGGGGCGAATACCTTGAGGTGCGTCAGCGCGGACGCCGCGCCTTCCGGGTCGCAGACACCCACCAGCCAGACCCAGAAGCCCGGCTTGAGGCCCGCCATGCTGTCGCTGCGCACCAGCTTCGGGAAGCCCTCGGGGAGCTCCCACTTCGTCTTCTCGAGGAGCGTCTCGATTTCGCCCCACGCGGCCCGGAAGAATGCCTCCGCGTCGGCCTGGGTCTTCGCGCCCTTCCAGATGAGCGCGACACTCTTCGCATCGGCCCGAGCGCCCACCAGTACGCCCAGCAGGCAGATGGCCACGAGACCTCCTCGCATGACGGCTTCCCCCCCTTCGAGAGTTCCCGTCGATGCTACCTCGGTGGCGCACCGTTGCGATGCGCCGTGTCTCAATCCCTCACGTCACGTGGCCATGGGTGAGCAGAGCTCCACCAGCACGCCATTGAGGTCCTTCACGTAGGCCACCGTCTGTCCCCAGGGCTTCTGTTTGGGAGGCTGGACGGGAATGGCTCCGGACTGCACCGCGCGCTGGAAGGCGGCCGGGACATCCGGCGTGACGAGCCCGAGCTCCATGGCGGCGGACGTCTCCTGCGGCCGGAGGAAGCGCACGGTGAGCCCGTTGCTTTTCGCCATGTCCTCCGAGGCGAAGGCCAACGTCGTGGAGCCCGTCTCGAGCTCGCCGTAGGTGTTGCTCTCGTGGAGGAAGCGCCGCTTCAGGCCGAAGGTGCTCTCGTAGAAGGCGAGGGTCGCGGGCACATCCGTGACGTAGAAGATGACGTAGCCGAGCTGCATGCGGGTCTCCAAGGTGAGCGGACAGCGATGAGCCCGGGTCTCTCATGGCGCCCGCGGGGCGTCTTGAAGAAATCGGACAGGGCTCAGGACAGCAGCCCGGTGGGAGACACTCCGGCCAGCTCGCGAACCTCGCGCGTGAAGTGGGACTGGTCCGCGTAACCGCAATCGAGCGCCAGGGCGCTCAGGTCCAGGCGCCCCGAGCGCAGGTGTGTCAGCGCCCGCTGGAACCGCAGGACTCGGGCAAGCAGCTTGGGGGCCACACCGGCCGCCTCCAGGATGTCCCGGTGCAAGGTGCGCTCGCTGATGCCCACGGTTCGTGCGAGCCGGGACATGGACATCTGCCCCGAGGAGGACTGGAGGCAATGCAGGGCGTGAGCGGTGCGGGCGCTCGGCAGGTGATGCGGGTGGGCGTTGCGCAGCGAGAACTCATCCCGAAGCATGGCCAATGCATGTTCGAGTGAGCGGGCCGACGCGAGCCGTTGCTGGAGGTGAAGAAAGGCGGGGGCACAGTCCTCCACATTGACGGAGAGGTTGCGCAGTTCCTTGGGACTCACGCCCAGCAGCGCCATGGCCCACCCGGGCTTGAGCCGGATGCCGAGGCACACCGAGCCTGGCTCGGGGTCCATGAGCGCGAATCGCTCCATGGGGCCGACGAGTGTGACGCGAGGCTCGGTGCCATTGCCCACGGAGCGCACATCCGGAAAGCGGACGATGAGGTCGGTGCAGCCGTCGGGGAGGATTCGCTGGAGGAGGGGAGTGGTGCCCTCGCGGCGCGGCGCCGCGACGAAACGCCAGAAGGCGTCCACCCGGTCCGCGAGGACGCCAGGCACGGGCAGCTCCGTGTACTCGCCCGTTGTTTCATGGGCACTCATTCCCGTCAGGTGACAAATCCCGCGGCGTCTGTCCACGGCGAAAGGAGCGGTGCCCCACCGATGGTCACTCCAATGAGCCCGATGAATCCCAAGCACATGTACGACACTGTCCGCGGCATCGACGTGCTGTTCGAGAACACCGAACGTGACACCGCTTCCGAGGACGACGAGCTGCTGGATGGAATTGCTTCCTTCCGCGGTGCCCCGCCTGGACTTTGAGCCTGCACGCCGCGTCGCCTGACGTGGCGGAAGGTCTCGAGGCCGGGCTCCCAGAGGGGACCCGGCCTCTGTCTTTTCCCGGGTCCCCTCGCTCGCAGTACCCACCTGCCCCGTTCGTCTATTGGCGAAGGACACCGCACTCTCACTGCGGAAAGACGGGTTCGATTCCCGTACGGGGTACTCAGCAATCCTTCAGGTCCTGTAGCTCAGTGGATGAGAGCGCTCGGGTGCGAACCGAGAGGCGGCAAGTTCGACTCTTGCCAGGACCACTTCCCATGCACGCCGAGCCAGCGGGTGACGGCATCGGTTCGACACACCGACTCGCCGGGTTCGACTCCCGGGGCGTGTACTTTCGATACGGGGCCGGCACGAGGAATCGCGTCGCCCGCGTTGAGTCGCTTATCCGGTTGTGGCAAGGATGTCCTTCTTCGCCATGGATGAGTCGACATGGCGCGCGTGTGCCATGAACCCTGTCACGCTTCAAATCAACCTCGCGCCCACGGACCATCCGCACGCGCGCCTCATCCTCCCGCATCAGCTCCGGCAGCTCGGTCCTTCCGTGCAGGAAATCCTGCTGGTGTTGGACCTGCATCGCAGCCAGGGCAGCCGATTCGCGGAGGCCTGGTTGGAGCGGAAGCCCAAGATGGAGCGACTGCTCGACGAGCTTCGCGCGGCGGACCCTCGCGTCCGCGTGGTGGAGGTGGACTACTCACCGGCCACCACCCGTGCGCTCGCGGAGCGCTTCTTCGCGGGTAACCACCTTCCGATGAAGGACTCCCGAGGCGGGCCCTACCACTCGTACTTCTTCGGCGTGGCCGAGGCCGCGCACCAGCATGTCCTGCACCTGGATGCGGACATGCTCATCGGCGGTGGCTCACACATGTGGGTCACCGAGGCCATGGCGCAGCTTGCTTCGCGTGAGGAGCTCGTCAGCTGCAGTCCACTCTCAGGGCCTCCGCGGAAGGATGGCACCGTGGGCGTGGACTCACGCTGGTATGAGCCGGATGGAGTGGCCCAGGCGTTCCGCTTCCGACGCTTCAGCAGCCGCGTGTTCCTGGTGGACCGGGACGCGCTGACCCGCAGGCTCGGGCCTCTGCGCGCGCGGTTGGCGCCACCCATCCATGCCTTGCGCGCGTTGAAGGCGGGCAATCCTCCCTACCGCGAGCCCGAGAACCTCATCACCCGGGCGATGGTGAGCAAGGGGCTGTGGCGATTGGACTTCCTCGGCTCGGGGACGGGGTTGTGGACACTGCATCCCCAGTACCGCTCACCCACTTTCTACGAGCGGCTCCCGGAGCTCATCGCGAAGGTGGAGTCGGGCGACATGCCCGAGGCCCAGCGAGGACAGGAGAACGTCCACGACTGTCTGGTGGACTGGTCCGATGTCCGCGCGGCGCGCAAGCGTTGGTACCACCGGAAGTGAGCGAGGCATCCTCACCCGTTCGCGGCGGTGCGCTCCGACGGACTGGCCAACGCGGGTAGCGCATCGGGCCTGTCCCACAGGATGAAGTGACTGCATTCATCCAGCGTCACCACGTCGAGCGTGGGCTCGGCGCGCCGGGCGCTCGCGAGCATGGCGACAGGGTCCAGCACCCGGTCCTTGCCCGGGACGAGCACCGTGCCGCGCCGCACGTTCCGGAACAACGAGGCATCGCGCTCCTGGCTCCACGCTTCGATGTCCCGCGCGTTGGTCAACAGCGTGGACACCCGCTTGGGATTGAAAGGGAAGGCCCTGATGAGCTCGCACTTGCGCGCGTTCTCCAGCGGCCCCCACATGTAACGGGTGTGACGGGAGATGGGGTCGAGCCGCCAGAGCAGGATGCCGAAGGGCATGAACCAGAGCAGCGCCTGATTCACCTTTCCGTAGGGACGGCCCTGGGGGAGGACGGGCGCCTCCAGGACCACCTCCACCCGCTCGAACAGGTCCGGCCGTTGTCGGGCGGCTTCGAGGACGACGGCGCCTCCACGCGAGTGTCCATGGACGCGGATGTGCTCGGTCCTGGGCAGGTGCTCCAGGGCTTGCACCAGCACGGCCGCGTCGTGAGGGATGGTGCCCTCGGGCTCGGTAGGCACTCGTGCCCAGGGGGCGGGCCGTTCGGTGGGCTGGGCGATGGGCGGGTGATAATCGCAGCTCGTCACCAGGATGAGCTGAAGGCTGGGGTCCTCGTAGTGCCGGGTGAAGTAGCGCATGTCGGACACGAAGCCGTGCATGCAGATGACCGTGGCGCGAGGCCGCTCACCGTTGCGTTCGGCGATGAGTGCCTTGCCGACCCGGTAGACGTGTCCATCAAAGGGCTCGGCGGGACAGGCGGGGCCCTCCCGGTGCAGCAGCCACGGCCGCAGAACGAGCACGAGGAGGGTGATGCCGGCGAGGATTCCGATGCCCAGGAACATGCGTTTTCTCTGAAGCGGAATGGCGACGGAGGCCCCTCACATCACAATTCGCGCGATGTCTCACCATGGAATCGGGGGATTGTGTCGGTGGGTCGCTATTGCCCGGCTCGGCGCTTCAAGGCCAAAGCCCGGGGGCCGCTTGCTCAGGTCAGCGCTGTCGCCGAGGTGACGATTCCATCCGCGTCGGCGTAGAGGAAGTGACCGGGTTGGAAGGTGACCCCCGCGAAGCGCACCTCCACGTCGCGCTGTCCTGCTCCGCGCTTGCCGCTGCGACGCGGGTGCGTGCCCAGCGCCTGCACGCCGATGGCGGTGCGGCCCACTTCCTCCGAGTCCCGGATGCAGCCATGGACCACCACGCCCGCCCAACCGTTCTTCTGGGCCAGCAGCGCGAGCTGGTCACCCACGAGCGCGCAGCGCCGGCTACCGCCGCCATCGACGACGAGCACTCGCCCGTTGCCCGGCTCCTCCAGGGCCTTGCGCACGAGCGAGTTGTCCTCGGGCGCGAGGACAGTGCTGATGGCGCCGTAGAACGTGGTGCGGCCGCCGTAGTGCAGGAAGCCCGGCTCGGCGATTTGGAAGTGAGCCGAGTCCGCGTGCGTGTCGCACAGGTCCGCTGTCTTGAAGTCCATGGGGCCTCTCCTGGGCTTGGGGCCGCGGTGTCTGCGCGCCGCCAGGGCTCATGATGCCTTGGGGACGGATTCCAGGAGGATGTGCGTCCTGGTGTGCTTCTCCACGTGTCCGTTGCTGGGCTGTCAACAAGGCGTGTCCATAACCCCCGGGTTGCGGGACGGAGAAGCAGCGAGCATGGGGGTGGGCGGGAGTCGCCGCGCCGCGTGCTGTCACATGCTATGGAACGCGCCATGAACCACGCTCACAGCCAGTCCCTGTTCGCCCGAGCGCAGGCGCGCATCCCGGGTGGAGTGAATTCCCCAGTGCGCGCCTTTCGGGGCGTGGGAGGGGACCCCGTCTTCTTCCGCGAGGGCTCGGGCGCCTGGCTCACCGACGTGGACGGCAACCGCTATGTCGACCTGGTGGGGAGCTGGGGGCCGCTCATCCTGGGCCACGCCTACCCGCCTATCGTCGAGGCCATCATCGACGCGGCCCGGCGGGGCTCGTCCTTCGGTGCGCCGCACGCGGGCGAGGTGGAGTTCGCGGAGCTCATCTGCGCGACGATGCCGGCGGTGGAGATGGTGCGGCTGGTGTCCAGCGGCACGGAGGCCACGGTGGCCGCCATCCGCGTGGCGCGTGGTTTCACGGGCCGCGAGCACATCCTCAAGTTCGAGGGCTGTTTCCATGGCGCGGGAGACCCGTTCCTGGTGAAGGCGGGCAGCGGCGTGGAGACGCTGGGGCTGCCGGACTCGCCGGGCGTGCCGTCGGCGCTGGCGAAGCTCACGCTCACCGCGCCGTTCAACGACCTGGACGCGGTGGAGCGCATCTTCAAGGCGCAGGGGCACGACATCGCGTGCGCCATCATCGAGCCCGTGGTGGGCAACATGGGCGTGCTCATCCCGAAGCCCGGCTATCTCCAGGGGCTCCAGGCGCTCTGCCAGAAGTACGGCGTGCTGTTCGTGCTCGACGAGGTGATGACGGGCTTCCGCCTGGCGCGCGGCGGGGCGCAGGAGCTGTACGGCCTGAAGCCGGACCTGACGACGATGGCCAAGGTGATTGGCGGCGGCATGCCGCTGGGCGCCTATGGTGGCCGCGCGGATGTCATGCGGAAGGTGGCGCCCGCGGGGCCGGTGTATCAATCCGGCACGCTGTCGGGGAACCCGGTGGCGGTGGCCGCGGGCATGGCATGTCTCAAGGCACTCGCGGCGCCGGGGACGTATGCGCGCCTGGAGGAGATCAGCCAGAAGCTGGAGGCGGGCTTCGTCGCCGAGGCGAAGGCCGCGGGCGTGCCTGTCACGGTCAACCGCGTGGGCAGCATGTTGACGGTGTTCTTCACGTCGGAGGAGGTGTTCGACTACACGAGCGCCAAGACGTCGGACACGGGGCGCTTCGGTCGTTTCTTCCACGCCATGCTGGATGCGGGCGTGTACCTGCCGCCGAGTCAGTACGAGGCGGCCTTCTTCTCGCTGGCGCTGGGCGAGGCGGAGGTCGCGCACGTGCTGGGTGCGGCAAGAAAGGCCTTCCGCGCTCTTGGCCAGACCGGTTGAGCCGGAGCCCCTCGCGGGGCCCGTTCGCTTCGGTCCCTATACCCTGGTGCGCCGTATCGGCGCCGGGGGGATGGGTGAGGTCTTCCTCGCGCGCGAAGAGTCTCCTCGCCGCGCGTGTGTGGTGAAGAAGGTCCTGCCTCAGCTCATGCAGAGCCCGCAGTTCGTCGGGCGCTTCCGAGATGAGGCTCGGGTGGTGGTGCGGCTGGCCCATCCCAACATCGCTCGCGTGTATGCGATGGGCGAGGTGGATGGGCAGCTGTACCTCTCCATGGAGTACGTGAGGGGCAAGACGCTCAGCCGGCTCTCGTACCGGCTTCGTCAGCTGGGGCGGATGATGCCGCTGGGCATCGTGCTGCATCTGGGACAGCGCCTGTGCGAGGGCCTGGCCTATGCGCACGATGCGACGGACGAGGAGGGGCATGGGCTGCACCTGGTGCACCGGGACCTGTCCCCCGCGAACGTCTGCATCAGCTACTCGGGCGAGGTGAAGATCATCGACTTCGGCGCGGCGCAGTCCACGCTGAAGGAGCAGCAGACGGCACCTCGCGTGGTGATTGGGAACCTGACGTACATGTCGCCGGAGCAGGCGCGCAAGCGCTTCGTGGACCGGCGCGCGGACTTGTACGCGGTGGGCGTATTGCTGTGGGAGCTGTGCGCGTGGAAGCCGCTGTCGCAGCGAGGCGACCCGGTGGAGCGCTGGCGCCGTGCGGCGTATCCCCAGTGGGAACCCGCGGGGAAATTCCGGGAGGGGCTGCCATCGAGCGTGGATGCGTTCCTGTCCAAGGCCATGGCGCCAGAGCCGGTGAATCGCTTCCCGGACGGAGCGGCGATGGGCGCGGAGCTCGCGCGGCTGAAGGCGAAGCTGACGCCCGGGGTGGGGGACGCGGAGCTCGCGAAGTTGATGGCGTTGGTCTTCCCTCGCGAGAAGAAGGCGGAGGAGACGCTGCTCGAGGAGTTGCTGCGCGAGGAGGCTCGTCGCGCGCATACCGAGCCGGAGTTCGCCGCGACGCTCACTCCGCCCACGGCGCTCGCGTTCGAACACAGCGCGCTGGAAGCACCGGATGACTACGTCCCGTCCGAGGGCGTCCAGGTCGTGCCCTCATCCGGGCCAGATGAGGACGAGCAGACTCAAACCGACAAGCCGCCCGCGCGTGCCACCGTCGCGCAGCATCCACGCGCGAATGCCCATCGCGACGACGAAGACGACCAGGCTCAGACCGACAAGCCGCCCGCGCGTGTCTCCGTCGCGCAACATCCACGCGCGAATGCCCATCGCGACGACGAAGACGAACGGACTCAAGCCGACAAGCCGCCCACGCGTGTCGCTGTAGAGCATCCACGGAACGATGTGCGCCGTAGCGACGAAGACGAACGGACTCAAGCCGACAAGCCGCCCACGCGTGTCGCTGTCGAGCATCCACGGGCCGATGTGCGTCGCGACGACGAAGACGAACGGACTCAAGCCGACAGGCCTCCCGCGTCTGTCGCCGTCACGCAGCATCCACGGGCCGATGTGCGTCGCGACGACGAGGACGCGCAGGCTCAGCCCGACAAGCCGCCCGCGCGTGTCGCCGTCGAGCATCCACGGGCTGATGTGCGTCGCGACACGGATGAGGACGAGCCGACGGCGGTTGCCACGCCTCCGGGCTCGCGTTCGATGGACCCCGCGGTGACGATGCCGCTTCGCGCGGAGGAGATCGCCGCGAGGACCTCGAAGTATGGCGCTGCTTCGGAGAATGGCTCGAGCCCTGTCTCGACGCCAAGGCCGATGCCTGCGGTGGAGCAGGGCTCGGGCCCTGTTCCGACTCCCAAGCCCGTGCCGAAGGTGGAGCAGGGCTTGGGCCCTGTTCCGACTCCCAAGCCCGTGCCGACGGTCGAAGCCACCGAGGCGTTGGATGCCGCGAAGGTCCTCGTGGCCATCGAGCAGGCCACGGCCGTACGCGCCAGTGGACCGCGAGAGTCCCTGTTCCCCGGGCGCGGCGAGGACACCGTGACTCCTCCCATGCCGTCGTCCCCACCCCGTCGGCTGCCGCGCGAGACACAGGTGGGCTTCGGCGTCGACATCTCGCAGACGGTGGCCACGGAGGCCATCGAGGCGCGGCGCCTGGAACTCGTGCGTGCCATCACCGGTGAGGGAGAAGCCCCCGCCGTGGCGCCCGAGCCCGCGGCCGAGGAACCTCAAGGTCCTCGAGTCTGGCTCGCTGTCGCGCTGTTCGCTGGAGCCTCGTTGCTAGGGCTCGCGGTGGCGTGGCTGACCGTGTGGCGCTGAGTCGCCGGGTCGTCCACCCGCGCACTCACTGCTCACGGCATGGCGTGCATCGGGCGCGTGGACGCGGGGGAATCCAACGGCAGGTAGAGCCTGAAACACGTGCCATGTCCTGGCTGTGAGTCGAGGGTGAGGTGACCCTGATGCGACTCGATGATGCGCTTCACCACCGCGAGCCCCAGGCCCGTGCCCTTGGCCTTGGTGGTGAAGAAGGGCTCGAAGATGCGCGCGCGCACCTCGGCGGTGATGCCCGGGCCCGTGTCGCTGAACTCCACCATCACCTCGGGTGCTCCAGCGGCCCGTCTCACCGCGGCTCGCAGGCGGCCTCCATGGGGCATGGCTTGCATCGCGTTGATGGCCAGGTTGAGGAATGCCTGCCGCATCATCCGCTCGTCCACCGTCACGGGCGGGACGTCCTCCTCCAGGTCCAGCTCCACTCTCACCGCGCCCGGTGACTCCGCGAGCGCCCCTCGCACCGCGTCCTCCACCAGCGGCGCCAATGGCACCGGATGCGGATGAGGCGCGGGAGGCCGCGCGAAGGTGAGCAGATCCGCGACGATGCGATTGAGCCGGTCGGCCTCCTCCGCGACGATGTCCACCAGGGGCTCGGCGGGACTTCCCGGGCCGATGATTCTGCGGATGGACGCCACCGAGTTGAAGATGGCGCCCAGCGGGTTGCGGACCTCGTGCGCCACCACTGCGGACAGCTCCCCCAGCGCCGCCAGCCGCTCGCGGCGCACGAGCTGTTCTTGTGTCCGCGCGAGCTCCACGTAACTGTCCTTCAAGTCCTCCACCAGCCGAGCGCCCTCCAATGCGAGCGCGAGCTGATTGGCGATGGCGCTTGCCCGCTCGATTTCGGCGGGGGTGAAGCGCCGGGGCCGCCGCGTCTCCGTGGCCACCATCACTCCCACGGGCCGCTCCCTCACCACCAAAGGCAGCACCAGGAAGGCTTGTGCGTTCGAACTCTCCCTCAAGCTCTGGTCCACCCGGACATCCGCGACGGCGTCCTCCACCATGACGAGCTCGCGTGTCAGAAAGCCCAGTCCCGTGGCGGAGGCATCCGGCGCACTCGCGGGCAGACAGCGCCCGAGCAGCTCCGGGTGATTGCCGCTCACGGCTCGAATCTCCAGCCACTCGCGCGTGGAGTTCGGCATGAGCACATACGCATCCGGCGTGTCGATGATGCGGGCCAGGCTCGTGACTCCCGTGGCCAGCAACTTGTCGAGCTCCAACGTCGTCGCCAGCGCACGCGCCACCTCATGCAAGAGAGCCATGTCCTCGGCGCGTCCGCGCAGCTCCTGTAAGAGACGATGGGTCTCGATGGCCGCGGCGAAGTGGGTGCCCATCGCCTGCAGCGTCTCCAACTCCAGGGGAGTGAAGCGCCGCAGTTCGCGGAAGAGGACGACGAGTGTCCCCACGTCGCGTGAGCGCACGCGCAAGGGAACGATGACCAGGGTGTGGAAGCCTTGCCGCCGCAGGTCTTCATGCAGTTCGTCCGGGCAATCGAGTGTCTCCAGCACCCGAGGCGCGCCCTCTTGCTGGGGCTGCTGGCACAGGCCCGTCGCGCGCCACATTCGCGCGAAGCGGTCCTCGTCCGCTTCCTTCAGGTCGAGGCCACGCGCGTAGACCATCTCCAGCTCATTCTCCCTCGGCAGGAGGATGGTCACCGCGTCGCAGGCCACCAGTCCGATGATCTCCTCCGTGCCCGGACCGAAGAAGGCACGGGGATGCGGCGCGGACGCCGCCTCCGATGCCAGCCGATTGAGCGCGGCCAGCGCCGAGTTCTGCGCGGACAGCCGCGAGACGGTGAGCGCCGCGTCGAGCGCCGCCGACACCTGCGCGCCGAACAGCCGCACGGGCGCCATCTCCTCCTCACCCAGCCCGTCTCCCGAGATGGCCAACATCGCCCGAGGCTGTCCCTCCACGTCGATTCGCACGACGAGGGCGTGGAGGGGGCCCGCCCGGGAGAGCACATCGCGAACAGACTCCGCCCGCTCGTCACCGAGGAACCGGGCCACCTCCAGCGGCAAGTCCTTCGCGCAGGTCGAGCCCTCCTTCCAGGCCCGGGCCAACGTCTCGGACCCGTGCCCCACCACGTCGCGCACCCATCTGCCACTCACCCCACGGTCATCGGGCGTCACCCACGTGGCGGGCACGCAGGTCTGTCCCAACCGGATGCCGTCGCCCTCGGGATACAGCCACGCGAAGGCCAGGCCGAGCCCTTCGAGTCCCTGGAACACACGCTGCAGCACCTCGCCCTCGGTGCGCAGCGAGGGCAACCCCGCACCCAGCTCCGCCAGCCGCCGCAGCATGTCGCGCCGCAGGTTCCGCGACGTCACATCCCGCACCATCGCCACCTGGTCGGGGCCACAGGGAAAGAGGGTCAGCTCCACCTGCCGCTCGCCAGTGGCCGTGTGCAGCACCGTCTCGTAGGGTCCAGGCGCGGGCTCACCCCGTGCGGGGGCGGTGAGCTCCTCCACGCTCGACTCGGTCAGGAGGAGCGTCGCTGGATGGCTCACGAGTGCCTCGCGTGGGTGTCCCACCAGCAACCCCAAGGCATCATTCACATACACGAAGCGACGTTCGCGGATGACGCAAACGCCCACGGACATCTCGTCGAAGGAGCCATAGGGGGCTCCGCCCCGGATGGATGGGTTCACGGCGCACCCGACTCTTCCATCGCATGCCACCGTCGAGAAGCGGGCACACCCTCGCTTCGATGACCAGACCACACACGCGGCCGCTTGCTCGCGGGTTCCCCTGAGAGGACGAGGCTTGGAGGCCCCGTCCCCCGGACACATCCAGGTTACACTCGCGCGGGTGTGGGCCCCTGGCGCGTCAGGCCGATGCGCTGGGGCCGTGCTCCGCCCCGCGGTGGTGGATGCGCTCGTACAGGCCGATGAGGTCCGCCTGTCCCAGGATGTGCCCCTCCATGGCCTTCAGCAAATCCGCGCGGGTGGGGCGCCCCAGGTCGGGCAGCACGGTGTCCAGCGCATACAGCCGGAAGAAGTAGCGGTGCCGGCCGATGGGGGGCATGGGGCCGCCGTAGCCCTGCTGGCCGAAGTCATTCACCCCCACCCGGGTCCCCGGGGGTAACACGTCCGGCCGCGCCCCCTCCGGCACCCCCTGGGCACCCGGTGGGATGTTGTAGAGGACCTGGTGGCAGAAGATGCGCTGGGGCTTGCGAGGGTCCGGGGCATCCGGGTCCTCGACGATGAGCGCCAGGCTCTTGGTGCCGGCGGGCGGGTTCTCCCAGTGCAGGGGTGGGGCGGTGTCCTCGCCCTCGCCCGTGAAGGCGATGGGGATGAGGTCCCCGTCCTTGAAGCGGGGGGACGTCAGCACGAGCGGCTTGGGCATGGAGTCCTCCGAGAATCGGGATAGGAGCAAGCTGGCGACGCGCCTGGCCCGACACGGATGAGCACTCCCCCGGCCGCTGGTGCGCCGGGCACCTGGGGAACAGGCCGGGCGGGCGCTCGATGGCGCCTTCGGAAACGGCCGTTCTCGCTCTGGAAGTGATAGCTGCGCTTGACGGTGCCTCAACCCCCGCTGGGGGCACTCCCTCTGGTGACACTGTAGCGGTTGCGCCTGCCGCTCATTCGGTGTTAAGCGGCGCCCGCGCGTGCAGGGGTTGGATCGGGCGACGTAGGAAATCCAAGGGTTTCCCAGGGCAGGTGGAGGCGTCCGAATGGCGGAGAAGGAGCCCCGGGAAAAGACGCGCTCGGACGGGAGCGAGCTGGGGCAGACGGCTCGGCAGATGAGGGCGGCCCAGCCCTACATCGCGGCGGTGTGGAAGCTGGTGGGTGGGGCGGTGGTGGGCGTGCTGGGCGGCCACCTGCTGGACCGGAAGCTGGGGACGGGGCCGTGGTTGCTGGTGGGCTTGAGCTTCCTGGGTATCTGCGTGGGCTTCTACGGATTCCTCCGGGAGATGGCCCGACTGGGACGGCGCAAGTGACGGGACGGAGTGGCGAGGAGAAGGACCCGTTCAGGTCCCACGCGGGGCTGGCGGCCGGAGTGATGGTGGTGGGCGTGGCGGTGGCGGGGCTGCTCCCGACGGTGGGGGAGGCCCGGGTGGCGGCGCTGTGGGGCGTAGGGCTGGCGGCGGTGACAGGCGTGGTGGCGCTGTTGCTCAAGCGGCGGGCGATGAGGCAGGACCTCAAGGCGGCGTTGAAGGTGGTGGGGGTGGTGTTCGGCCTGAGGATGGTGGCGGTGCTGGTGGGGTTGGTGGGGCTGGTGTCGCGAGGAATGCAGCCGGTGCCGTTCATCGCCGGCTTCTTCGGCGTCTACTTCGCGCTGCAATGGATTGAAGTGAGCTACGTGATGGCCGCGTCCAAGGGCGCGGCGGGCGGAGACGAGTGATGCGCAAGGCAATGGTGCTGTTCGCCAGTCTGTTCGTGGCCACCGCGTGGGCCTCCGAGTCCGGAGGTCACGGCGAGGGGCACGAGCCGAGTGTGCCGGATTACATCCTCCACCACGTCTCGGACACGAACGACTTCGAGCTCGAGGTCCCCCTGCGTCAGCCCATCCACCTGGGCGCGATTCCTCCCATTCGCATCGGCAATTGCGCGCCGGTGATGACGGACCATGGGCTGGTGGCCCCGTCCGGCTGGTCCGGCCTGTTCCAGGGCTGCCTGGACCTCTCCATCACCAAGCACACGGTGATGATGTGGCTGGCGGCGGTGCTGCTGCTGGGCACGCTGCTCATCTGGAGCAACCGCGACAAGACGAAGATGGTGCCGCGCGGCGCGGGCGCAAACCTCATCGAGATGCTGGTCCTCTTCGTCCGGGACGAGATGGCCATCAAGAACATCGGCAAGGATGACGGCCCCCGCTACGTGCCGTACCTGCTCACCGCGTTCTTCTTCATCCTCGCCATGAACCTGCTGGGCCTGGTGCCCTGGATGGCCACGGCGACGGGCAACCTGGCGGTGACCGCGGGCCTCGCCATCTGCACGTTCTTCGTCACGCAGGCGGCGGGCATCCGCGCGGCGGGCCTGGGCGGCTACCTGAAGCACTTGACGGGCGGCGTGCACTGGTCGCTCTGGCCCATCATGATTCCGGTGGAAATCCTGGGCCTGTTCACCAAGCCCTTCGCCCTCACGATGCGTCTGTTCGCCAACATGCTGGCGGGCCACATCGTCCTCTTCTTCCTCATCGGCCTCATCTTCATCCTCGGCCACCCCGCGGTCGCGGTGATCAGCGTGCCCTTCGCGTTCGCCATCTACCTGCTGGAGCTGTTCGTGGCCTTCGTGCAGGCCTACGTCTTCACGCTGCTGTCCGCGCTGTTCATCGGCATGGCGGTGGCCACCGGTCACCACCACGATGACCACGGCCACGCCGAGGGCGGTCACAGCCACGACCACGGCAAGGCGCACGCCTGACCAAGTTGACGGGGCGCGAGCCGCACCGGCGCCCCGGTTGAGTACCTGGCGATTCGAAAGGTCGCCAGAGGTAGTCCTGAAGGGCATCACGACCCCCCCACAAGCGGGTCCTTCGCTACGAAAAGAGAAGCACCGCCATGACCAACCTCGCTCTTGCCTTCCTCGCCGCCGGCCTCGGTGCCGGTCTCTCCATCATCGGCGCCGCCCTCGGCATCGGTAAGCTCGCCGCCGCCGCCATGGACGCGACGGGCCGTCAGCCCGCCGCCGGTGGCGACATCCGCACCACGATGATCATCGCCGCGGCCCTCATCGAAGGCGCCACGCTGTTCGCGCTGGTCGTTTGCGTGCTTCTGGCCGTCAAGGCGTAAAGCCTTTCCGTAGGAAGCCTGGAGTGCGCTGGTGCTCGCCGCGAGCGGGTCCCAGCGCCTCCTGGTAGTAGAGCCCAAGACTTTCCGCCGTCTGACTCCCTCACGCCGGACACGCCGCCATGTTCCTGCCCTCCGTCCTCGCCGCCAGCAACCTCGTGAGCGTCCAGCCGGGCCTCATCTTCTGGACCCTCGTCACCTTCATCATCGTCTTCTTCGTCCTGAAGTCGAAGGCGTGGGGACCCATCCTCCAGCTCGTGGAGGAGCGTGAGAAGCAGATTTCGGCCGCCATCGAGAGCGCCAAGCGTGAGCGCGCCGAGGCGGAGAAGCTGCTGGCCGACCAGAAGACGGCCATCGCGGAGGCCCGCCGTCAGGCCGCCGACGAGACGCGCCGCAACCAGCAGGAGATGGAGAAGTTCCGCGAGGAGCTGATGGCCAAGAGCCGCAAGGAGGCGGAGGAGCTGAAGCTGAGCGCGCGTCGTGAAATCGACGAGCAGAAGGCCAAGGCCATCGCCGAGGTGCGCGCCATGGCCGTGGACCTGGCCATGGACGTGGCGGGCAAGCTCATCAACGAGCGCATGGACGACGGCAAGCACCGCGCGCTGGCGGAGCAGTTCGTGCAGAGCCTTCCGCTGAGCGGCGCCAACGCTGGCGCGCGCCGGTCGGCCTAGCCATTACAGGGAAGCGCGCCCCCCGGCGCGTTTGTTCCAGGGAATCACCATGGGTCTATCCATCGGAATCGTCGGGCTGCCCAACGTGGGCAAGTCCACCCTGTTCAACGCGCTGTCGGCCGCGGGCGCGCAGGCGGCCAACTACCCCTTCTGCACCATCGAGCCCAACGTGGGCGTGGTGCCCGTGCCGGATGAGCGGCTGGACAAGCTGTCCGAGCTCATCAAGCCGCTGAAGAAGGTCCCCACGTCGCTGGAGTTCGTGGACATCGCGGGCCTGGTGCGCGGCGCCTCCAAGGGCGAGGGCCTGGGCAACCAGTTCCTGGGCAACATCCGCCAGGTGGACGCGGTGCTGCACGTGCTGCGCTGCTTCGAGGACGACAACGTCACCCACGTCGAGGGCGGGGTGAATCCGGTGAGGGACCGGGACGTGGTCGACACGGAGCTGTGCCTCAAGGACCTGGAGACGGTGGAGAAGCGCCGCGAGCGCTCCTTGAAGAACACGAAGATGGGCGGCAAGGCCGGTGACGAGGCCAAGGCCGAGGTGGCGCTGCTGGACCGCGTGAAGGCCGGGCTGGACGCCGCCATCACCGTGCGGGCGCAGAAGCTGACCGAGGACGAGAAGGCGCTCATCCACGACCTGTTCCTCCTGACGGACAAGCCGGTGTTGTACGTGGCGAACATCGGCGAGGGCGAGATTGGGAAGGAAGACGCCAACAAGCACGTCGCGGCGGTGAAGGAGATGGCCGCGAAGGAGGGCTTCGAGGTGGTGGTGTTGGCGGCGGCGCTGGAGTCGGAAATCCAGCAGCTCCCCGAGTCCGAGCGTCCGGGCTTCCTGGAGAGCGCGGGCCTGAAGGAGCCGGGTCTGCACAAGGTGGTGCGGGCGGGCTACACGCTCTTGGGCCTGTGGACGTACTTCACGGTGGGCGAGCAGGAGTGCCGCGCGTGGACCATCCACAAGGGCTACAAGGCGCCGCAGGCGGCGGGCGTCATCCACTCGGACTTCGAGCGCGGCTTCATCAAGGCCGAGGTGATGCGCTGGGAGGACCTGGTGAAGTTGGGCAGTGAGTCCGCGGTGAAGGAGAAGGGCCTGCTGCGGATGGAAGGCAAGGAGTACGTCGTGCAGGACGGCGACTGCATGCACTTCCGCTTCAACGTCTAAGGGCTTCTGAGCGGCCTTCAAGGGCCGCGAGCCGGAGTGGTACCGCGCGGGCGCGTTCTGGAGGGCCTCAAGGCCTTCTGGGAGCGCCCGCGAGGCGTTTGCGGGTCAGAGGCTGATGCGCGGGCCGCGCAGGGCGGCGAAGACCCAGAGGCCGATGCCAGCGAGCGTGAGGAAGGTGGTGAAGATGGCGGCGCGGCGGGCGCGCTCGAGGTTCTCCGTCTGCCGGGCGGCGTAGAGCCACATGCCTCCGACGCGCAGGAGGGCGAAGACGGCGAGCAGGATGGGGCCGATGACCAGCCAACCGTTGGTCCGGGTGATGAGGACGACCCAGGCGCCGATGAAGGCGAGGTTGCCGGCGAAGGCGGCGATGGCGATACGGGGATAGGCGCGTCGAGGATCCACGGCGCGCAGTGTCCACGCCGAGGGGGCCTCCGCCAACCGGAGAGTGGATGGGTTGGCGGGAAGGCGACAGCTTCTTCGGGGAGCCCTGGGGATTCAGTCCCCCGAGGGGCTCAGTCGTTGCGCGTGGCGCCGGAGAACTCGCGCGCGAGGCGGTCCAGGGCGGCCTGGCTCTCGCGGGCGTAGCGGGCCTTGATGCCTGCCTGGACGCTCTTGGAGCTGCTGGAGAAGTGTGCAAGCTCGCCGTTCTTGTTGAGGCGGCCGCGCTCCGCGTAGATGCCGCTGATGAGGTCCGCGTCGCTCACGGTGGAGGGGTGGCGGCCCTTGAGCGCGGCGCTGATGATGGAGTCGACGGCCTTCTTGCCGTGCTGCACGGAGGCGGACCAGGCGACGTCGCGCAGGGCCTGCGAGCGCGTGTTCAGGTCGAGGCCGGTGTTGTTGCGGACCTCGGAGGCGCTGATGTTGTAGTGCGTGCGCTGGATGTAGTCGTGCTGGGCCTTGTCGAAGCCCTTGGGGTCCTGCGCGGCCAGGTCCTTCCAGGCCTTGGAGAACGCCTTCGTGCCGGGCGTCAGGCCGTCCAGGGCTGCGTGGTAGCTCGGGTGGGTGGTCTTGAGCGAGTTGACGAAGGCCTTCGCGGAGCCGTTGTTGGACGCGAATTGATAGGAGCCGTAGGAGACGCCGCCGTGGTCACCCTTGCCGGTGGAGACGGTGCCGGGGCCCTTGGCTTCTTCCTTGCGGCTGAGGCCGCCGAGCGTCTCGTAGTCGCGCTGGAAGGCGCGGGGCGTGCCGAGGGCGTTCGTATTCTGCGTGAAGGACTGGGCGGGGCCCACGGGCTTGCCGCCGATGGTGCGCGTGGTGACGCGAGGGGCGGACAGCGAGGCCGCGGGCGTCTTGGAGAAGTCCGCGCTGTCCATGAAGGAGCTGCTCATCATGCGCGCGTTGACCGTGGGAGTCGTCTGCCGGGTCTTCGCGGTGTAGCCGCCCTTGACGTCCTGGACGCCGACGGTCTTCGACTTCACGGAGGTAAAGGTGTCGCGGGGCCCGACGCGGGTCGCGAACGACTGTGTCACCCCCATGGGGGTGTTGCTCAAGGTGCGCGAGGAAGTTGTCGGCTTGCCGAGCGAGTGTCCGGCGGCGAAGGACGAGGACGCCATGGACGTGGGGCTCAGGGCTCGCGCCGAGAAGGTGTCCTTGTTGGGGCGCGGCGTCGGGGTGGGGACGTTGCTCGGGAGGCTCACCGACTTGGTGGTCGCGGCCTTGGTGGTCGTGGCCTTGGTGTTGGTCGCCTTCGTGCTGGAGGCCTTGGTGCTCGACGCCTTGTTGGTCGTGCCCTTGTTGCTCGAGGCCTTGCTGCTGGACGACTTGCTGCTCGAGGACCTGCTGCTCGAACTCCGGCTGCTGGAGGAGCGGCTGGAGCTGCTGGAGGAACGACTCGAACCGCCTGCGGAACCGACACCCATTGCAGACCTCACGACATGACGGACAAGGACGGTCGAGGTCCCACGTGACACATGCCCGGCCCGCGCGAGCGGCCGCATCACCGATCAGAGAGACACAGCCCGATGCCGCAGTCCGTCATGGCGTACAGCTCGGGTCCTGAAAATTATCGCAATGCGGGGACAATAGTTTCCGGGGAGCCCAGCTATTTCGTCTCCACGAGTTCGAGACGAACGCCGTGGTTCGTTGCGAAGGGCCGGCGCTACCAGTTGCGTCTCCAGTTCAAAAAGCGATGGATCGCGAGTGGTGCCCAGATGACGAGAAGGGCAAATGCGACGCCGATGGCTGAGCCAATATGGTTTTCCACTCTCCCCCATCCTCTGTGTGCTTGATTCTGAGAGGTGCGCGTCCCGGTAAGCACGCCGTTGCCACGTTGAGGCAGGTGCAACGTGAAATGGAACTTCTCCGCCAGGTTATGCACCTCTACGTAGTCATCGCCGCTGTCTATCCAGCGGTGCTGACGTGTGGATCCAATGGGCGCGGGCCTGAAGGCTGGAGTGGATTCGAGTACCGTGCGCACCAGCTTGAAGTTGTTCGTGTTTGCAGCACCGATCACGAGACCGAGGGGGGCTTCGAAAAGTCCGTCAACCGTCCGTTCTTGGTGGCCATTCTCGCTCCGTCGGAGGGCGCGGGCCGGTTTCTCTCCACCCAATGGGGCCTTGCCCATGGGTCCATCCATTGCCAACCAACTCGAGTTGATTCGCGCCAGGCAGTCGTAGGCAATCAGCCCTTGCTGCCAGAGCTCGCGGAAGACACCAGCGGACAGCCATACACTGAAGCGCCGTAGACTGAAGAGGGGAGACGTATGTCAGTGGCCTCCAGGGCGCCCCACTTCATTCCTATACACAGAACCAGCAGAATTGCGTCCACGGCCAGCTTGTCGGGCACTCGCGGGTTGTGGCACCCCAGCGGATGCGTGGGCCGACCGGGCAGAAACGGCTCCATCCTCGTCCACAACTCGTCCGGCATCCTCCAGCCGTTGTCTTTTTCTCCAACCACACATGCGCATGCCCTCCTGTTTGGATGAGAGGTATCAGGTCTCCCGTTGGGACCTGGTTGCAAGGTGGGTGCCTTAGGGATGGTGCCCGTGCCGGGAGTTGGCTCCCGGCACGGGCGTGGTGCATTCAACGCAGGGCCCGCTCTGGAGGGACATCGCCCGGGCCCTGCGCATTCCCTCGCTTCGCGCCTGGGCGCTGGAGTCGACCCTGCCCTTGTTCAGGCCGCCCGAGCCCAGAGGAAGAGAGTGGGCTCGGACGGTGATGGTTCTGTGTCGGCTCGCTTGCTCCCCGACACAGCACGACCTTCTATTTTCGGCGGCACAGCCCGGGAAGGGTACTTCCGGGCCCGTCAATCACCAGCACACACTCCCATCCTTTGGCACATGCACTCTTCATCGAGGGTTCGCACTCCATTTGACAGGTGAACCCGGCATCCACGTGCGCGAAGTTGGTGCCTGCGGCACACGTGAGCCCCTTCTCGCAATCCGAAGGGGAGGTGCACGGCGTTCCGCTTCGCTCGAGTGACTGAGTAGAAACCTCCAATGAGTCAGCGTCGCGCTGGCAACTGACTGTGCTCAGGAAGACGGACGCCAAGACCACCAGAACAGCACTTGGGTGAGTTGTCATGGGGTGTCCATGAATCCTGGAGGACGAGGCGTTGCACCTGGGTTTGCCGCATTCTCCCAGTCAATCGCTGTATTTCCACCGAGACCCGAACCACCCCTCCATAAGTGATATATATGTCCCAGTTCATGAGCGAGTACCGGGTCGAGCCAGAGGCTCCCGCCCCAGAACTGTTGAGCCAACCTGTTGGCCGTTGTCACGTCGTACTTGACCACGCCGAAGGCCGGTCTGCTCCCTGAGCATCCACGTCCTGACTCTCCGGGCAAGAACTCCATTTCTGCGCCGCTCGGGCTCGGTCCACTCCGCATTCCGATCTGAATGTCTCGCGAATCATCGAGCTCTCTAATCATTGGTCCAATGATTGGGTTCAGTCGGAGTCGGTTTATCGCCCAGCGCTCACGCTCAGTGAGATTCATAAAGCGCAGGCCATCGGGGTCGGCGAAATGCAATGGGTTGTTCAGCGCGTAAGCGTAGGCAGGCACGGAGTGCCCATCCTTGGCCACCGCCCGCAGGTAGCGCGGATTCTGTACCATCGGCTCTGGCTGCAGATACCTGCCATTGCTTGCGTCGTAATATCGGTTCCAGTTCTCGAAGAGATCCGTTTCTTCGTCATGATACAGCCCAGGGAAGCGAAGCGGCGTCCAGAATGGCTCTGCTCCGACTTGGAGACGCTGGTATTCGTAGCCCGCAAGAATGACGCCATCCGCAGGGCCGCACTTGATTGCACAGGAAGCTTGGTTGGGGTCGCAGCCACCGCAGCTCGCAGGCGTCGCGTCCGAGGTGAATTCAATACGAAGCTGAGGGGTCGTTGGTTGGACCCAATGGCTCCAGAGTTGTCCACCACCCGCCTGTGAGATTGTTGGACCTTGGGACACTCCTGTGGCTACGTCAACGAGCGAAGCGAAGTCGGCGGCATCCTTGATGTCAACGTGGTCGAATTGAGCGCGGAAGCGGGTTGTCACGAGAGAGCTGGTTGTTGCCTGCGCGAGGGTTGCAAGAATGGTGTTCATGCTGCCCGGGTAAGGATGGGGCGTTTCTGCTGGCAATGTGACTCGATTGACATGGCCAAATGGCTCGTAGTCTGCAGTCCCAGAGACCTTGCCGGCCTGATCCAGCATCAAGACAGGCTTGCCTAGAAGGTCCGTGACAGGGAAGTAGACTCCACAGGTCGCAGGCGCTCCATTGCGCCCACAACTGTTTGTCGGATTGCTGTCTCTCTCCATCTGTGCCGTCAGTCGTCCCCTCACCACCATGATCGGACGATTCCCAAGCCACACATAGGTGTCGTCGACAAAGTCGGGATACCCGCCCTGCGGTGGTGTAGCGCTTGGGTTGCCGCGGTCTACAAGCAAGTGGCTCGACGTGTCGTAAAAAAACTCATCCTCAGCCGTACTCGGGTATCTCTTGAGCCGCCGCCGGTTGAACGCGTCATAGAAGTACTCATATGTACTGCCATTGACTTTGACGGACCGGAAGACAGTCTCGTTGCCGCCATTGGCCGAAGGCCCCATGTTGAACTCCAGTTTGTGCCTGGCGATTCCGCTCACAAAGGCCCCGAGTTTCTCCTTGGCGCGACCGTCGGCATCATAGGTGAACTGGAGGTTCAAGGCTGAATTGACCCCAGTCCCAGTCCGGCTTTCCAGCCTGTCCACGAACCCACCCGTGCCGTGGGCCAGTGTGTGCACCTGGCCATCGACCTCCTCGGTCAAACGATTTCCTCGTCCATCATAGGTGTAGCGACGAGATTCGTATGCGCCACCTGTGGCCGCGAGGTTCCCAGCAGGGCGAGTCGCACTGGAGAGTCGGAGGAGGCCATCATAGGTGAACTCCTCGATGACAGGGGTTGTTGCACCCAGGAGGCAGGTATCTGTGCGGATGACCTGGTCCCCTTTCCACGTGTAGAAGCGCTTGTAGATGTTCCCTGTACCGCTTGAGAGGCCAAAACTCCCAGACGAGACGAGGATGCCGCGCGTGCGTCCTGACAGGTCGACCGAGCCTTGATATCCCCCGGCATCGGCTGCACAGGAGCTGGGTGGCGACTGGGTGTAAAGATGGGGGAAATAATCCACCGTGACAGGCTGTGTCGAGCTTGGCGGATTGATTTGGTATGCACGCAGCCCTCCGTAGGGCTGCCATTCAATGTTGGAGATAGAGGCGAGGCTCGTCCAGCCCGTGCCGTTCCAGCGTGCAACCTGGACGGCTCCCACTCGATCAGAGGGAATCGACGTTCCAGCATACATCCGATACTGGTACGTGACTTTGTGCCCATAGGGGTACTCAATCGAGGTCAGGTCACCCGCGGCAGAGTAGTTGTACGTCGTATGCAGGGTGTTGCTCGGGGAGTCCACTGGACAGGAGAAGGAGCCTGTCGTGCCGCGTCGTGCCCTGATCTCCCGAATGACTCTCCCGTGCCCGTCGTACGAGTACCAGGTCTGTCCAAAGGAATCGTTTCGGAACAGCAGTCGACCTTGTGTATTCGCCGGCTGGGGACAGCTGGCATGAGGCGTAGCGGACTGGTCGTATCCCAGCGTGAAGAGCAGTTCGGTGGCTGGAGTGACGCCACCCACGATGCGTGCTGTTGAGAGGAGTCTGCCCAGTGCGTCATAGGCATAGGCGAGGTGTTCCGCGCCAAGCTCCATCTGGGGAGTCTGCTTCGCGCGGACTTGCCCCGTGGCGTCGTAGCTGAACCGAGTCCTTCCGCTTCCGCTCAACCAAGGCAAGGTGACGTCAATGAGATTCCCGAAGTCATCATGCCGATACGCCGAAAGGGGTTGAGTGCAAGCGGAGCAGTCCCCCACCGCACCGCTGGCAGTCGGGCATCCACTCCGCACTGTGTGAACGTTGCCTTGGACATCATATGAGAAGCAGGATCGCGCGCCGCCGGTACGAGTTCCAATTTCCGGATACTGCTCAAGCCCCGTCAGACGATTCGCGCGGTCATAGCTGAGCGCGGAGCAAAGCGGGGACACAGGGCGTCCATCCTGGGCCAAGCCGTTGCAGAGGGAGGGTGGTATCAGGTAGGGAGCCCCAATACCCACCAACCGCTCAGCACCATCAAAGAGTCGTGGCTTGAAGAAATACCCCCGATAGAAGTCAAGGCCTCCCCCTGTGCGCTCAGCGCTGGGCATGCCATCCAGGTTTGCTTGATGGTAATTCGCCCGGAACTCCATATGACCGTTTGTATACGCACCTAGATAGGTCTCTGAGCCAAGAAGGCCATCAGCGCCCCGTTCGTATCGAATGAACTCGTAGGCAGGGCCCCCTGGATAGGGAATCTTGCTCCGGACGCGAATGTCATCGTACCAATTGCCGGAGCAGTGCGAGGCAGAGCCGCCATTGTCGCGTCGACAGAGCATCTCGTAGTCTCCACGAGGTGACTGCACGTAGGAGAGCGCCCCCTTGTCGTAGGTATAGTTCCAAGTGGCCCCCTGCGTGGAGATCGAGGTGACTCGATTCATCTCGTACGTGTAGGTGGTGCTCACGCCATTGGCGTCCGTGACAACGCGAGGTTGGCCCCACAAGTCATAGTCCGCGTAGACCGTTTCGAGGCCATGTTGGCCAACGCAGGAAGTCCCTCCTCCTGTATTCGGGAAGCGAACCACCTTCTGAAGTCGATGAGCGTCGTACCCCGAAGTTCCCGCGGGCCAATAGTGATACTGAGTGATGGGAACTTGTGCGTTGAGAGACGAGGAGCAATCAGTCGCGGTGGGACTGTCGACCCAGCATGGGCCATGCACCTCCAGAACGCGCCCCAACGCATCTTCCGTTGATGCGCCCGAACAGGCGTGTCGCGTGAAGTAGAAGGTGCCGACATGTTTCAGGACAGGAACTGTATCCCAGGTGGTTCCGGTCAGGCCTTGTGTATAGCCACTCCGAATCGCGGCTTTCAGCCGATTGGTGGCGGTGTCGTGGACATAGCGCGTCACTGCTTCGCCGCTGGGGACGAGGACCGAGTCTTGTCTTTCCTCTGTTCGAAGTCGCTCCCCTACCAGGAGTCCCGTACCGGCTGTCGCGTTTGTGTATTCAAAGGCAACGGTTTCCAACGCACTTCCACCATCACGGTTCTCCGCTCCCACATGGACCCGCTTCAGGTCCGCATAGCCGCCAACCCCACCATCCGGAGGACCAGCCCACTCTCGAACCGTCCATCCGTCCTTGAAGTCTTTCTCGGCGACGGTGACAGCGGGACCATCGCTGAACTGATGCCAGACGAACTCTTTTGTCTGGCTACAGGATGCAGCCTCGGGGCAGGGGCGAGTGACGCGGCGGATTCTCCAAGGACGTGCAAATGATGTCTGCTCCATGTCGTAGGTATGGAGGTACTGTGAAAGATAATTGGACGCGTTGCCCCATCCTTTGCCATCGAAAGCATAGAGCTGCGCGTGGTTCGTCTTGGTCTTCCTGCATGCGGGGGATGAGTCATTGGTGCAGGGGGTTGGGAGGGCATCTGGAAGAAGAAGCAGACTGCCGCTGCCCCGCTTCCCCCGCTTGGAAGAGAAGTCACTCGTGACGCGCCCCTTGGTCGAGGAGTGGGTGGCAATGGCCATGTTGTTCTGCAGGAGTTGCCACTGTCCCGTGCCAGTCAGCGGGTTCGGATAGGTGTAGCTCTCTACGGCTCCGCTTTGCTGGAGGTTCAGTACACTTTCGATGAGGCCGGCCGACTCGGCGGCAGCTCCGTTCTTCAGGTAAGTGTACTCGATGAGAGGGGTCGATGGGGCCGAGGTCGATGATGACTCCGCCAACACGCGTGACAAGACACACTGTTCCGGCTGCCCTGCTTGATAGCTTGCGACACGCTTGTACTCGAACCGGAGTCTCTTCCCTTCTATGTTCTCGACCGTTGCGAGATAAGGTACCCCTGCGTTCGGTCCAGCGCCCAGACCTGGACAATTAAGATTCAGTGGAGGTGCATAAGTCAGTGTGGCAAGGACGCGGGCTTGTCCTGATGGATTGAGTTGACGCGCGTCCTCGATGCGAGTGAGGAAGTAGCGCGCCTCGTTTGCGGAGCCGCCCTGCGGAGTCCAGACGTCTGCGTAGATGAATCTGCCCTCCCCTGGCATATGTAGGACGAAGAAGCCGCTGTTCGGGCCGGTGCTCTCCCAGACGAGACGTCCAGTGGTCTCTCCGGAGAGTGGCGCAGGGCGAGCCAAGCAGGTTGAGGGAGAACGTTGGCAACCGGTGAAGTCGAGGAGCTTTCCGCTGCCTTCCCTCACGTGCCATACCTCGCTGTTGGGGGTTGCGGCTCGAGGCTGGACGAAGCTGTAGAAGTTGTGCCACCAGAGCAGCGAAGCGGGATGTGCCGGCGAGGTGCCGAAAGGGGCAGGGAGCACTGAGCCCGTAGCGCTGAGCAGGCTATCCCCCAGTGCCCACTTCTCGGAATTCGAATAATAGCTCCGCTTGAACGTCAATGTTCCGAGAACGCCGGGCAGTTGGACGTCTGTGACGTCATGCCTGGTTGCGCCACTTCCAAGCAGGACTGGCTCGCCCTGGTGGGGTGCTTCGCCCAGTGTCTTGCACTCATTGTCCTCACCTTCGTCATCGTCGTCGCAGGCGTTGGTGATGGTGACTTCGCAATGTGTCTCGGGTGAGCTGTACTCGCCACTGGGCCTACTGATTTCGCCAACACTGCCTTTGCATTTTCCCGTGCTGCAGTAGGATGTTGACGCACGACAGTCTTCGTCGATCTTGCAATTCGCCCATGGCTCGTCGCATGTCTCGGTGCCACTGATGATGCTGTTTGGGGGTGTCCCCGCGGGGCAATACAACCCCGTCATGCAACATGGATAATATCCGATGTCCTCGAGTTTTCCGGAAGGAGGATAGAGGCAGTTGCCTCCGCTGCATGATGATTGGTTCAATGCGTCGCAATACAGCGAGGCGTCTTGACCAGCGGAGTCCGTGCCACACGCGCAAGCCCATATGTAGTTCTTGCCGTCGGTGCCTGGACTACAGACTTGAAGCCGGCCCGCTGCTCCGCTCAGCGCTGGTAGCAGGAGCAGGGACAGGAGGATGAAACGTATCTGTGCTGACAATGGACATGTCCGCGAGAGTGTCGCGGAGAGGAAAGCCGAGAGTAGGTTCATGGTTTTGCTTCTCGAGGTGTTCGCTCACTGAGCGGGGTGGCTGGGGGCGTCTTCATTCGGAAGACAAAGGGCTGAGTCCGGGTCGGAGGGATGGGTTCGGGCGCAGCGCCAGCCCTGGGAGCAAGGGGTTTGCTGGCCGCAACGCTGACTACAGATGTAGCCCGTGTTGCGCGTGGTTCCCGTATGCACGCAGACCCCAGAGGCGCATTCGCTTGGTCCGGACAATGAGCAGTCTTGGCCGAGAGTCTTGAGGGTGGTTGGCTTGCTCGTGGGTTGAAATCGATGCTCGCTGAGCACGCTGACAGTGGCGCTGGAGTTTTGGCTTTGAGTTGCGGATTTGTCCTCCGCTTCCTTGCAACTGCTGGCGAAGAGGAGGGAGGGGAGAATCAACAGCGTCTTGATGCAATGCCGTCCAAAGATCATGCTGGAACTGAATTCCTGGAGGTGATGGGAAGACGAGGACTTCTTGGCAAATGTTGTGCCAGGTTTTGCCGAATTTTGGCGGGCAAAATCCATCCCGCAAGACGGACGGGGGTCCCAATCTTGGACAAAAAGCACTGAGAGAGATTGCTTCTGGGACTATCTGTCGCTGATGCGGCGCGGTGGGGGCTTGGGGGCTGTCCCTGACTTTGTCATTTCCGTGGGGTGGCACGAGGCTCGACATAGCGGGCCCTCGGGCGGAGCAGGTGGCCTTGCTCCCTCTGCTCAAGGATGTGCGCCACCCAGCCCGCCGCGCGCCCCACCGCGAACAGCGTCCCCGCCGCTCCCGGTGGCAATCCCAACGCGTCCGCCAACATCACCAACCCCAGGTCCACCGACGGCTCTGGATGCCCCGCATCCCGCATCGCCTCCTGGACCGCTCTTGCCACTCGCACCCTCGGCACCTCGGGCCTGACCTCTCTCGCCGCGTCCAAGAGGGGAGGGGTCCTCGGGTCTCCATTCGGATACAGCCGGTGCCCGAAGCCCGGCACTGAATCGCCTCGGCGCAATCTCTCGTACACCACCGCCGCCGCTCGCTCTGGCTTCCCGACCTCCGTCAGCAACGCCTCCACCCTGTCACACGCCCCTCCATGCCGAGGCCCCGAGGACGCCGCCAACGCCGCGCTCACGCACGCGTACAGGTCCGCCCCCGAGGACGCCGTCACCCTTGCGGTAAACGTCGACACATTCAGCTCATGGTCCGAGCACAACACCAACGCGCGATTCAACAACTCCGGCGCACTCTTCACCTTGGAATCCCATGCACACACCAAGGACTCCGCCATCGTCTCCGCTCGCAGCGCCCTCGCCACCCGCCCCGGCGCGTGCGCCACTCCCACCCACGCCGCCAGATGACGCAGCAGTCTCCGCGCTCGCACCTTCTCCTGCTCCGGCGGCGCCGCGAAGCGCACCGCATCCTTCGCCGCCAACAACGGCACCAGCGCACTCAACGCCGTCACCGGCGGCGTTCCTCGCGGCAACAGCCTCGCCAACTCCGAGGGCGGAATCACCGCCTCCCCGGCCTCCCATCGAGGCTCCTCCTCCGGCAACACCCCCGACCACAACAGCTCCGCCACCGCCTCGACGCTCCGCCCCTCCAATGCCAACCCCACCGCCGAATGCCCTCGATATGCCAACCCCTCCGCTCCCACCTGCGACACCGATGAGTCGATGACCGGCTCTCCCCACCGCAACGCCCCCGACGCCACCGCCGCATGTCCCGCCCTCGCGTCATGCCGCGTTTTCAGCCGCTCCAGGTCCGAGCGCACATACCGGTTCTCCTTCGTCCCCGGCTCCGGCACACACCGCACGAGGCCTCGGCTGACATAGGTGTAGAGCGTCGCCCGCTTCACCCCCAACAACGCCGCCGCCTCCACCGCCGTCACCAACTCCTCCTCGGGTCGATGGACGAATCGAGATTGAGAGCGTCCTCCCTTGCGTCTACTCATGTCTCAACAGCCTCCCGACAGCCATTGTCGACTCGACTCGATTCCCTCGTCGATGTGTGCCTTCCCGCACGCTCGGAGGCTCGGACTCACGAGAGGAGCATCACCATGCCCGTGGACTTCGGCCGTACCTCAACGGACTACACCCGGCACCGCGCCGGCTTCCCCGACTCCTTCTTCGACCGGCTCGTCCGCGACAACGTCCTCCGCCCAGGTCTCCGCACCGTCGACGTCGGCACCGGCACCGGCGTCGTCGCTCGAGGACTCGCCCGCAACGGCTGCTCCGTCATCGGCCTCGACATCTCCGCCTCCATGCTGGAAGGCGCACGGCAACTCGCCTCCGAAGCCCACCTGTCCATCGACTTTCGCGAAGCCTCCGCCGAGTCCACCGAGCTTCCCTCGGCGTCCTTCGACCTCGTCACCGCGGGCCAGTGCTGGCATTGGTTCGACCGGCCCGCCGCCGCTCGAGAGGCCGCACGGCTGCTCGTCCCCGGAGGACGACTCATCATCGCCCACCTCGACTGGCTCCCCATGCCCGGCAATGTCGTCGAGGCCACCGACACCCTCATGAATGCCAGCAACCCCAATCCCCCGGACCACGCCCGCTTCGGCTGCGGCGTCGGCATCTATCCGCAGTGGCTGGGCGATGTCACAGACGCGGGCTTCACGCCCCTGGAGACCTTCTCCTTCGACGTGCGGATTCCCTACACCCATGAAGCCTGGCGAGGCCGCTGCCGCGCCAGCGCCTTCGTGGGCGCCACCCTCCCTCCCGCCGAAGTCGAGCGCTTCGACCAGACCCTCGCCCGCATCCTCGCGGAGCGTTTCCCGCAGCCCGTCCTCCACATCCCCCACCGCGTCTTCGCGCTCCTCGCCACCCGCCCCTGACCCGCACCCGGAAAGGAGCTCGCCCATGTCCACGCATCCCCACGTCGTCCACGAACCCTCGCTGCCTTGGACCGAAGTCACCCAGGGCCCTCGTGTCTCCTATCGACGCAAGCAATTGGGCGCGGCGGCGAAAGGCCAGAAGCTCGGATGCAGCCTGATGGAGCTGCCCCCCGGCAAACACGCCTTCCCGCTCCACTACCACCTGGCCAATGAAGAGGCGTACTACGTCCTCTCCGGCTCGGGCCTGCTGCGCCTCGGTGACGCCTCTCTGCCCGTGAGCGCCGGTGACTACGTCGCCCTGCCCGCGGGGGCCTCGTGCGCACACCAACTCGTCAACGACGGCACCGAGACGCTGCGCTACCTCGCGTTCTCCACGATGGTGGAGCCCGACGTCATGGTGTATCCGGACTCGAAGAAGCTGTGTGTCACCGCGGGCTCCGCGCCTGGGGGCGACAAGGCCGCTCGAACCCTGTACACCGTCCTCCCCCTCGCCGCCGAGGTGGACTACTGGAGCGGCGAGGAGCGATAGGCTCTCGCCCTCATGCCCCCACTGCTCGACGTCCTCACCCGGGAGCACCTCCTCAAGGACCACGCCGCCGCTGCGGAGCTGCTCCCTCGCGGCGAGCCCCCTCACGTCTCCCTGCTGCGCCTGTGTGATGCGGGCCTGCTCCAGGGCGGGCTCTCCGTCGCGCTCGGCGTCCGCCCCGATGAGCTCATGGGGCCGCTCACCCTCGCCATGGCTGGCCCCGCTCGCAACCTCAAGGTCGTCGACGTCCGAGAACGCCCCGTCCTCGAGCTGCACGTCCAGGCCGGCACCGTCACCGAACGCTGGGAGGTCGAAAACCTCTCAGCCCTCGTCCACAACCTCAACGACCTCTATCGCGATGCACCCGACGTCCGCGCCGTGGCCGAGCTCGGTGAATGGGAAGACGCGCTTCAACTCTGGTGCATCGACAAGCGCATCCTCCCGCGACTCCTGCGACAGCCATTCTTCTCGCCCTGGAATGCCCGCGCCCTGACGCGCCCGGCCAGTTGACGGACGGAATCGCCCTTTCGTGCTCTCGCGGGAAGTCGGGGTTCTGAGGCACCATGGGGTGAATGCGTCTGCTCCCCCGGGTCCTCATCCTCCTGCTGCTGTCTTCCGTCGCTCAGGCCGAGCTGGATTCGTTTGGCGTGGGAACGGGTCGCGACGGCGCGCTCTCCGTCACCTCTCGACGCACCATCAACACCGCGATGCGCATGCCCTTGGGCGCGCTGCGGGGTGAGAAATTCATCGAGGTGGAGGCGGCCACCGCGCCCGCGGATGGAAGCCTGCTGCTCATCCATCAGACGCAGGGGTTTTCTTCCAGCACTCCGTCTGGGACCACGGGGCCGACGAGCCCTGGCGGCGTGGGGAGCTGGGAGATGGCTCGGGTGAAGTCCGTCACCGCGGGCAACCCGATGGTGATTCAGCTCACCGCGCCACTCGTCAACAACTACGACGCCCCCGGCTCACAGGCCGTCACGGTGCCCGAATACACCACGGTCTCCGTGACGTCGTCTGGCTCGCTCGTGGCGCCACCGTGGGATGGGAGCAGCGGTGGCATCGTCGCGTTCCTCGCCAATGGCGCGGTGACCCACAACGGCTCCATCAACGCCGATGGCGCTGGCTTTCGCGGAGGAGTCTTCACGAAGAACACGAGCCGCTCAAACTGCACCGGAGATGACCTCCCCACGGCCCAGGGCGGCGCCTTCAAGGGCGAGGGGTTGGTGGTGACGCGCTATGGCTCCGCGTCCGGGCGCGGCAACCTGGTCAACGCGGGGGGCAGCGGCATCTGCAAGGACTCCGGTGGCGGCGGAGGCGGGCATCGTGGCGTGGGGGGCATCGGCGGAAGGACGTCCGCCACGGATGGTGCTCGCGACATGGGCGGCAAGGGCGGAGTGGAGATGGGGTACACCGTTGTCTACTCGTTCCTCTTCGGCGGTGGCGGTGGCGCGGGCGAGGGGGACTCCGGCGATGGCTCGAGTGGAGGCGCGGGCGGTGGCGCGGTGTTGGTGCGCGCGATGTCCATCTCCGGGAACGGAACCTTCTCAGCGAATGGCGCGGCGGCGGTCGACTCGGGTGGTACGGATGGCGCGGGTGGCGGAGGCGCGGGTGGCGCGGTCATCGTGCGCGCCACGGGAGCGCTGGGCTGCACCCAGGCGCACGTCATGGGAGGCGCGGGCGGGAGCTCGCCGAGTTCATCGGCGCAGACAGGCCCTGGTGGAGGTGGCGCGGGCGGGGCCTTGCTGCTCCATGCATCATCCGTCGTGTGCCCCGGTTCACATGCGGGAGGCGCGGCGGGGGCGGCGGCCTCGGCTGGCAATCACGGCGCCACGGCGGGCGCCATCGGAGAGATGAAGCTGTTCCTGTTCCCCTACATGACACCCACCACGCCAGTCATCACCGAGCCCGTCGCCAACACCGACGTGTCGCTGCGTCCCACCATCCGCGGCGTGGCGGACCCAGGCATGCGCGTCATCATCAGCGTCGATGGCGTCAAGGTCGCCGAGGTCGGCGCGGGTTCGGATGGGAGCTTCGTCACGGTGCTCGACCCTCCCTTTCCCGAGCTGAGTGCTGGTGCCCATTCGGTGTCGGCCGTCTCGGAGAGCATGGGGGCGTACAGCCGCCCCTCGTCCCAGGTGCCCTTCAACGCCATGGCTCCTGCTCCAGACGCGGGCCCGGGCCTCCAGATACCCATCATCGTCGTCCCCACCGACGGCGAGGTCATGGGGCCCACGCCGTACATCGCGGGTGTCGCGGGCAACGCGCGGACCGTCGGCCTGTATATCGACAACCGCCCGGAGGTCATCGTCCCCGCCGACTCCATGGGCCGCTTCCGTTACGACATCCCCGCCAACGAGCCGCTCGAGGCTGGCCCCCACAAGGTCAACGCCCACGGCCATGACGTGGATGACAACTCCAGCCCGAGCTCGCCCGACACCCGCTTCGAGGTCGTCCTGCCTGACCCCGACGCGGGCTCGCCGACTCCCGACGCGGGGAACTCGGATGCAGGGAGCTCTGGACCCGATGCGGGCTCGGGAGATGGTGGCTCGGTGGTGACTCGCGATGTGCCCGTGCTCGTGGTTCCCTTCGAGGGAGAGGTGGTGGACCCGACGCCGCTGTTCGCGGGTGTGGCGCAGCCGGGAGTGTCCGTCTCGCTGGAGGTCGATGGGACTCGCGTGGCCACGGTCGTCGCGGACACGACGGGCGCGTTCCGTCACACGTTGGCGGCGGAGCAGGCGCTGACCCCGGGCGCGCATGGCGTGTCCGCGTCCATGCTCAACAGCGAGTCCGGCGTGGCGGGCACCCGGTCACCCGACACCGGCTTCCAGGTCCGTGGGCCCACCGCGCTCGATGTGGGCTGCGGCGGTTGTGGCGCATCTCCCACGAGCGCGGCGGCCGCGTGGGTCCTGCTCATCGGTGGCGCGGCCTTCCTGCGTCAGCGCCGGCGTTAGAGGTGTGGCTCCGTCGTCAAGGGACGGCGCACCATCCCCGCCCCCATGCATGCCTCAACCCGCGAGGACCTGGGGCATGTCCCAAGGCGCGCGGGCTTCGGGATGCCGTGGCTATTGCGCCAGCAGGATGGAGAGCGCCGTGGCGAGCTGCGTGTCCTCCTTCGCGAGCGAGGAGGGGATGTAGAGCGAGACCTTGTTGTCCTTGCGGTCTCCGCACGTACGCCAGCCCTCGTAGCGGTCATGGCGGGTGATGAGCAGCTCGTAGGAGCAAGGGCCTGCCGTGCCGGAGACCTCCTCGGGGCTGACTCGGAGGTCGGTGACCTGACCGCCAAACGTGCCCACGGCGAGGAGGATGTCCTCGTGGTCCGTCACCTTGAGGTTCACCGGCTTCTGTCCATAGGTGCCTTGGAGGACGTCGTCCTTCTCCGTGAGGTTGACAGGGCGGCCGAAGGCCTGGCCTTGCACGGTGTCGTGCTTGAAGGAGAGTTTGAGCTCGGGGCTGGAGAGCAGGTCATCGCTGACGCGTACGGCGAGCGAGCGGTCCCGGGTGCGCAGGTCGAGGTTCTCGTTCTTCGCGGAGGGAGTCGCGGCGAGCGCGGAGCCGCAAGCAAGCAGGCCGAGGGTGACGAGGAGCGAGGTCTTCATGCCCCTCAACGTAGGCAGCACCCGGTGCCCGTGAGTTCAGTCCGGAGGCAGGGCGGGCGTGCTGCCTCCCGCTGGCAGGTCGACGGAATCACCGGCTTCGGGGTGGAGCACCAGCTTGCGGAGCGTCCATGCTTCCGGCGTATAGGCGACCTGGGCTTCGAGGACCCCGCGCCCGCGTGGTCCCTGCACGGTGAGGTCGAAGTCCACGACGCCACTGCGCGCCGTTGCGCCGTGGGCGCGCAGGGTGAGGAAGCTGCTGGTCAGCGGGGTGCCCAATTGCTCGGTGACTCGCGGCGTGGCCTCCGCGGTGCGCAGCACGAGCCGGTGCACGTCGTTGCGGCGCAGCTCCTGCTCGATGTCCTGGAAGAGCGAGCGCGTCACCCAGACCACGCCGCTGGCGAAACAGCCGAGCCCTCCGAGGACGAGCGCCGCGGCCACCGACCAACTCTGCCAGGGACTGTCGAGGGGGCGCGGGCGCATGCGGGTCTCCTGGGCCCCTCACTAACGAGCAGGGGCGCGGGTTGCCGGGCAGGCGGTGGGGGCGGCCATTATGCTCCGCCTCCCCACGGGGTGTGAGTCCGCGGGTTCGTCGGAGGTGGGGTCCTTGGCGCGGTCGTCCGAAGGTGTCGAGCAAGAGCAGCGGCGTGTGCGCACGGGGCCGCCTCGTGTGTTGCGCTGGTTGATGTCCCTGGGCGGCATCCTCACGCTGATGGGCTCGCTGCATGCCTACCTGGCGATGCGCTTGTTCGTGAGCCCTGAGTGGTCCTCCCTCTGGGCGGGTCTGGGCGTGGCGCTGGTGGTGCTGCTGTTCGTGTCGATACCGGCCGGGCTGTTGGGGGGATGGGGCATGCCCTCGGCGGCGAAGCGCGTGTTGCAGTGGGTGTCCTTCGTGTGGCTGGGGAGCTTCGGCATCCTGCTCAGCGCCATGGTGGCGGCGGACGTGGTGGGGGCGGTGTTGGGGTGGACGGGGCTGGTGGCGGACCCGCTGGTGCTGGCGCGGTGGAAGGCCGTGGGTGTGGGCGCGGTGACGGTGCCCGCGGTGCTCTTCGCGTTCGTCACGGCGCGAGGCCGCGCGACGGTGGAGCGTGTGTCGGTGCCGATGTCTGGATTGGCGCCGGGGATGGCGGGCCTGAAGGTCGTGCAGATTTCAGATGTCCACGTGGGCCCCACGCTGGATGGGCGGTGGCTGCGGCGCGTGGTGGAGCAGGTGAACGCGCTGAAGCCAGACATCATCGCCGTGACGGGGGACCTGGTCGACGGGAGCGTGGAGTCGCTGCGCGAGGAGGTGCGCCCGCTCGCGGAGCTTCGCGCGTCGCTGGGGGTGTTCTACGTGACGGGCAATCACGAGTACTACCACGGGGGACCCGCGTGGGAGTCCGAGGTGGCCCGGCTGGGCCTCAGGGTGTTGCGCAACACGCACCACGTGGTGGAGCGGGATGGGGCGCGGCTGGTCATCGCTGGGGTGACAGACCACGACGCGGGCCACATCGTTCCGGCGCACGCGAGCCGTCCCTCCGCGGCGCTCGCGGGGGCGCCGAGGGATGTGCCGGTGGTGCTGTTGGCGCATCAGCCTCGCTCGGCGTTGCGAGTGGCGGAGGCGGGGGTGCGAGTGGATCTCCAGCTCTCCGGGCACACGCATGGCGGGCAGGTGTTCCCGTTCATGTTCTTCATCAAGTTGCAGCAGCCCGTGGTGAGGGGGCTCGCGACGGTCGCTGGCGTGCGCGTGTACACGCACCGGGGGACGGGCTACTGGGGGCCTCCGCTGCGCCTGGGGCCCTCGCCGGAGATCGCCGAGCTCACGCTGGTGCCCGCGCATTGATGGCGGGTGGATGTTGACTCACTGAACGCGAATTCACGTGCCCAACATCCGTGAAGATGGGGTTCTATGCGCGGGAGGAGAGCGGACTAATCTGAAAAGTTAAGTGTAGTTTGATATTTCCGCTATCGCTGGCTACTGTCCTATGTGTGCCATCCGTGACTATCGCTTCGTCGCGTCTGCTCGAGCCGGTTCCCGCGCCCCGCCTGAGGGAGGCCGCTGGGTCGGGATGGAATTCGGGTGGGCCCCTGGTGATGGTGGTGTCCGAGTCCCCGCTGATGCGGTTGGCGATGGGCCGCGAGCTGGCGCCGGCGTTCGGGTTGATCCACGCGCAGGGCATCGGGTCCGCGGGGCGGCGGATGGAGCTGGGCGCGACACCTGCGGCGGTGGTCGTGGATCTGGACTCGGTGGAGCGCGCGGGCTCGTACGCGTTCCTGGCCCGGTTGGTGGAGCGGGACTTCGCGGGGCCTCGGGTGTTGGTGTCGTCGCGCTTGAGTCCGGACCTGGCGGAGGCGTTTCGGGGTTCGTGCCGGACGCACTTCGCGCTCGCGCGGCCGTGGCGGCCTGGGGCGTTGCGCGCGCTGATGGAGTCGGTGCTGGGCGCGAGTGCGCCGCTTCGCGCGGCCCCGGGGCGCTGAGGTCGTCGACGTGATGCGGTCGTTTCCCGCTCGCTGGGTGGACGCGGGGCGAGGACTGCTCACGGGCGTGGTCAGCGCATCGCGCGGAGTGGGGCATGGCCTCCGGGTGGTGCCCACGGAGGTGGCTCGAGGGCTGGTGCTGTGCGCGCGCGGGCGTGGGCGCGAAGGGCGCTTCAAGCTCCGGCGTGGACTGTGGCGTGTGGCGCAGCTCCCCGCGGACCTGGTGTTGATGCTGCTGGGCCGCGTGGTGAGCGCGACGCAGGTGTTGTCGGGGTTCGAGCCACCTGGGCGCGGGCTCACGGGGTTCGAGATTGCGCTCGTGCGCCCCATCTTCGGGACGAGCCTGGACTACGCGGCGGTGCGGGTGAAGGAGGGACCGCTGGGCCTGCTGGGGTTTTCAGGGCGAGCCTTCGTCCACGGCAACACGGTCTTCATCCCGCCAGGGCGCGACGCCACGGACCTGGGGCTGCTGGTGCACGAGCTGACCCATGTGTGGCAGCACCAGCACGGTGGCACCGCGTACATGAGCGCCGCGCTGGCCGCGCAGTTCGTGGGTGATGGGTACAACTGGCGCAATGCGGTGAAGAAGGGGCTGCGCTGGGAGGAGCTCAATCCCGAGCAGCAGGCGCAGCTCATCGAGGATGCCGCGCTGTGTGACTTGATTCAGCCCGGCCGCGAGTTGTCCACGCTCGCGCGGCTGCGGGGATGGTCGGAGGATGGGATGCAGTTGCTCGCGGAGGCCCTCGCGAGTCTTCGAGCAGGACGCGGCGCGCCTTGAGGGTGGTCAGGCGTGTGAGGCTTCGGCGATGCACCGGGCGGCTGCGTTCGCATCGCAGCCATTGAGGCCCGCGCCCCACGCCGCATTGGCCTCCAGCAGGACCCAACCCGAGCCCGCGACAAAGGCCGCATCCAGGACACAGGTGCGCGGGAGGCTCGCCCGCCGCGCCACGGTGTCGAGGAAGTCCTGCGCCATCGAGGCGTTGCCTTCTCCCTCATAGAGGGCGCAGGTCAGGACACGACCCTCCAACACCCACGCGCGTGCTTCCGCTCGGATGTCGACGATGTCCGAGGACAGGACCCGAGTCTGGGGCTCCAAACCCTGGCACTCCGCGAGGAGCGCCTCGGGGGCATTCCACACGTTCGCGCGAAAGAGCTTCGGAACTTGAGGCTTGATGAAGCGTGGGAAAGGGCCCGTGACGACTTGCTCCAGCGTGGAGCCCACGACGCGTCGCCCCAGCCAGGACGGGTCCACGTGCAACAACAAATCATCCGGGGGCGAGACGAGCGTGAGGCCCAACTTCTGGGCCAGGACGAGGCAGAACGCGTCGTTTCCATAGAGGCGGGTCCGCGCGGGCTCCACCTCGGGAGGACTCCAGAAGCGGTCGACTCTCAGCACCGTGCCTCTTCCCGCTCCCCAGGCGCGAGCAACCGCGTCGCGCTCTGGGTCGGCCTTGGCTGGAATCAACAGACAGAGTCCCTGGAACATCACCAGGACGCTAACGCAACTCGCCTGGCGAAGGTCTTCCGCGCGGAGCCCTGTGCGTCCTTCATCGAATCCGTCTGTCCGCTCAGCCGCGGTACTGGTGAACCGCCATGATGGGGTAGTTCATGCTGCTGAAGCTGATGCGCTGCGAGCCGTCCGGGTTGACGTTGTTGGAGCCGATGAACTGCGGCTTGCCGTCCTTCCAACCCGCGAACATCACCACGTGCTCGCCGCTGCCCACCTTCATGGAGACGACGTCGCCGGGCTTCGCGTCCTTCAGCGACACGCGCTTGAAGTCCGGGTCCGCGTCCAGCTTGCGCATCAGGCCCATCACGCTGTTGTCGTGCTGGCTGTTGGAAATCTGGCCCGACTGCTCGAGCACCGCGGAGACGAAGTTGGCGCAGTTGACGTTGTTGGGGACCCAGTCCTCCATGTCCGCGCCCACGCCCGAACCCTCAAGCTTCAGCGAGCCCGCGTTCTTGCCCAGATGCGACTTGGCGATTTCAAACGGGCTGCCCTTGGGGCCCTTCGTTCCTTCACCCGACGAGTCCGGACCCGACACGGAGGACGGGTTCTCCATTCCACCCGTGAGGTTGGGTCCCTTGCGCGACGGCGCGGCATCGAATCCATCCGACGCGCCCGGAATCTTCAGCGTGTCCCCCGTATAGATGAGGTCCGCGTCCTTGATTTGCGGATTCTCCTTCATCAGTGCGCTGACAGTGGTGCCGTAGCGCTGCGCGAGGGCGGACAGGGTGTCGCCAGACTGGATGCGGTAGCTCATGGGGGAAAGCTCCGAAGTGGGGGATGCGAACCAGACAGGTCGCGTGTGACTTGCCTCTATTCTCGGAGCCTGAGACATCGAGTTGCTTTGTATGGTTCGTTTCCACGCGGCGTTGAATGCGCGCACGCAACTTCTCGCGTCCATGCGCAGAACGTTCGCTCACCTCGAGTCGAAGTCCGACCCGCCAGGAGTGGGTGTGCACGCGACGATGAGAGGGGTTCGGCTCCTTGCGTCAGCGTCTCAGAGTGTGGGTGCGCACCTGCCCGCTATCCGACGGAAGAGGCTCCGCCGCGCCAAGTTCCTTGAACCCAGGGAAGGCCCCGCGCATGGTGCCGCGCGTGAGCACTTCCATTCCTCATCCTGACTTCGCGGCCGAGCGGTTCACCCGGTGTCCGGACGCGCGCTTCGAGCCAGCGCCCGCGGACGGTGTGCTGCCTGAAGGGTTCTTCACCACCACCAACCTGCCCACCTACGTGCGCATCGGCGGCGAGTGGCGCATGCCTCGTGAGCCGCGCATGGACGGGGCGCTCGTCCTGGACGCTCAAGGCGTGCTGTGGATTCGCGAGGGACGCCGCGTCCGGGCCGGAGAGCGCGTGGTGGTGGGGCTCGCGGAGGACGGCACCGAGGGCGTCTATGTGAACACCGCGTACCTCGGCGGCGGCGAGGAGGGCGAGTTCAAGTTCATGACGAGCGAGGTGTCTCGCGAGAAGCCCATCGACTACGCGCAGATGGCGCGGGTGCTGGTGGACGAGCGCGAGCGCGGCGGCTACCCCATCTGGGTGACGGGGCCCGCGCTGGTGCACTCGCGGGCGCGCTCCGACATGACGTGGTTCATCGCCAATGGCTTCGTGGGCGCGCTGCTCGCGGGCAACGCCGTGGCGGTGCATGACATCGAGGCCTCCATCTTCGGCACCACCCTGGGCATGAGCGGCACCGGCGAGGCCACGTCCGGAGGCCACGGCTTGCACATGCGCGCCATCAACAAGGTCCGCGCCGCGGGCTCCATCGCGAAGGCGGTGGAGGCGGGCGTCATCACCAACGGCATCATGCACGCGTGTGTCGTCCACAAGGTCCCGTTCGTCCTCACGGGCTCCATCCGCGACGACGGCCCGCTGCCGGACGTGGTGACGGACAACGTGGGCGGCCAGGACGCCATGCGCCGTCACGCGGTCAAGGCCACCATGGCGGTGATGGTCGCCACCGCGCTGCATGCCATCGCCACCGGCAACATGCTCCCGGCCTTCGTCACGGAGAAGGACGGCTCGCTGCGGGAGTTGTCCACCATCTGCGTGGACTCGTCCGAGTTCGTGGTCAGCAAGCTGAAGGACCGCGGCACGCACCAGGCCTTCGGCGTGGTGACGAACGCCCAGGACTTCATGCACATCCTGCGGCTGTACGTGGAGCGCGAGCTGTCCGCCCGAGGCTCCTCCCCGAAGCCCGCGTGAGCGGAGCCGCGTGCTCCCCGGCCACCGTCGATGGCGGCCGGGGAGGAGCATCAGCGGCTCAGTACGACTCTTCGGGGACGTCCATCAGGTCCAGCGTGCCGGCCTCCACCATGCGCGCGGCGTGCGCGAGGCCGGGGAGGACTTCCGCGCAGTACCAGCGCGCGCTCGCGAGCTTGCCCACGTAGAAGGCCTTGTCGGCGGGGTTGCTCTTCATCCGCTCCAGCGCCACGCCCGCGTGACGCACCAGCAGCCAGCCGATGACCACCTCCGCCACGGCGGCCAGCACGCGGTTGCCCTGCAGGCCCACGTGGTAGACGGACTCGCCCAACTTCCCCATCAGCGTGCCGAGCATCATCTCCAGCTCGCCCAGCGCCTTGCCCAGCGCGGCGCGCTCGGTCTGGAGCTCGCCGCCGCCCAGGTCGCCCTCGGCCGTCTGGCGAATCTGCGAGAGCAAGCCCTGGAGCGTCGCGCCGCCATCGCGCGCCACCTTGCGCATGAGCAGGTCCAACGCCTGGATGTGCGTGGTGCCCTCGTAGAGCGTGTCGATCTTCTGGTCCCGGATGTACTGCTCCACCGGGTAGTCCGTCAGGTAGCCCGAGCCGCCATGGACCTGCAGCGATAGCGCGAGCAGCTCGTACACCTTCTCCGAGCAGTAGCCCTTCACCAGGGGCAGCAGCATGTCGTTGAGCGTGTCCAGCTCACCGGCCTCGGTGGCGCGGTGGCCGCCCTTCACCTCCACGCCGTCCTGCACGGAGGCGGTGAAGAGACACAACGCGCGCATCCCTTCCGAGTACGCCTTCTGCGCCATCAGCATGCGGCGTACATCCGGGTGCTGGAAGATGGGCACGCGCGGCGCCGCCTTGTTGCGCGCCTGCATCAGGTCGGCGCCCTGGAGCCGGTCCTTCGAGAAGGCCAGCGCGCGCTGATAGCCCGCGGACAGCGCGGCCATGGACTTCACGCCCACCGCCATGCGCGCCTGCTCGATGATGTGGAACATCTGGCGGATGCCGTCGTGGACCTCGCCCAGGAGGATACCGCGCGAGGGCTGACCGTCGCCGAAGGTCATCTCGCAGGTGACGGAGCCCTTCAGCCCCATCTTCTTCTCCAGCTTGGTGCAGACGACGCCGTTGAGCTCACCCAGGCTGCCGTCCTCGTTCACCCAGTACTTGGGCACCACGAACAGGGACAGTCCCTTGGTGCCCGGAGGCGCGCCTTCCGGACGCGCGAGCACCATGTGGATGATGTTCTCGTTCATGTCCGAGTCGCCGTTGGTGATGAATCGCTTGACGCCCTCGATCTCCCACAGGTCGCCGCCCACGGGACGTGCCTTGGTGCGCGCGGCGCCCACGTCGCTGCCGGCGTCCGGCTCCGTGAGCACCATGGAGCCGCCCCAGCGTCGGTCCACCATGTGCGGCAGGAAGCGGCGCTTCTGCGACTCCGTCCCCAACCGGTCGATGACCCGCGCGACCAGGTTGCCCAGCGTGTAGAAGGCCAGCGAGGCGTTGGCGCCCACCATCAGCTCGAAGGTGGCCCAGGTCAGCGTCGGCGGCGCGCCCATGCCGCCCAGGTGCGTCGGCTGCTCCATCAGGTGCATCCCGGCGTCGAAGTAGGCCGACATCGACTTCTTGAGCCCGGGGGGCAGCGTCACCTCGCCGTTCTCCAGCTTGGGCGGCGTGTGCTCGGACTCGTCGAAGGAGGGCGCCAGCTCGTTCTTGCACAGCAGGGCGAACGTCTCGAGGAGCTGCCGGGCCGCTGTTTCATCGAGGTCGCCGAAGGGCGCGTGTCCCAACGAGGTGCGGCCGATATCGAGGAACTCGAAGAGGTTGAATTCGATATCGCGAAGGTTGGGGATGTAGTGATTCGTCGACGACGACATCTCGGACTCCTCGTGGGAACGAAAGCCCGGAGGGTAGCCGAGATTGATTTTTGAGTCAGCCGATGAGCCAACACCCCGCGGGGTAGGGCCGCGGGGGGCTGGCGGACAGTGGTCTCAGCCCTTGAGCTGGAGCGAGGGCACCGCGCCCTCGCCGAGGACGAGGTGGACCTGGCCGACCTTGGCGGCGAGGTCCTTGTACGCCTCGAGCTCCTTGAGGCGCACGAGCAGCGGGTTCTCCGCGAGCACCTTCGCCGTCTGCGCCATCGAGCGCGTGGCGGCCGTCTCCTCGCGGCGGGTGATGACGTTCGCCTCGGCCTCCTTCTGGGCCTGGATGACGCGGTTGAGCAGCTCCTTCATCTCACCCGGGAGCACGATGTCCTTGATGCCGAAGCGCAAGAGCTCCAGGCCCACCGACTCGGCGCGGCCCTTCACCTCGGCGAAGAGGCCCTCGGCGACGACCTCGCGCGAGGCGAGCAGCTCATCCAGCGTGCGGGAGGCCACCGCCTCACGGGCCGCCAACTGCATGGCCAGGTAGAGGATGTCATCCGGCGTGCGGGCGACCACCGCGAGGCGGCGCGCGTCCGCCACGCGGAAGGCCGTGGACAGGTTGAGGCGCAGCGTCACGCGGTCCTTCGTCATCACCTCCTGGCCCGTCACATGGAGCAGGCGCTCGCGCAGGTCGATGGCGGCGAGCTGGACCTTGCGCGCCACCGTCCACGCGGCATGGCGGCCGGCGGGGAGCACCGCGTCGAGCGCGCCGTCCACATAGCGCAGCACCACGCTGCCCTCGGCGGCCATGGCCTCCACGTAGTCGTTGGCGGGCACGAGGGCGCGCACGTCGTCACGCAACGGGACGGTGGCCACGCTGGACGTGTCCATGCGCTCCACCTTCACGGTGTCCACCAGCCACACCTGGTGCTGGCCACGGCCCAGCCACTTCGAGGGGCGGCCGCGGTGGTAGAGCACGGCGCGCTCGTCGGGGCCCAGGTCGATGACCTGGAGGTCCGACGGAGGAACGAGGGCGAGCAGCTCCGTGTCCAGGTTGGCCACGAGCGTGTTCGTGGGCACGCGGACGAGGCGCACGTTGCGGAACGGGTGGTTCAGGCGGTAGCGGCCCGGGGAGAGGTAACGCGTCGGGACCTCGTCGACCAGGACGAAGACACGCTCGTGCTGCACCACATCCACACGCATGAAGAAGCCCATCGCGCACCTCCTTTCCCCCAGTGGGGGCACATGAGACCGGGACGCGAAGGTGGCGCGAGGACGCGTGCATCCCGGGGACTGCCGTCATCCGAAAAAGTGAAGACTCCACCCGTCACGGGCTGAGCGCGCCGACAACATGTCCCGCGCTTGTCTCCACATCTCGCATTCACGGGCCGCACCGGGCGCGGACGGCGGCAGCGCTTTCCGCGAACGGCGCGGAACGGGACTGTCGCCCTGGCGGACGGCGGGGCTTCGCGATGGGAGAGGGTGGACGAGGTGGAACCAGCGAACTCGCCGGCTCGGAGTGGAGCCTTCTGTGTTGAACCGATGTTTCAAGTCGGTTTGGAAGGATTCGAACCTTCAGCCTCAAGATTGGGAATCTTGCGCTCTACCATTGAGCTAGTTGTGAGCCACGCCCCTCGGAGAGGAGCGTCTCGGTTTGGCTTTTGAACGGCGGCCGGCCGGAAGCCTCCGATGTGAGGGAGTCACCGCGGACGATGGACCCAAGGACACCCCGCCCGGTACGTAGAACGCAGCGCGCGCTCGCCCAGGCCAGGGAGCTTGGGGACAGACCCGTGACACCTCTGAAGTGCTTCGGCGGCGAGTGACGCCAGGCCGAAAAGGCGCCTGACGGCCCATCTCTTTCGTCACGGGCGTTCCACGCTCCACCAGCCGAACCACAACGTCCGCTGCTCGGTGAGCTGCACCCAGCCGGGCGCGTGGACGTAGGCGCGAGGTTGAAGTCCCGCGGAGCGCACGGCGCGCGCGGCCTCCTCGAACGTATACAGGTGCAGCGTCACCGGAGGGCCTCCGGTCGGAATCTCTCGCGTCGGGGCCTCATGCGCTTCGTGTCCAAGGCGCCGCTCCAGCGCGGTGAAGAGCAACCGCCCGCCGGGCTTCAGGGCCTGGGCGAGGTGGGCGAGCACGCGGGGCAGGTCGTCACAGAAGTCGAGACAGCCGACGGCCAGGGCCACGTCGAAGCACCCCCACTCCTCGGGGAGCGGTTGGTAGTAGCTGTGGACACGCCACTCCCCCGAGGGCCGTGATTGCCGCGCGAGCTCCAGCATCTCGGGGGACAGGTCCGTCCCCGTCACGGACACGGAGGCGTCCAGGTCTCGAGTGTGGAGGCCCGGTCCACAGCCCACGTCGAGCACCCGGCACCCGGGCGTCACGGCCTCCGCGAGGAAGCGCTCCACGCGGTGGTCATACCGGCTCAGCACCGGGAAGAGCGCTTCGTAGGCGGGGGCAATCTCCGTGTAGATCGTCCGGACTTCTTCTTCCTGCCACCCAGGAGTCATCTCGCGTCGCCCTCACCCACGGAAAGGGTGGAGCCGCGCGCCTCACCCGCTTCGGGGTGAACCACATTCCGGGCAGAACTTCGCGCTTGCCGGGATGTCGGTGCCGCACTTCCCACAGCTCAGCTTCTGGGCCGCGAGAGGCTTGCCACATTCCGTGCAGAACCTGCCGCCATCCACCTTCGCGGCGCAATGCGGGCACGTCGCGGTCCGCGTCTGTTTCATATCGAGCGTTGCGACGTGGTCCACCGTGCGCGCCTTCTCACGCGCCTGCTCCACCGCGACATGCGCCTGGATGGAGGCCGCCTCCTCCGCGAGGTCCGGCGCGCAGCTCTCACACATCCCGCGTGCCTCGTTCCAGCACGAGCGGGGACACACCCACTTGCCGCACCGGGTGCAGTTCTTGAAGTTCTGCTTCCCGGCCTCCACCGCCTCGGCGTAGGCGTCGTCCCAGCCCTGGCCTCGCAGCGCGTCCTTCAGGTGGGTGCCCGCGTTCGCCGCGCGCCCGATGGTTCCCCCGAAGAATGAGCCCGCCGCCCTCAGCAGCCCGGTGGCCACGCCCACCTTGCTCGCGATGAAGGGCGACATGTGCCCGTTGCCGCACTTGTCACAAAAGAACTCGAACTGGAATCCGTAGTCGTTCGAGCGGTCCGTGTAATTGCGCGTGAACTGAATCATCGACATGGTCGTGCTGGCTCCTGCGGCAACACGACGACAACCTACCACGGACGGTGCGCGCTCACGCCGCGGTGGTGGCGTGGTCCAGCGAGCGCCACGTGCCCAGCGCCCAGTCCTCCTCCTCCGGGTCGTCGAAGCTCACCACGCACAGCGCCCGGTGCGGCCCCGAACTGCACACCGCCGTCAGCCGGCACTCTCCCGCCTCCATCCGCAGCGAAGCCCGGCCACTCACCCGTTGGCCGTGATGCTCCAGCTCCATCATCGCCGGGTGCTCACCCGTCATGGGCAGGGCGTCATCCTCCAGCGGCACGAAGCGCACCGTGCGCCGATGGTCTCTTGCCACCCACGTCCCATCCTCCAGGTGCGCCTCCGCGAGCGAACCCGGGATGCGAATGGCCCAACCCTCCGGCAACGCCACGTGCACCGCGCCCCGGCGATATCCCAGGGAGGGACCGCGTGCCCCGTGACGCTCCGCCTGCTGGTGGACGAACTCCGCCAGCGTTCCACCCACGCCCAGATACCCCAGCACCTCGCGCCACTCGCGCCACGGATAGGAGAGCCCCGGGTCCTCCCGCCACGCCTGCTCCAGCGTGCGCGCCACGTCGCGCAGCAACCGCCGCTCGTCCTCGAGCAACGGTGGACGCCACACCACCTCCGTCCACAACCGGCTCAGCGCCCGGCCCAGCCGCGCGTGTGCACCCACGCCCTGCTTCCACCACGGGAACACGTCGATGCCCAGCCGAGGGTCCTCGTACACGCGCCGCATCCACCGCTCATCCCGAGGCCCCAGCGGCGTCAGGAGCGCACCCGGATGTTCGAAGGTGTGGCCGAAGCGCATCGACATCGCGCAGCCCCCCGCGCCCCGGCTCCTCATGCGCAGCACCTGCCCCACCGCCTCCTGGAGCCAGGCCAGCATGTGGACCTCCACCGGCCCGGCGTCTCCCGTGTGGAAGTAACCGGTCGGGTCTCCCACCCGCTCGGCTTCGTTCGCGTCGGCCCACTCGATGTCCAGGGCCTGTCCCAGGGCCTTGAACAAATCACACACGAAGACGTGGTAGCCCGGGCCCACCGCGGACGTCTCCGCGGAGACAATCATTCGCAGGTTGCTGGTCGCGAGGATGGAGACCTCTCCCGCCGCGGGATGCAATCGCAGCTTCAACACGGGCGCGCCGTGAGGCCCCGTCTCCATCCGGCTGCTCTCCAGCCATTCCCTCGCATGGTGCTGGAACCACTGCTCCACCGTCTCCAGCCAGGAGCCCGAGCTCCAGGACGGCGACAGAAGACAGACGTCCTCACCACGTCGTCCAGCCAGCAACACCTTCAAGCTCATCTCGCCTCTCATGGTTCAGGACCCCCCGCTTCGCCCTCGGATGAGGAGGTCTCCACGCATGGTCAGGAAAGCGCGGTTCACCCTGAAAGTGCCACTGACCCCGGGTGCCTGCGGGCCCGTGCTCTATGTGGCGCGGGGATTCAGACGGGTGGGCGGGTGCTCGTCTGGAGGGTTGCTTGAGAGGGAGGGAGGGGCATCCGCGCCCCAGCCCGTGAGGCATTGGGAGGGACGCGGAAGGTGAAAATCCTCTCAGTACGCCGGCGCGGTGGCCGTGTCCTGGGTGGCGTTCTTGTCCTTGTTTGCGTTGGCTGTGACTTTTTCCGCGATGCGCGCCCAACCCTCATGTTGGCGCACGGCGTCGAGCGAGGGCTCGAGGTTCATCGTCTGGAGCGCGGAGAAGCCCGCGTCGGCGGCGCGGCCCAGCCAGATGAGGGACTCGTCGATGCTGCCGCTGCGCGCGGCGATGACTCCCGCGTAGTAGAGGCCATCCGGGTGACGGAAGCCGTCGTTCCAGGCCTTGCGGTAGAGGAACAGCGCGTCCTCGTACCGGCCGTCCTCGAGCAGCCTGTCCGCCTCGGCGCCCAGCCGGCGCGACTCGGCGGCATCCGGTGGAACCGGGCGGGGCGCGGGGCCCGGCGGGTTGCGAGGGTCATTCGTGTGCGTGGTGGCGCAGGCAGTGAGCTGCAGGACGGCGAGGACCGTGAGTAGACGGCGCATGGCGTGGCGCTCCTGTGTGGAAAACCGGAAACACGGGACGCTGCCAAGGCCCGGCCCACCATTCAAGCGGGGGGCCTGTCACAGGACGATGTCTCACGTGGGGCGGCCCTCGTGGAGGTGTCATGAGGGCCGCCCCGTTTCGTGGTGACCCCTGAGCTAGGGGTGGCCGTCGGGCCGCTCGCGAGGCTCGTTGGCGTCGGGCGCGTAGGGGTCTTCGCGATTGCTCGGGTCGGGCATCGGCACGACGTCACCATCGTGCGGGGGGGCCTTCTCGGCCGGGTCCAGCGTGCCCGAGCCGCCCGTCCCGGGGGCCTCGTTGGGGTCCTGCTCCGGGGAAGGGCCGCCGAGCGGGTCCTCCGGCGGGGGCGTGGGGATGCCGCTGCCGCCCGTGTCTGAATCCGGGGGCGCGCTCGTGGGGGGCGTCGACGAATCCGTGTCCGAGGGCGAGCTGGTGCCCGAGGGCGGTGGCGGCGTGTCGTCCCGCTTCGCGCCCGAGTCTGACTTGCAGGCGACGCCGAGCATCAGCGCTCCAGCGGCGAACGTACTCAGCACGAGCTGGGTTCTCGAGAAAGGCTTCATGGTGGTTCTCCCCACGAGAGTGGTTGGAATGGCTACGGCTGGTTGCTGCTGCTGGCGGGGAACGTGAGCAGCCACGAGGCGATGCGCAGGAGGCGCTCCTCCGGCCGGCCGCTCCTCGGGCAACGACAGACATCCACCGCGGGGCCCCTTGCGGGCGCGTGACTGTCTTTCAGTGTGTCTTTGCTTGTTTTGGCTCGCGCCGCCGCGTCAGCTGTCCTGGTTGGGACCGACCAGCCGGGGCCGGTCATCCCCGGGAGTGCCCACGACTCGACGCTGGAGTGACTCCCTCCAGCGGGGCGTCAAGAGGGCACAGTCGACCAGGGCCGCCGCGTCCTCGGGGTGCTGCCCGTGCATGGCGTGATTGGCGAACGCAATGGTGAACCGGGGGAAGGGGCGCTCCACGAGCTCCAGCGTGTCGCCCGCACGGACCTCGCCTTCCTCCAGCACGCGGTAGTACCAGCCGGTGCGTCCGGTCTGTTGGATGAGCAGCGACAGCTCCTTGCTCCTCCACCGCCGCGCGGGCTTCCAGCAGGGCTGACGCGGCTGCGACACCTGCACGCGGGCGCTCCCCACCTTCAGCACGTCGCCGATGCAGACGCTGTCCTCCGCGCCGCCGGAGAGCACCCAGTTCTCACCGAACGCTCCGGGTCCCAGGTCCTCGCGGCCCAGCCGCTCCCTCCAGAACGCATGGTGCGCCGAGGCGTACGCGAAGACCGCCTTCTCCGGTCCGCCATGCACCCGCAGGTCCGCCTGCCCATCGCCCGCCAGGCCCGTTCGCGACAGCCACACGGGGCCCTGCACGGGCTCCTTGAAGATGCCGCTGGTCCAGGGGCGCTCCAGCGGGTCGGCGGCGCCGGGCGTGCCCATCTCACGCGGTTGGCCCACGTGGAGCGAGAGGATGCGGGGCGTCTGGGTCTGCATCGCTCGCCCGACAAAGCAGGCGCGCGCGCCCCTGTCCAGTGGCGCGGCGCCCCAGGTTCATCACGTCACCGAGGTGGGCGAGGGCGCGGATGGCGCCACGCTCTCGCCCCTCGGGTCAGAACGTGCCCGCGTCCAACACGGCGCCACCCGAGGGCGGCTGGAACGTGCCGGACGTGTCATCCGGGACGACCGGAACCGGCGCGACGCCGGAGCCACCCGTCCCCGCGTCGCTCGCGCCGCCGATGCCCGCGTCCCCGGTGGTGGTCCCCGGCGAGGTGGCCGAGGTGTCGCCCGGCATGATGGGCTCCCCCGAGGGCGGATTGCTGCCCGGATTCTGTGAGGGCGTCGCGGGCACGGTGCCCGGGTTCTGCGGCGCGTTCTGGGCCGCGTTCGGGTCCGTCGTGCTCGGCGTCGGGTTGTTGGGCGTCGTCGTCCCCGCGCCACCGGTTCCGGGTTGAGTCGTCGAGGTGTCCGCCTGGGCCACCAGGACCTTGGACTCCGTGGAGCTGCACGCCGTGCCCAGTGCCAGGGTTCCCGCCATGGCACCCGCCCACAACCACCGCTTCATGTGCTTCGCCATTGCTTCCTCCTCCCTTGGGTGTGCGTTACTGCGGCTCACGGAGAGGGCAGCTCGGGCTCCGAGGGGCCCGCCGCCGCCTGCTCCTTCACTTCGGAATCCATGCGTTCGCGCTGCCGCTTCCTGCGCCGCTCCGTCAGCATCAGCAGCAGCGCGGGGAAGGCCACCAACATGACGAGCAGGTTGGTGGCGAAGCCCAGCGTGGCGAGCACCCCCACGGAGTTGAGGCCGGGGTGCCGCGCCAGGAAGAGGGCGCCAAAGCCCATCGCGCTCGTCAGCAGGCCGCCGGCAATCGCGCGCCCCGTCTCCGAATACACCGCGACGAAGTCGCTCCCCGGCGACACCAGCCGCGTCAAGAGATGCACGCCCGCGTCCACCGTCGTCCCGATGAGCACGGGGATGATGAGGATGTTGAGGTAGTTGAACTCCATCCCAATCAACGGCATCAGCCCGATGAGCGACAGGAGCGACACCACCGTTGGCGCCAGGCACAGCACCGCCATCCGCAGGCCCCCCAGCGTCATCCACATGGCCAGGAGCACCACCAGCGTCGTGCCGCCGAGGATGAGCGGCGCCTCGTGGGTCACCAGGTCCAGGATGTCCGCCATCACCATGGCCTCGCCCGCGGCGGACACCTGTCCTCCCCCTGGCGGCGTGGCACCGCGCACCTCGCGCGCCAGCGCGCGCACGGCCTGGCCATCCGATTGATTCACCGCCGGGTACACCAGCACGAAGCTGCCCGGAGTCCCCTGCCGCCCCATGAACTGCTGCCTCACGCTGGTGGGCAGGTCCTTCATCGTGAAGGGCCGGGCCCGCGTCTGCTCGCGCAGTTGCGTGAGTTGCTCGCGCTGCTTCGGGCTCAGCTTCGCCATGGGCACGTGTTCGAGGAGCCGGGAGATATCCTGGAGCACGGCCTGCTTGCGCGCCTGGTCCTGGGGCACGAGCGACGACAGCGACGCCACGAAGTCGATGGTGGAGCTCTTGCCGCGCTCGTGCTGCCCGCGGGCCAGCGCGGACGCCATCGCATGTTCTTCCTGCGTGTCGCGCGTGAGCACCACCACCGGCGTCTGTGAATAGCCGATGATTTGATTGACCTGCTGGTCCAGCACGAACGAGGGCAGGTCCTGGTCCTCGAGCGTGCCGAAGTTGTAATCGAAGTGCACCCGCCGCACCTGCGTGAGCAGCCCCACCACCAGCACCACGGAGACGGCGGTGATGACGGTGCAGTGACGCACCAGCATGCGCCCCGCGGGGGACTCGCGCGAGGTCACCGCCGCCCGCCGGACCTTCCATCTCCAGCGCGCCGTCAGGCCCAGCAACGCGGGCAGCACCATCACGTACGCGGCGATGAGCACCAACATGCCGATGCCCGCGATGACGCCGAACTCGCGGAAGGCTCGCAGGCGCGAGGTGCCCAGCACGAAGAAGGTGAGCGCCGCCACCAGCGCGGACACCAGCGCCGCGCCACCGGTGTGCGTGAAGGACTCGCGCGTGGCCTGCTCGGAGGACTCTCCATCCGAGCGCAGATGCAGATAGCGGCCCACCAGGTGGATGCCGTGCTCCACGCCCAGGCCGCCGAGGATGGCGCCCAGGAAGCCCGTGAGCAGGTTCACCTGTCCGTAGAGCACGGCGACCAGCCCGTACGTCCACGAGAGGCCCACGCCCACGGGCGCCAGCACCAGCCCCACGGCCAGCGCGCCTCGGAAGTGGAAGATGAGGTAGAGCAGCATCAGCGCCGTGGCCACCGCCGACGAGACGGCGATGTCGCGGACAATCTGCTTCTGCTGGTCCAGCTTCTTCTGGAAGGTGCCGGTGATGTGCACCCGGAAGTCCGGGCCGTACTTGGACAGGTCCTGCGCGTCGAGCAGCCCGTCCACCTCGTCCACGATTTTGCGCGAGTACGACAGGTCCGCCGACGTCATCTCCGGTTTGACGAGCACGACGACGCGGCCCGCCTGCTCATCCAGGTAGTAGTCGTCCGCCGAGGCCGACAGCTTGTGGCCCCCCGCGCCGATGTACCTGGCCTCCAGGTCGGAGAAGTCGAGCGGAGGAGGAGGTTCGTCCACCAGCCGCACGTAGAGCGGGTTGGCCTGCTGCTTCTCCCAGGTGAGCCGCGCGTCGAGCCGGCGGTAGACCTCCCTCAGGTCCTCCTCCGACAAGAAGTAGAGCGCCTTGTCGCGGAAGAACGCGCCCGTGCGCTCCTTCTCCACGAAGCGGACTCCGGGCAGCTTCTCCAGCTTGGGCGCCATGTCATCCGCGAAGCGGCGGAGCGAGGCGGCGTCCGCTCCCTCGCCCACCACCGCCACCCAGCCGAGCGCGCCGAATCGGGTCTCCAACTCACCCAGGGCCTGCACGCTCGCGAAGGAGCGCGGAAGCAGGTCCACCAGGTTGGCGTTGAGGCGGAGATTGAGCGACAGGACTCCCCCCACCACCGCCAGCGCCAACGACAGGCTCAGCGCGAGCCAGGGCCGGCGATGGCCACACACGGCCAGGGCGCCAAGGCCTTGCTCCACACGCCGCATCCAGCGGCGCTCCGACTGCGTCGATGTGGTGGGCTCCGGTTCCATCCGTCGCGGTGGCGGGCCGTCCCTGGCCCCCGGCCCTTCCGGTGGCGTGAGGACGGCACGGCTTCCCCTCCGTCGGGGTGCCGCACGAGCGGCCCCATGTGGGCAGGAACGTGGGGACGCGGCGGGGTGGGTGCAGTCGAAGGCCGCCCGGTTGGTTGTCCTCCGGGAGGGCATTGGACCCTCCGTTTCCATCCCCGCGGACGCCGGGTGACAGGCGCGCCCACCGCCTCGAAAGCAGTCGAGCGGACAGATGGGCGGGCCTGCTGGGAGCCTGTTAGAGAAGCCCAGGTCATTCGGGTCCTGACTATCTGTTTCACGGCATAAAACGCGTTGACTCGCCGATAGGCGCGGGCGCAAGGTGGGCCGCTGGTTGGCCCGCTAACAACACAGCAGGTGTCGCTACATGGGTGAGAAGCGTTGGTCGGAGCGGTTCGAGGGGGCGATGGGCCAACTCGCCGCGCGGAGCCATCGGCGTCCGGTGTGGGCGCTGGTGGTGGCGGTGGTGCTGACGCTGCTCGGGGCTTACTTCGCGAGGAACCTGACGCTCAGCGCGGACTTCGTGGGCCTGTTGCCCAAGGCGTTCCCCAGCGTCCAGGACATCGAGAAGCTGCGCAAGCGCTTCGGCGGCCAGGGCAACGTGGTGGTGGTGGGCATGGGCGCGGAGCCCGAGGCGCTCAAGCGCTTCGCGGACGACATGGCGCCGAAGCTCGCGCTGCTGTCGGAGATTCGCTACGTCAACTACCAGCGCCCGCGCGCCTTCTTCGACGAGCACTCGCTCTACTACGTGGACCTGGAGGACCTGAAGACCATCCAGGGCCGCATCGACGCGCGCATCACCTGGGAGAAGCAGCAGGCCAACCCGCTCTTCGTGCGGCTGGAGGAGACGCCCGCCCCGTCGGTGGACTTCTCCGACATCGAGCAGAAGTACACCGGCCGCGCCAACCAGCGCCTGTCAGGGCAGGGAGACCTGTACTACCTGAACCCCACCGAGCGCATGGTGGTGCTGATGGCGAAGCCGCGGGGCAGCGCCGCGGACCTGGGCTACTCCAAGACAGTCGTGACGCAGGTGGAGGACTTCCTCGCCCAGCAGGACCTGTCCAAGTACGGGCCCGGCTTCTCCACGGCGGTGACGGGGACCTTCAAGAAGAAGATTGACCAGCAGCGGGTCATCGTCGGCGACCTGGCCAGGGCGTCCACGCTGGCCATGGTGATGCTGCTCGTCTACCTGGTCTTCCACTTCCGCAGCGCGCTGTCGGTGGCCTTCACCATGGTGCCGGTGGTCGCGGGCCTGGGGTGGACGTATGGCTTCGTGGGGCTGGCATACGGGCAGGTGAACCTGCTCACGGGCTTCCTCGCGGCGGTGCTGGGCGGCCTGGGCGTGGAGCACGGCATCCACCTGCTGGGGCGGTACGGGACGCTGCGTTCGGAGGGAATGGACTCCGAGGCCGCGGTGCATGAGTCCTTCCGCCACACGGGCTTCTCCGCGCTCATCGCGGCGCTGGTGGCGGCGCTCACCTTCTTGAGCCTGGCCCTGTCGGAGTTCAGGGCGTTCCGCGAGTTCGGCATCATCGCGGCGGTGGGCATGCTGGTGAGCATCTTCTCGTACGTGCTCATCCTGCCGGCGCTCCTGGGGCTGGCGGCGCGCTTCGGCTGGTCGCCGCGGGTGCACGCGGCCACCTCCGGCCCCATGGCGATGCTGGGGCGGTGGCTGCCGCGCTCCTACCGGGGCGTGGCGGTGGGCGTGGGCGTGGCGGTGGCGGCGCTCATCTCGCAGTCGTACCGCATCTCGTTCAACTACGACTCGCGCACGCTGGAGGACTACAAGCAGGCGTCGGCCGTGCTGGACCAGAAGGTCAACGACATCCTGGGCTACTCGCAGACGCCCGTGGTGGTGTTGACGGACTCGCGCGACATGGAGCGCGAGGTGGTCCGCCAGTTGGAGGCGCGCAAGGCGGCGCGGGGCAAGGACTCCACCATCGACTTCGTGGGCGCGCTGGAGGACCTGGTGCCTCGGCAGCAGTCGGAGAAGAAGGCGGTGCTGGAGGCGATTCACGCCAAGCTGGGCAAGCTGGACCCGGAGCGGCTGCCGGAGGACACGCGGGCCGTGCTGACGCGGGCGCTGAACATGTCCAAGGCCCAGCCCTTCACGCAGGAGGACCTGCCCACCAGCGTGCGCCACCAGTTCGAGAGCTTGGATGGGAGCACGGGCGGCGTGGTGCTGGTGTACGCGGGCGGCGGCGTGAGCCTGTCGGACGGCGAGGGCACGCGGCGCTTCTCCAAGGAGGTGCGCGGGCTGCACATGCCGGACGGCAGCCAGGTGTCGGCGGCGGGCGAGGCGCTCATCCTGGCGGACATCCTGGACATGGTGTCCCGCGAGGGCCCTCGCATCCTGGCGGCGGCGGTGTTGAGCGTGCTCGCGGCCATGTGGCTGACGCTGGGGCGGCTGCGCACGGCGCTCATCTGCATGGTGCCCACACTGCTGTCGGTGGCGGGGCTCGTGGGATTGATGGCGCTGTTGGACCTGCAATTCAATTACTTGAACATCATGGTGTTGCCAGTGCTCGTGGGCACCACGGTGGACGCGGGTGTGCACCTGGTGCAGCGGCTGGGGGAGCCGGGCGCGGACTTCATCTCCGTCTATGCGGAGACGGGCCGGGCGATTACGGGCGGCCTGTTGACGAGCGCCATCGGCTTCGTGGCGCTGGTGCTGGCCAAGCACCCGGGGCTGAACTCGATTGGCGACCTGGCGAACCTGGGCTTCGGGCTGAACCTCATCATCGTGCTGCTGGGCTTCCCCGCGCTGCTCTTGCTGGTGGAGCGCTGGCGCCGCAAGCACGGGGCCCGGACGGACGAGCCCGCACAAGAGGCGTGACGTCTCTTCGCGGAATCGGTGTCACCCGGGATGCTGGGGTGACACACTTCCCGCTCGGCGGAGGGGGCCATGGTGGCGCCCTCGGGACCGGAGCCTGGAGGGTGGGGCCATGAAGCGAGGATGGATGCTGGGGCGCACGCGAGGTCTTCTCGCCGCGGTGACGGTGGCGGCGGCCCTGGCGGGCTGCAGTCACGGTGACAAGCGCGAGGACAAGAAGGGCGACACGCGGTGCGCGGAGTCTCGCAACCTCACATGCGTCACGGGCACGGAGTGTTCCATGGACCGGGACCGCGGCTGTGAGGTCTGCCGGTGTTCTCCCGCGGATGCGCTGACGCCCACGGACAAGCGCCGCCCCGAGGCCATGGAGCCGCAGCGGCGCTGGTAGCGATTACGCCGCCTGCCCCGGGCTTCGCGCCGCCCACGCGGTGACGAAGTCCGCGAGGCCGCCGAGCTGCCGGTCGTTCAGCGTGCACTGCCACCGGGCCTGGCGCACCTCGCGGTACGCCCCGGTGGCCTCCCAGCCGCGCGCCACCATCACCGCCAGGCCCATCAATGGGCCCCGGCCCACGCCGTGCTCACAATGCGTGTAGAGGTGCCCGCCCTGGGCCAGCCGGGGGAGCGCCCACTCGACACCTCGCACGAGCTGCTCGACGGTGGGCGGGTAGCGGTCCTTCACCGGAATGTTCAACAGCTCGATGCCCAGCGCGGCCAGCGCCTTCGCGTCGTCCACGCGCTCGGCGCGCAGGTCAATCACGTGCGTGACGCCGCGGGCCTTCAGCTCCGCGTAGCGCGACGGCGGCACCGAGCCTCCCACGTGCAGCCAGTCATTCACCTGGGACACGTTGAGGCCCCGCCCCGGCAGCTTCGTGGTCCACTCCACGCAGCGCGCCACCGAGCGCAGCACCTGCTTGCGCACCCAGCCTCGCACTCCGGGGACATGGTGCACGTCCCGCAACAGCGAGACGTTCACGGCTCACCCTCGAGCGTCACTTCCATCAGCCCCGCCACGGGCGTCTTGCCCTCGCGCTCCAGGATGGCCCGGTGCAGGTACGTCACCGGCGAGCCCACCACGGGCTTCACCAGGCCGCCCAACACACCCAGGCCCTCGACGGGCGCGCTGCGCTGGAGGAGCGCGGTGGAGCGCAGCACCATGGCCTTCGCGCCATCTCCGCCAAAGACATCCACCGTCCAGGCGCTCTTCTCCTTGGCGCCCTCGCGGCTGAGCGTGAAGGACTCCATCCGGTGGGGCGAGCCGCCCTCGGCCCACGAGTACACGGGGCCGAACTCACCATCCTGTCCCTCGCGCGCCAGCAGCACCACGCGGTCCTCGCCGCGCAGCGCGCGGAAGCGCACCCACCTGCGGGCAAGCTTCGCCGGGGCGATGGTGGAGCGCGTGTGGTCCGCGTAGCCGCCTCCGGCCTGCGACACCGCGTCGCTCTTGGGCGCCTGCACCGTGGCCTTCAGCGGGCTGAACGCCAGCGTCACCTCGTGACGGTAGCGCGCGCTGCCCACCTCCACCTCCGAGCCCTCCGGCGACTGGGGCACCACCTGCGCGGCGTACACCAACTCCACCCGGCCACCCTCCAGCACGGCCTCCACCCGCGTCACCCCTTGCGCCGAGCGCGCCGTGCAGGTGCCCACGCGCAACGTGCCGGTGTCCGCCTCGTAGGCCCACTCCTTCGAGCCCACCTTCTTCTGGGGTGTCCAGGGCCGCTGTCCGGGCCGCACCACCGTCGCGCGGCAGATGCCGTTGCGCGTGCCCGGACCGATGTTCGTCACCGACAGCTGCACCAGGACGAAGGTGCCGTCCTCCAGGTCACCGATGAAGGTGAAGCTCTCCCCGTAGTGGTCGCTCTGGGAAGGCGTGGGCTCCAGCGCCGCCCCCGCCGCCACGGTGGGCAGCGCGAGCGACAAGAGGAGGCCCAGGGCCTGGAGGCGCGTGTCACGCCGCATGGGGGCGCTGCTCCATGAGCGCGTCCGCCGTGGCGGTGTCGTTGAACACGTAGTCGCGCTGGAGCGGCAGGTTCCACGCGAAGTACACCACCCCGCGCACCGCCCACCAACCGAAGGTGTAGGCCAGTTGCGGATGCAACGTGAGCAGCGCCACGCCGCCCGCGTTCAACAGGGCGCTGGTGCCGCTCACCACCGCGTAGCGCACCATCTGCCGGCCGACCGCCGCGGTGCTGCGGAAGGTGAGCACCCGGTTGATGGAGTAGTTCACCACCGCGCCCAACAGCGCGCCCAGCACCGTGGCCCACGCGGGCAACAGGTTCATCCACTCCACCAGCGCCAGCACCAGCGCGAAGTCCACCGCCGTGGCGATGGCGCCGGCCGCCGCGTTGAGGCCGACAATCGCCTTCTCCGAGCGCGCCTCCTGCCGCTTGGGGGCCAGCGCCTTCACCAGGTTGCGGAAGCGCGAGATGGCGGTGAGGTTGCTCATGATGGCCACGAAGACCAGGCCCACCACCGCCATCCAGTGCATGGGGTGCTTCTGCTCGGGCCAGAAGACCGCCTCGAGGATGGGCGAGAGCGCCGTGCCCACGCCCAGGAAGAGCACCCGCTCCAGCCGCTGCATGGCGCCGTCGCGCACGCTGACACCCAGGCCCTCGCCCTTGGCGCGGACATACGGCACCAGCGACGAGCCGAGCAGCGCTCCCAGCGCGGGCAAGAGCACCCACGTGTCCCGGTAGTACCAGGCCAGGCCCATCAACATGGCCGAGTCCACGTACCGGTCCAGCACCGAGTCCAGCGCGGCGCCTGCGGGGTTGGCCTCCTTGCGCGTGCGGGCGATGCGGCCGTCCATGACGTCCAGGATGCCGGCCGCGAGGAACAACCAGCCGCCCAGCGCGAAGCGCCCCGCGGCCACCGCGACGCCGGAGGAGATGCCCAAGAGGCCCGACAGCATGGACAGCGCGTTGGCCGGCAGCCCCGAGCGCAGAATGAGCGCCCACAGCGGCTGGATGACCCAGAAGAAGTAGTGCCGCAGGAAGAAGCCCACCAGCACGGTGCTGCCGCGCTTGAGGGTCTCCTCGTCGCGCGGCACGCCCTTGAAGGCGCAGCGGATACAGAAGATGAGCAACCCGCCCAGGAAGTAGGCACAGGCGAGGATGGCCGGAGCCAGCGCGGTCCAGATGCGGGCCGACGGAGACAGGTTTCCGGTCAACCAGGCGACCAGGTTCTCAAGCACGGGTGTCCCCTCCAGGAGTCAGCGGTATGGACACAGGCAGCGGCGCGCTCTTGCGAACCCGCGCGAAGGCAAGCTCCACCGCCAGGTATGCGGCAAGCGCGGCCATCAGGCCCGCGAGCACGTCCAGGATGTAGTGGTGCGTCAGGTAGACGGCGGAAAAAGCCACGAGCAGCGCGAACACCCCGGTGGCAACGCGCCACACCGGGCCGTTGCGCCACACGAAGAGCATCACCAGGAAGGGGTAGGCCGCGTGCAGCGACGGCATGGCCCCGAAGACGTTCGGATTGCGGGCGTAGAAGCCCGCGAAGTAGCTGATACCCAACAGGGCATCGAAGCGCGCGGTGCCCGCGGGACTGGGCAGCGCGGCCAGGTTGGCCGGGCCCGTGCCGTACTGGAGGATGTACCAGGGCGGCGCGGCCGGATAGAGCATGTAGACGACCACGCCCAGGGCGTTGACCGCCAGGAAGGCCCAGCACAGGCGTTGGAAGCGGTCGTCCTTCTTCACGAAGAAGAAGATGGCCACGAGGAAGACTTCGTAAAGGTAGGCGGCGTAGGCAAAGCCACACAGCAGGTCCAGCACGGGATGCGAGCGCGTGCTCCACCATTCCGGCCAGTTGACACCGCCGGGGGCGGGGAACCAGTGGCGCTCGCGCGCCCACAAGTCACCCGTATGGATGACTCCCCGGAGCGACAGCCAGAGCCCTTGGCTGTCCAGCAGCATACCGGTCAGCCACAGCGGGAAGCCGCCGAGCAGGAAGCGCCGCGTGCGGGGGCCCGCCCAGGCCACCCCCACGAGCAGCGCGTCCGCCGCGACGTGCTCCCACCGCAGCCGCCCGGTGGCCAGCACCAGCATCAAGTGGCCCGCCCCCATCAAGGTGACGAGCCACGTGAAGGCTGGCGTGTTATCGCGCGAGCGGGAGGTCATCCCCGTAGTAGTCGAGTCCGAGGTGGGTGATGGGCTCCTCGCCCGCCACGACGCGCAACGTGTTCTTCAGCTTGGTGAGCTGGATGAACAAGTCATGCTCCACGGGGAGGCCCGGCATCGCCATGGGGCTCTTGAAGTAGAAGGACATCCACTCCTGGATGCCCCGCCACTCCAGCCGCTTGGCCAGGTCCAGGAACAGCGCGATGTCCAACACCAGCGGCGCGGCCAGGATGGAGTCGCGGCAGAGGAAGTTGACCTTGATCTGCATCGGGTAGCCCAGCCACCCGGTGATGTCGATGTTGTCCCAACCCTCCTTCGCGTCGCCGCGGGGCGGGTAGTAGTGGATGGACACCTTGTGGGAGTACTTGCTGTACAGCTCGGGGTAGACCTCCGGCTGCAGGATGGTGTCCAGCACGCTCGACTTGGTGACTTCCTTGGCCTTGAAGGCCGCGGGGTCGTCCAGCACTTCACCGTCGCGGTTGCCCAGGATGTTCGTGGAGAACCAGCCGTCGAGCCCCAGCATGCGGGCCTTGAGGGCGGGGGCGATGACCGTCTTCATCATCGTCTGGCCGCTCTTGAGGTCGCGGCCGGCGACGGGCACGCCCTCCTGCTTCGCCAGCTCCTGCAGGGCCGGCGTGTCCACGCTGGCGTTGGGCGTGGCGTTGGCGAAGGGCACGCCCTCCTTCAGGGCCGCGTAGGTGTAGAGCGCGGTGGGGTTGATGTCCGTGCTGTTCTCGTCCAGGGCCTTCTCGAAGGCGGCCAGGGTCTTGAACGCGTCCGGCATGGGACGGAAGGTCTCCACGCTGCTGCACACGACCATCACCGCGCGCTTGGCGTTGAGCTCCTTCTTGAAGTCGCGGATGTCCTGGCGCAGCGCCTCGATGCTCTCGCGGTGCGTCTTGGTGGCCTTGGTGTGGTTGGCCTCGATGCGGCGGACGAACTCCGCGTCGTGCACGCCCTTCTTGGGCTTGATGCCCTGGAGGAACGGCTTCACCGCCTCCAGGTGCTTGTCGTGCAGCACGCCGGAGCGCACCGCGACCTGGTACGCGTCCTCGCTGATGATGTCCCAGGCGCCGAAGACGACATCCGTCAGGTTCGCCAGCGGGACCAGCTCGCCGAGCTTCACCGTCCGGCCCTCGGTCCGCTTGCCCAGCCGCGCCGTGCCCATCTGCGTCAGGGAACCGATGGGGGCGCCCTTGCCCTGCCGCGCGAGCTCCACTCCCGCCATCAGCGTCGTGGACACCGCGCCCAGCCCGGGCACCAGCACCGCCAGCCTGCCCTCGGGCTTCGAGACCGACTTCTTGTTCTCCATCGTGGCTTCCTTACGAAGGACGGGGGACCCGCCCTGGGTTGAGGCTTCTTCGGGACTTCCGCCGCGCACCGACTCGCTTGCCGTGGGGTATGCGGAAAATCCCGGATGCGGATGGTTGATACTCTAAACCGTTGGTGACTTCAATGTGATGTGGGGCTGGCCCATGTGCCTCCCATTGGCGGGACTGATGGCTCGCCCCAGCCCCGCGTACAAGGCGGAGCGCGCGCACCTGTCCGGGAAGCATCACGCCGCGAGAGAACTGAGACCCACCTGACCATTCATGGGCACGAAGGGTGGGAGGGTTCTGATTGACTCAGAGTGGGGGGAAGTGGCGACAGCGGGAGGAATGCCCCCAGGTCGGTGGGATGTCCGAAAGCGGGATGCTGCCTGCTGCGGGCCTCTATTGGTGCCTGCCGGACCCCGGCGCAACCCTAAGTCACGAGAAGGTGAGATTTGAGACGTCTGGGGGGCGGTGGGAAGCGCCCGGAGTGGGTGTGTCCCAGGACTCCGCGCGCTGAACGCTCACGCGCAGCAGGGCGAGCTCTGGATCATCCAGGCCCTGGGGGAACCAGGCCTCGAGCGCGGGGCTCCACATCTCCCGCATCCGGCGCGGGTCGCGCACGAGCTGGCAGCGGCCGCTGACGGAGACGTAGCGCTCGCGGGAGGGGTCGGCGAAGGAGATGTTGACGTGGTGGTCCTCGTCCAGCTCATCCACCTTGTGGGAGTGCTCGCGGGTGATGAACCAGAGGTCCCCGTCGAAGTCATGGTCCTGGGTCCACATGGGCCGGCTGTGCAGGGTTCCGTCGGCGTCCACGGTGGTCATCATCGCGACCTTGATGCCGTGGATGAGGGTGCTCAGGTGCTCGATGGCGTCGCGGGTGGCTTGCTTGGGTGTCTGGGTGCTCATGCCTGTCTCCTGGCCCGTGAAACGTAGGCAGCGCGGGGGCGCGCGGGCAGACGGGAGGCGTGGGAGGGCGCCAGGGCGGGCGAGGGGTGTGGTAGGTGGCGGGGGCTCTCTCGCCTGGGGGGAGGGAGGCGCGATGGCTCCGCGAGGTTGGGCTCCGGAGAAGGAAAGCGAGTGCGACGATGCTGAAGACCGCGTGGAACGAGTGGTGCCTGAAGGCGCTCCAGATTGAGACGGCCCTGCTGGTGCTGGAGGAAATCGAGCTGCCCGAGGAGATGCATGGGCAGCAGGACGCGGCGGAGGAGAAGCTCCTGGAGCTGGGGCGCGCGTGGAAGGCCCGCCAGCCGGTGAAGGATGGGCGGCGGTGGGAGCGCCAGACGCAGCCGGGCGGCACGCCCAGCGACGCGGAGCTCCTGGAGATGGTGGGTGACTTCCGCGCGGACGGGAAGACGTGGACGCTGTTGCGGGCCGTCAGCGACCAGCGCGAGGTGGTGGAGACGCTGGTGGCCGAGGGCCGCGCGTGCATGGCCGTCGGCGGCTCGTACTACCTGGGCCAGTGGGACGAGAAGGACGAGGTCCTGGAGGTCGGCCGCGACGATGACGCGGGCGAGCCCGGCACGGGCGTGGTGCTCTCCGCGACCGCGGAGGTGCAGTACACGCCGGATCCCGAGCTGTAGCCGTTCCGGGCCGCGGGAGCGCGGCCTTCCCGGAGTCGAGACGGCCAGGTGACACGAATTCGCGGGGCCGGTGTTCCCTTGCGCGAAGGGGGCGGTGGTTGCCCCCGCGAAGCAACCGGGCTCCCGGTGCCCGCGCCCCGCGCGGGTGGGAGCTCCTCTCGACAACAACTCAGGAAGGTTCTGCGATGAAGCGCAAGGTCTCGGTGTGTGCGGGCGTCATGGCGGCGATGGTGGCGATGTCCGCTGGCGCCGAGGAGTCGAAGGGAGCCGAGCAGGCGCCCGTGCCCGCGGCGGACGCCACGGGGAGCGCGGCGCCGGCGGTGGAGGGTCCCGGGGTGGAGCGGGCGATGGCGGCGCCTCCCCTGGTGGAGGCGGCGGCGGTGGGCACCACGGGCGCGGCGGCGGCCCCGGATGCGCCCACGGCGGTGCAGGCCCAGGCGAAGGCGGGCGCCGACGAAGTCCACGTGCCCTTCAGCTTCGCGGTGGTGCCGGGCCTGAGCACCTCCGGCTTCTCCCAGCGCAACCAGGTGCATGACGTGTCCATCGGGCTCATCGCCACGCAGGCCAAGCGCATCCGGGCGCTGGGGTTGTCGCTGGGCGGCAACTTCGTGGGCGAGGGTGGCTCCAGCGGCGTGCTGGCCACCACGGGCGTCAACATCGTGCAGGGCCCGGTGAACGGCTCGCTCTTCGCGGTGGGCGGCAACATCCTGACGAAGGACTCGGAGGGGCTGCTGGCCTCGGTGGGCACCAACATCGTGCGCGGTGGCGCGACGGGGGTCCTGGCCTCGGTGGGCGCCAACGTGGTGACGGGCTCGCTGGATGGCTCGCAGATGACGGTGGGCGCCAACGTGGTGACGGGCAAGGTGCTGGGCGCGCAGCTGGGCGTGGGTGGCAACCTGGCGGGCGAGTCGCTCAATGGCTTGCAGATGGCGGTGGGCGGCAACGTGGCGAGCGGCGTCTCGCGCGGCGTGCAGATGGCGGCGGGCGTCAACGTGGCCTCGGACCTGTCGGGCCTGCAGATGTCGTCGGGCGTGAGCTACGCGGGCAAGCTGTCCGGCGCGCAGGTGTCCATCATCAACGTGGGCGGCTCGGTGGATGGCGCGCAGGTGGGCCTGGTGAACGTGGCCAGCCGCATCGACGGCGCGCAGGTGGGCCTGGTGAACGTGGCGGGCGAGACGCAAGGCGAGTCGGTGGGCCTCTTGAGCTTCGTGGGCAACGGTCAGGCGAACGTGCAGGTGTGGGCGAGCGACGTGGCGCTGACGAACCTGAGCCTGAAGCTGGGCGGGCAGCACATCTACACGTTGCTCAACGTGGGCCTGACGCCGCCCATGGGCGGAGACCGGCGCCGCTACACGATGGGGCTGGGCATCGGTGGCCACATTCCGCTGGGGCGCTTCTTCGTCGACATGGACCTCATGGGCTCCAGCGTGCATGCGAACCGCCTCTTCGACTTCGAGGACGACACCAACCACGTGCTGGGACAGCTGCGCTTGATTGCGGGCTGGCAGGTGGCGCGCCGCTTCGCGGTGTTCGGCGGGGTGAGCGCCAACACGCTCGTGACGTGGAACGGCAGCGACCCGTGGAAGGAGCTGGGCATCGGGCCGGAGTGGAAGGAGACCTCCGAGAGCGGGCGCACCACCGTGCGTACCTGGCCGGGCATCCTCGCGGGCATCCAGATTTGATGGGCGGAGCGTCCAGGGGCGCTTCCCGACGAGCGAGGCGCCCCCCAAGTTCCCTCTGACCGCCTCTTTGTCGAGTGAGGCGGCGGAGGGAGCGACCCCATGGAAGGCACCATGCGTGTGATGGTTCTCCACGCACCCGGGCAGCCGCTTCGAGAGGAGCGGTGGCCCGTGCCGCGTCCGGGGCCGCGGGAGGTGCTGCTGCGGGTGCATGCGTGCGCGGTGTGCCGCACGGACCTGCACCTGGTGGACGGGGAGCTGCCCCGGCCCAAGCTGCCCGTGGTGCCGGGCCATGAAGTGGTGGCCACTGTCGTCGAGGCGGGCGCCGAGGTGATGGGGCTGGAGGTGGGCACCCGCGTGGGCGTGCCCTGGCTTGGATGGACGTGCGGCCAGTGCCGCTTCTGCGTCTCCGGCCGCGAGAACCTCTGCGACTACGCGCGCTTCACCGGTTACCAGGTGGATGGGGGTTACGCGGAGTACACCGTGGCGCACCACCGCTTCTGCTTCCCGCTGCCCGCGAACGACGAGGACGTCCACGTCGCGCCGTTGATGTGCGCGGGGCTCATCGGCTTTCGCAGCCTGCGCATGGCGGGAGACAGCGTGCGGCTGGGGATGTATGGCTTTGGCGCCGCCGCGCATGTGCTCATCCAGGTGGCGCGTCATCAGGGACGGCGCGTGTTTGCCTTCACCCGGCCCGGAGACGACGCGGGGCAGCACTTCGCCAGGGAGCTGGGCGCGGTGTGGGCGGGGGGCTCGGATGAGGTGCCCCCGGAGCCCTTGGACGCGGCCATCCTCTTTGCTCCCGTGGGGGCGCTGGTGCCCGCCGCGCTGCGCGCCGTGGACAAGGGCGGCGTGGTGGTGTGCGGCGGCATCCACATGAGTGATGTGCCGTCGTTCCCGTATGAGCTGCTCTGGGAGGAGCGCGTGGTGCGCTCGGTGGCGAACCTCACGCGCGCGGATGCGCTGGACTTCCTGATGCTCGCGCCCCAGGTGCCCGTGCGCACGGAGGTGGAGGTGTTCCCGCTCTCCGCCGCGAACGAGGCGCTCACCGCGCTGCGCGAGGGGCACGTGCGTGGCGCGGCCGTGCTGGATGCGAGCCGGTAGCCTCGCCACGAGGTTGGGGCGGACCGCCCCGCAGGGACTGCGTGCCGTCCCATTTCGCCGCAAAGGCTGCGGAAGCCCTGGGGCCCTGATGCTGACATTCCGAGGGGTTGGCGCTGGCCGGCCAGATGCAATGGGGAGGATTGCAATCCAGCCCCACGCGGATGGGGCCAGACCCGAGGCCAACGATGAAGCGAGCGTTGCAGATTACCTACCGGGGCATGGCGACGAGCGAGGCCCTCAACGAACACATTCGCGACCATGCGGCCAAGCTCGAGCAGTTCTTCGATGGCATCGTGGGATGCCATGTCGTCGTGGACGAGCCGCACCGGCATCAGCATCACGGGCATCAGTTCCGCGTGCGGGTGGACCTGCACGTGCCGGGCAAGGACATCAGCGCGGGCCGGACCGCGGCCGAGCACGCCGCGCATGAGGACCCCTACCAGGCCGTGACGGATGCGTTCGAGGCCGCGCGCCGGCAGCTCCAGCACTACACGCAGGCCCAGCACGAGCAGTATCGCCACTGAGCCGGGGCAGCGTGGCTTTCGCGCCCACCTGGATTGAATGACATGGCGTGAGGGAGTGCGTTAGACGGGGGACCCCGGAGCCGTGGCTGCTCCTGTCCGACGCACTCTCCCGTGACGCCCCCTCTTCCTGAAGCCTCCGCGCGTTCGTGGCCCCTCCGCTGGCTCGGACGTCTTGGGATACCCCTCGTCGTGTGTGCCTGGGGCCTGCTGGTGGTCGCGCCCACGTGGTTGCAGGCCGCGCGGGCCTGCTTCGCGAACTACGACACGGGCATCTACTCCCAGGCCATCGGGCGCATGTCGCTTGCGAACCCCAATCCCTGGCTGACCGGGCGTCAGGCCGCCATCTTCAACGACCACTTCGACCCCATCCTGTGGCTGGCGCAGCCCCTGGCCGAGGTGTTGCCCGCGATGTGGGCGGGCCTGGTGACCGAGTCCCTCTTCGTGCTGCTGGCGTTGGCGCCCCTGCTCTGGCTTCACGCGCGGGGCCTGCTGAGCCGTGCGTCCACGGTGTTGACGGCGAGCCTCCTGTTGCTGTCGGTGGGCGCCGTGGATGCGCTGAAGTACCCCATCCACCCCACGACGTGGTCCGTGCTGCCGTGGGTGCTCGCGGGAGTGGCCTTCCACCTTCGCCGCAACGGGCTGCTGCTGGTGGCGTTGGTGCTGCTGTTCGCCTGCAAGGAGGAGTTCGTCTTCGTGGGCTTCATGCTCGCCGCGGCGCTGTGGCTGCGCGGTGACCGGCGCTTCGCGGTGGGCGTCGCCGGGGTGTCCGCGGTGTGGCTCGTGGGTGTCTATGGGCTGCGGCCCTGGCTCATGGGGCCCACGTTCGACCACTCGGAGCGGCTCACCCGGGGACTGGAGGAGGGGTGGCGCCCGTACCTCTGGCTCCGCGTGGAGCCCGCGCAGCTCTCCCGCGTCGGCTCCCTGTTGGTGGCCCTGGCGCCGCTGCTCATCTGGACGTGGCGCGAGCGCTTGAGGCCGGACTGGGGCTGGTTGCTGGTGCTGCTCCCGTTGATGGGCATCCGCTTCCTGGGCATGGCCTGGCGCTTCCACTACAGCGCGCCGCTGATGGCCGCGGCGCTGATGGGCTTGCTCCCCGTGCTGCGCGCCCGCAGGCCCCCGGCCTGGGTGTTGGTGAGCACGTTGGCGCTGCTCATCACCACCAACGAGAACAACCTGCGCTCCTGCTGGCGGACGCTGATGACGCCCCAGGTGTACCCGGTCCGTTGCCCGGAGGTCCCCGGACGGATGGAGAGCATCGCCCGGGGCGTGGACCTGCTTACGAAGGCGCAGTCGGGCCCCGCGCTCGTGGGCGGCAACTTCGTGGCCCTGCTGGCGGACCGGCGCGACGAACTCTACGCGGTGGGCAGCCCGCAACCGCCCGAGCGCCAGGTGTACGAGTGGGTGCTGATGGAGAAGCCTCCCCGCGGCGAAATCTACTTCCCGCTCACCCACGAGTTCATGGACGGGCTCATCAACCTCTGGCGCCAGGACGCGGCCACCCAAATCATCATCGACGACCCGCACGTGTTCATGGCGAAGGGCCGCTTCACGAAGTTCCCGTGAGCCCGTGTGGAGCCATCTCGAGGGCCACCAGGCGAGCGGCCCCCTGAGCGCGCCCAGGCGTGTGTAGGTGCCCACCCTCTAGCGCGGAGGTGCTGGAGCGCCAGTGATTGGAGAACAGTCCGCCACATCCCCTCACGCCCGGACGGGGTCGGCGTTATCTTCCGGGCCCGTCCCCGCCATGAATGCCCCGCGGCTCCAGGTGCTGCTGGTGGATGACGAGGCACCCGTCCTCGCCACCACCGCGGCCGTGCTCTCCGAGGACTTCGACGTCCAGACCGCGCGTGACGCTCATGCCGCGCGTGTGCTGCTGGCGCGTGGACGCTTCGACGTGCTGTGCACGGACCTCCACATGCCCGGGCCCAGCGGCATCCTGCTGTTGCGCGAAGCTGTCACCCGTGACCCGCACCTGGCGGGCGTGCTGGTGACGGGCTGCCGCGAGTACCTCGACTGGCGCGACAGGCTGGATGCCCAGGGCCTCTTCTACCTGGTGCTCAAGCCCTACCAGCCCCCGGACCTCATCGGGATGATCCACCGCGCCGCGGCCTCTGCCAGACTCAAGCGCGAGATGAGCCGGCTCTCGTCGGGGCTGGCCGAGCACAAATGGGGTTCTCGATGAAGCGTCCCGCCATCGCGCGGGGGATGTGGGTGGGGTTGGGGTTGCTGTGGCTGGCCGCCGTCGGCGTGGGCTTCGCGCTGCTGACCCGACATTCCCTCACCCCCGGCGCCACGCATGAGGCCCCGGCGCAGTGGCCCCAGGCGGCGCACCCCCCTCGTGCCGAGGGGCGGCCCACGTTGGTGATGCTGGCGCACCCGCGCTGTCCCTGCACTCGCGCGAGCCTGGGGGAGCTGGCGGTGGTGATGGAGCACGCTCGAGGCCAGCTGGATGCGCGGGTGCTGTTCCTCCGACCCGAGGGGACGTCCGGGGACTGGACGCAAGGCCCCCTGTGGCGCGCCGCCGCGGGGATTCCAGGCGTCCGCGTGCTCGCGGATGAAGGGGGGACACAAGCCCGATTGTTCGGAGCCGTCACTTCTGGACACTCCTTGCTCTATGATGCGCAAGGTCGGCTTCGCTTCAGCGGTGGGCTCACCGTGGCGCGAGGGCACCGAGGCGACAATCCAGGGCGGGACGCCGTGGAGGCGCTGCTCCGGGAGGCGGGTGGGTCGGGCGGGACGTCACAACACGCGGTCTACGGTTGCGCATTGGAGGAACCGCCCGAGGTCCGGGCCACGAACACCCCATGAGGCTCTCGGAGGACGTCAGCGGCCCGACGGTGGCATTGAAGGAACGCGCGGTCCTTCTGTTCCGGGAGCACCTGGGCGCCGTGCGCCGCCGCACGGACCGCCTCTTCGCGGGGTTGATGCTGGCGCAGTGGGCCTTCGGCATCCTCGTGGCGCTCTTCGTCGCGCCGTATGGCTGGAGGGGCAAGGACGGCGCGCCGCACGCGCATGTGTATGCGGCGCTCTTCCTGGGCGCCGCGCTCACCGTGTTTCCCATTGCCCTGGCGCGCTGGCGTCCGGGGGACGCGGCGACCCGGCACGGGGTGGCGCTGGCGCAGATGCTGTGGTCCTCGCTGCTCATCCACCTGACGGGTGGGCGCCTGGAGACACACTTCCACGTCTTCGTGTCGCTGGCCTTCCTCTCGCTGTACCGCGACCCGTGGGTGCTGCTGTCCGCGTCGTGCGCCACCGTCGCGGACCACATCATCCGAGGCTTCCTCTGGCCGGAGTCCGTGTACGGCATCGTGGACCCGGAGTGGTGGCGCTTCCTGGAGCATGCCTTCTGGGTCGGCATCCTGAACATGGTGCTGCTGCACGCCGGACGTGGGATGCGGCGGGAGATGCGGGAGGTCGCCGTGCGGCGCGCGGAGCTGGAGCTGGCGCGCGAGCGCGAGGAGGAGAAGTCCGCCGCGCTGGACCGCGCGCTGCGCGAGTTGAGTGGCTTCCAGGAGCACCTCATCCGCGTGGAGAAGCTGGCCGCGGTGGGTCAACTCGCCGCCAGCGTGGGTCATGAGCTGCGCAATCCCCTGGCCGCCGTGCGCAACGCACACGCCTACCTCTCCCGACGACTGAGCCGGGATGTGATTGGGGCGGCGGATGACCCACGGGTCCCCCAGTTCCTCGGCGTCATGGAGCGGGAGTTGGGCGCGTGCGCCAAAATCATCTCGGACCTGCTGGACTTCGCGCGTGAGCGTCCGCCCGCGCTTCAGCCGTGTCCGTTGCGACCTCTCGTGGACGAGGCCATTGGCGTCGTGCCTCCCCGCGACGGCGTGCGCATCCTCAATGAAGTCCCCGAGTCGCTTCCGGTGCCGTGTCTGGACAAGGAGCAGTTCCGTCAGGTCCTGGTGAACCTGGTGCAGAACGCGGTAGAGGCGATGCCAACGGGAAGGACAGGACAGGTTTCAGTGCTGGCGGAAGGACAAGACACGGGGCCCTGGGCCATTCGCGTGATAGATGACGGGGCGGGCATCCCACCGGACGTGCTGCCCAAGATTTTCGAACCGCTTTTCACAACCAAGACGCGTGGGACGGGCTTGGGGCTGGCCATTGTGGCCAACATGGTGCAACGTCACGGAGGAACAATCTCTGTGCGAAGCGAAGCCGGCCGGGGTAGTGAATTCCATATTCACCTTCCCGCAACCGCGGCGGCGCAGGCCGCATGATGGAGGACGTGGCTTTGGGCCCCGCTCGCATCCTTTTGGTCGACGACGAGGAGGGGCTGCGCATCACGCTCGCGGCGAACCTGGAGTTGGAGGGCCACACCGTCCTGGAGGCCGCCAACGGCGAGGAAGCGCTGCGCCTCCTGGGGGAGCACCCGGTGGATGTGGTGCTCAGCGACATGCGCATGCCGGGGTTGCACGGGGTGGACCTGCTGCGCCGGATCAAACAGGCGCGCCCGGACATGCCCGTGGTGTTGATGACCGCCTTCACGGCGGAGGAGCTGGTGGAGGACGCGCTCGCGGAAGGGGCGTTCACCGTCCTGCCCAAGCCCTTCGACGTGGCGCACGCGCTGGACACCATTCTTCGCGCGGCCCGTGCGCCGCAGGTGTTGGTGGTGGACGACACGGAGCCGGTGGCGCGGGCCATGGTGCGCGCGCTGAGCACGGTGGGCCTGCGTGCGCGCGCCGTGTACAGCGGCGAGGAGGCGTTGACGTGGCTGCGTTCCGGCGACTTCGACGTGTGTGTGCTGGACCTGGTGATGCCAGAAATGAGCGGTCCGGAACTGGTGGCCAAGGTCAAGGCGGCGGATTTGTCGGTGGCCGTTATTGCCATGTCCGGCCACGTGGTTCCGGAGCTGTTGCGGAAGGTGGCGGCGCAGGGCGCGGTGGTGTGTATGACGAAACCGGTGCCCCTGCGGGAGCTGGTGCAAGCCATTGCCCGGGTGCGCGGTCAGCCTCGGGTGCAGGGGCCCGCCGGGCCTCCGGGTGTGAGGAATTGACGGATGGGCGTGCGTGCAGATCTCCAAGCGCGGGAGCGGGCCGCGGTGGCGGATGTCGTGGCTTCCACGCTGCGGCATGACCTCCGCAACAAGCTCGCCAGTGTCCGCAATGCGTCGTTCTACCTGATGCGGAAGATGCAGAAGACCGACGCCTGGAGTTCCGATGCCCGGGTGGAGGCCTTCTTCCAGTTGATTGACCGGGAGTTGGCGGCGGCGGAGGAGGTGCTCACGCGCCGTGCGCCGGTGGCCAGCAGTGAGCGGCCGCTGTGCCATGCGGGCGAGGCGGCGGAGCGGGCGCTGCTGGAGGCGCGTGTGCCGGAGCAGGTGCGGGTGGAGCGCGACTTCCGGGCGCGTGGGTCGGTGCCGTTGGACGTGGAGGACCTGGCGCTCTTGATGCGCTGTCTGGTGGACAACGCGGTGGAGTCGATGCCGCGCGGGGGCCTGCTCACGGTGCGGACGTGGGACGTTGAAGAAGGGGAGGGCGGTGTGTCCCTCCGAGTGGAAGATGCGGGAGAGGGGCTGGCGCCAGAGGCCTATTCGCGCGCCTTCGAGCCCTTCTATTCAACACGGCCTGGCCATGCGGGGCTGGGATTGAACATCGTGCAGCGGTTGGTGCTGCGCAATGGGGGGAGGGTGGCATTGGACGGGGGCCCCAGTGGGGGCACTCACGTCGAGATCCACTTCCCCAACCGCCCGGAGGCGGGGGGGCGGAAGCGGACCGCGGTGCAGGAAGAGATATGGGGGAGCAAGTGATGGAGACGAGCTGGACCTTCGGGCGATGCCTGCTGCTGGTGGAAGATGACCCGTCCAACCGGATGACGCTCGCGGCGCTGCTGGAGGAAGCGGGCTTCGCGGTTGTCACGGCGGGTTCGTATTCAGAAGCGGAGAAGTGGCTCAACCACCCCAGACCCATTGACGCGGTGCTGCTGGACCAGAGCCTGGGTGATGGCTTCGGGACGGGGTTGATTCCGTTGGTGCGTCACCACATGCCGGGGGCGAAGGTCGTGTTCGTCACCGGAGCGGACAGCGCCATCGACATGCCGGTGGATGCCGTGTTCCGGAAGGGGGACCACTTCGAGGCGCTCCTGGCCTTCCTCTTCAAGCTGTTGCCCCAGCGGCCGCTGGGGATGTCGTCCGCATCGCAGGGCCCTCGCAGGCCCTGAGCGTTTCAAGCCGGAAGGGAGGGGGCCGGCTCGGGGATGGTGATGCTGTGGGCAAGCACGACCCACCAGCGGCCATCGCGACGCTGGCAGACATCGGCGAACTCGCTGATGTCGGTGACTTCGGAGCCGCCGGGCAGGCGGACCCGCGCGAGCTGAGTGCCCGTCAGGATTCCCGTCTCACCAAAAACGTGCGCTCGCACGTTCTGAGTCTCCAGCGAGAGGATGTCTGCCTCGAGCGTGGAGATGGCGGTGAGGAACGCGGCCCTGTCTGTCTCCACGGCGCCGCCGCCGCGAAGGACAAAGTCTTCCGCCATGAGGTTCTTCAGCGACTCTGTATCGCGCTGGTGGATGGCGCGGACGATGGCTTGTTCCAAGGACAGCAGCGCCTGGACATCCTCGACGTGATGGGGAGCGAGCATGGGCGGCAGTCTACGGGCCATTGCCTGCGTTGGCTGAGGAACAGCGATAGGGGCGTGTGGGGAGCCCCCGCGTGAATCGTGAGGCAGCGGACATCCGGCCATGTGCGGCGACGTGGGGAGTGTCGCGGGCGGGACAGTCGGACTGGCACGAACAGAACCCATCCCTAGGTTGCTTGTCCTGGCGCGGGAACGGCCATGCGGTCGAGGGGAGGGTGTATGGGCGAGCTTCTGTCGGGAAGCGAGGAACAGGTCCGCGCACGAGGGGCGGACCGTCCCACTCCAGCTGAGAGTGATGCGACAAGCGCATGGCCCCCCGCGCCGGGTGTCCAGGAGGCATGGGGGGACGACCTCGACGCGTATCTGGACCGGGAGCTCTCCGACGCTCCGGACGCGGAGGACGCGGGTTCGTCTGGGGAGGAGGACGAGGACTCGGATGAGCTGCGGGTGCTGCTGAGCCTGGCGGAGGAGGAGATCCGGTGGCTGACGGAGCCGCCGTCGGCCGAGTCCCCGGAGGAGGAGCGAGCCGCTGCGCCGGTGATGATTCCGGCATGGATGCGTGAGAACCCCTCGGTCGCGGTGGCGCAGCCCGTGTGTCCGGCCTGGGCTCACGCGCGTGTTCCGAGTCCTCCTCCCGCGGCATCGCGGGGCTTCATGTGGAGCCAGCGCGCGGCGGCGCCGGCCCGGCCCAATCTCCAGGAGCGGCCGTGGGGTGTGCCGATGATGGCTCCTCCTCCCGCGTATGGATGGGATGGCTCCGCGCTGGTGTCTCGCCGGGGCCTGGACATCGTGTCGGGGGTCTTGCTTGGGGTCGCGGTGGTGGGGGCGCTCGCGGCGGGGATGCTCGTGGTCGCGAGCGTGCGCCTCTGGGATGCCGGAGCCTTCAGGCCCGTGGAGATTGTGTCGTCGCGCGATGGGAGGGAGCGCTCATCGCTCGCCGGCGCGCGAGCGCCCGTGGATGCAGCGGGCTCGGTGGCTCGCTCGAGTGCAGGCCGCGAAGGCGCGATGGGGCTCGAGGCACCCGAAGCGAGAGATAGGCCCGCATCCGTCGTGGGTGCGATTCCGTCTCTTCCGTCCGGGAGCACGAGTGACCTCGCCACCACGCCGCGCGTGAGTGACGTCGCCACGGCCACGAGTGTGAGAGGCCCTGCCACGAGCACGAATGGCCTCGTCGCCGCTCCGCGCGTGAGTGACGTCGCCAGCGCCACGAACGTGAGAGACATCGCCGCGGGGCTTCATGCGCCAGCGGCTCCGGCACTGGCACCCGAGTCACTCTCCGCCGCGGGGCTTCAAGCGCCAGCGGCTCCGGCACTGGCACCCGAGTCACTCTCCGCCGCGGACTCCGCGGAGGCTCTCGCTCGGAAGGACACTCTTGCTGTTGCCTCCCGCGTGAGGCACTCGCCCGTGGACACCGTCGCGCGGGAGGTGCCGAAGCCAGCACAGGAGGAATCCGTGGACACGGCGCACGTGGGCGCCGTGCAGGAGATGACCTTCGAGGACTCCTCCTCCCTCGAGGACTCCGCCACAGCTGCTCAGGACGAGGCCGTGGACGAAGAGAGCGCCGCCGAGTCGGAGTTGGACGAAGAGTTCGCGCGCGAGCTGGGCTTCGCCGATGAGGCCGCGAACGAGGACACCGAGCCCACCGCCGCGCGCACCGTGTACGTCCCTCCCGAGCTTGGCGAGAAGGAGCACCTCACGGCGGACGACATCCAGCAGGTGGTGGTGGCCAACCAGCCCGCCATCACCGAGTGCCTGCGGGAGCACGCCGCGGACTCCCTCTTGGAGAAGGGGGGCCACTTCGTGGTGAGCTGGTCCGTGCAACCCGGTGGCGAGACGACGGACGTGGCCATGGACACGCCAGCGCTGCGCTCCACGCCCGTCGCTCGTTGCATCGAGGGCGTGGTGCGCGGCTGGAAGTTCCCGATGCACGCGGTCCGCATGCCCGCGCCCATCCACTTCCCCTTCGTCTTCTAATCAGGCCTCGCCCGTCTCGTGGCCGAACATCTCGCCGGGGTTGGGCGCGGCGGGGCCGTTGGGGGCGTTCTTGAGCAGCGGCCTCTGCCACCGGCCCGAGAAGTAATAGGCCATGCTCACCACGAGCGACACCGCGAAGCTCAGGGCCATGGCAATCCACACGCCCTTCACGTTGCCCATGCGGCGTGACAGCCAGTACGCCACCGGGACTCGCACCACCCAGAGGCTCACCAGCGAGAACACCGTCGTCATCATCGTGCGGCCCGCGCCGTTGATGATGCCGTTGCTGACGAAGATGAGCGCGAAGAGGACGTAGGTGGCGCCCACGATGTGCAGGTACTCGACGCCCGGCGCGAGGACGGCCGGGTCCGAGACGAACATGCTCAACAGCGCCTCGGGGAACGTCACCGCCATCGCGGAGATGAGCAGGGTGATGCCGCCGCTGAACACGCACCCCCACTTGAAGACCTCCTGCACGCGGTCATACCGGCCCGCGCCCAGGTTCTGTCCCGCGAGCGTGGACACCGCCATGCCGAACGTCATGGCCGGCATGAACGCAATCTGGTCGATGCGCGAGGCCGCGCCGAACGCCGCGGTGGCCACCTCGCCGAAGCCGTTGACGATGCCCGTCACGAACACCATGCCGATGGACACGAGCGACTGCTGCACCGCGGCCGGCACGCCGATGCGCAGCGTCTTCACCGTGGTGGGCCCCAGGTGGTCCAGCCGAGGCATCCGAGGCGCGACGGGCGCCTGCTTCATGCGCAGGTACGTCAGCAGCGTGATGAGCGCCAGCAGCTGCGCGACCACCGTGGCCCAGGCCGTTCCGTTCAGCCCCAGCTTGGGCAGCCCCAGCCAGCCGAACATCAGCACTGGGTCCAGAACGATGGTGAACAGGACCGAGCCCGTCTGGAAGTAGAGCGGCGTCTTCGAGTCACCCACGCCCTGCAACAGGCTGCGCGTCAGGAACAGACCGAAGCCCAGGGGCATCGACAGCAGGAAGACGCGCAGGTAGCTGACGGACTCCGCGAAAATCTCCGGCGGCGTGTCCATCAACCGGAGGATGTCCGGCGCCAGCCACTCGCCCAGCGCGGTGAGCACCAGGCCCAGCGAGTAGATGAGCACCGTCGAGCTGTCGACGACCTTGCGCAGCTCGTCCATCCGCTTGGCGCCGTAGTTCTGAGACACCAGGATGCTGGTCGCCATCGTCAGGCCCATGCCGATGGAGAACAGGACGAAGACGACGGGGAAGCTCACCGTCACCGCCGCCAGGGCCTCGGTGCCCAGGAACTTCCCCACCCAGATGGCGTTGATGAAGCTGTACGCCGTCTGCAGGAAGCTCCCCAACAACATGGGGATGGAGAAGGCCACCATGTGGCGCGGAATGCTGCCGGTGGTCAGGTCTCGGCCGAGCGGTGCACTCATGAGCCGCGGCCCTCGTTCAGGGAAGCCATTGAAAATTCCTCGGTGTTTGGCCCCACCCGTGTCTGGGCCATGGAAGGAATTCGCCAGGAGCCTGAATGGAAGCGCGGTTCCGGGTGAGGGTGACGTCGTCTTTCCGGGTGTGGGTGCCCCTCGGAACCCATGAGCAGCTTATGGAGACAACCCGTGGCCGCAAGGACTTTGTCGACACCCGGGGAGGGAGCGGCCAGGCGTCTGGGCTGAACCGTCAACAAGAGCGGGCGTCGGCTTTATGCTCGTGGACGATGCACACCCCGCTCCCACCCGAGGCCGCTCCAGGCTCCCAGCCGACGGAGCTGCACGTCTGCCATAACTGCCTCGTGAAGCTGGACTCGAGCCTGGGCGGCGTGGACCTGCCACGCCGCATCCGCGAGGCCCTGGCCGCGCGGGGGCTCGCGCCGACGTCTCGCGTGGTGTCTTCCGGGTGTCTGGGGGAGTGTCCGCGCGGCAAGGTCACCGTGCTGGTGATTCCCCCGAGCGGCGTGGGCTGTCACGCCCGGCTCATCGACCCGGAGAAGGACGGCGAGGACCTGGCCGAGCACCTCGAGCGGAGGGCCGCGCGAGCTGAGCGGCCTTGAGCAGCGCCTCCACCATGGGCACGCAGTTCGCCTGCCCCTTCCCCGCGATGGCGTAGGCCGTGCCGTGGTCCGGCGAGGTGCGCGGCACCGGCAGCCCCAGCGTCACGTTGACGGTGCGCTCGAAGTCCAGCGCCTTGGCCGGGATGAGTCCCTGGTCGTGATACATGGCCAGCACCGCGTCGAATCTCGCGCCCACCTCCTCGGGCTTCGCGAAGAGGCCGTCCGCGGGGAGCGGGCCATGGGCATCCACCTTCGCCGCGCGCGCCTTGCGGATGGCGGGGCCGATGACCTCCACCTCCTCGCGGCCCAGCAGGCCCCCTTCACCCGCATGGGGATTGAGTCCGAGCACGGCGATGCGAGGCTTGCGTCCCACGACGGGCGTGAGCGCGCGTGAGAGCAGCTTGAGCTGCGCGGTGAGCCCGTCCACGGTGATGAGCGAGGACAGCGCGGAGAGGGGGACGTGGTTGGTGGCCAGGGCGATGCGCACGCGCGGCCCGTCCATCATCATCATCACCTCCACGCCGAAGGCCTCCGCCAGCACCTCCGTGTGGCCCATGAAGGGGATGCCCGCGCGCGAAATCTGCTCCTTGGACACGGGCGCGGTGCACAGCGCGTCCACGTGCCCGGCGCGCATGGCGTCGATGGCGCGAGCGACGTAGGCGTACTGCGCGCGGCCTCCCTCGAGCGAGGGGCGGCCCGGGACGCGCTCCTTGGCGGACAGCCGCGTCACCTCCACCACGGTGGGCCCCTCCACGCGGCCCAGCGCGCTGGACTCCACGCGGGCGTAGCGGCGGAAGTGGGGGAAGTGCTCCAGCGTGGGCCCATCTCCGAAGACGACGGGGATGAGCGCGCGGCGCACGGTGGGCCGCGCCAGGGCCGCGGCCGTCACCTCCGGCCCGATGCCCGACACGTCGCCCAGGGAGATACCGACAAGGGGGAGGCTCATGAGGCTCACGCCCCGAGCATCCCCCTTGCGCGGGCCACAGGCTACATCTTCACGTCGACGCTGGCCTTCTGCCGCAGCTCCTGCACGTACTGCTCGAGGAACTTCTCGGTCTTCTGCTCGATGAGCTTCGACTCGAGCTTGGGGCGCATCTCCTCGTAGGGCGCGGCGGCCACGGAGCGGCGCTCCTCCACCTTCAGCACGTGCCAGCCGAAGTTGGTGCGCACCGGCTCGCTGACCTCGCCCTCCTTGAGGTTGAAGGCCACCTTCTCGAACGCGGCCACCATGACGCCGCGCTTGAACCAGCCCAGGTCTCCGCCGTCCGCGGCGCTGGGGCCCTCGCTGCGGGCGCGCGCCAGGGCGGAGAAGTCCATGCCCTCACGGCGTGCTTCCTGCGCGATGCCCTCCGCCTTCTTGCGGGCCGCCGCCACCTGCTCCTCGGTGGCCTTCGGGTCCACCGACACCAGGATGTGGCGCGCGTGGACCTCCGAGTCCTCGCCCTCCGCGCGGGCGTACTGGTTGTAGGCGGCCTTCAGGTCCTCCTCGGTGACCTTCACCTTGGGGCCCACCTTGGCGCGCAGCAGCTGGTCCCGGAGGATGCGCTTGCGCAGGATGTCCCGGTACTTGGGCATGGTGAGGCCCTCGGCGGTGAGCGCCTCCTCGAGCTGCCCCGGCTCCGTGAGGTTGTTCTGCCGGCGCACATCGTTGACCAGCTCGTCCACCTGGCCCTCGGTCGCGCTGATGCCCAGCTCCGCGATTTGGGCCTCCATCAGCTTCTCGCCGATGAGGGTGTCCAGCGCGGTCTTCATGAGCTGGGCGCGCATCTCCGCGCGCTTGCTCGGGTCCGCGGCATTGAGGCGCGACAGCTCCGGCGCCGCCCGCTGCTGGACCTCCGACAGCGTGATGATGTCGCGGTTCACCACCGCGGCCACCTTGTCCACCATCTCCGCGCGCGCCGACGGGGCGCCCGACAGGAGCGCCGCCACCGCGACGAATGCCACCCGCTTCATCATTCCGTGCATCCTTCCGCACCACCTCGGGCCCGTCCAACTGTCCGCCGGGCCGTCGCTCATTCTCGTCACTTCGCCGCCTGCGGGAGCACCGCGGGTTGTCCGCGGATGGCCTGCAGCGTGGCCTCATTCACCTGAACCTGCGCCTTGTCCTTGAGCTCCTTCACGAACGCGTCCTGCGCCTGCGCCCGCTTCTCCTCCAGGAGCTTGGACTCCACCCATTGCCGCGCCTCGGCGAAGTCGCGTTTGCGCGCGGGCTTGCGCTCCAGCACCTTGAACAGGTGGTAGCCGTACTCGGTGGACACCACGTCCGAAACCTGCCCGACCCCGAGCTTGAATACCACCTCGTCGAAGGCGGGCGGCATCTGTCCTCGGGGGAAGAACCCCAGGTCGCCTCCCACCTTGGCGTCCGCGCTCAGCGAGTACCTGCGCGCCAGGTCCGAGAACTTCTTGCCCGACTTGAGCTGCGCCTGGACCCGCCGCGCCTCGTCCAGCCCCTTCACCACGATTTGGGCGGCGTGCACCTGCTCCGTCTCGTGGAGCTCCGTCTCGTGCGCCGCGTAGTACGCGCGCAGCTCCTCCTCCGTCACCGCGACCCGCGAGTAGACGTGGTGGGAGAAGAGCTTTTCAATCGTCAGCCGGCTGGCCTCCCGAGCCCGCAGCTCCGCGAGCGAGAGCTGCCCCTGGGCCAGCACCTCGTTGAAGTTGCCGGCCGGGTAGTCGCCCGACAGGCGGAGCACGCCCCGGTCCACCTCTTCCGGGGTGACGGTGACGTTGTTCTTCCGCGCCGCCTGGAGCAGCAGCATCCGCTGGATGTACGTGTCCAGGAGCGTGCGCTTGAAGGGCTCGATTTCCTCGGGCGTGCGCTGCGAGGCCTCCGTGGAGGCGAGCTCCCGGCCCAGCTCCTGCTCGAAGTCCGCGCGCGAGAGCGCCTCGCCGTTCACGGTGGCGACCACCGTGGGGTCCGGCGCCGACTTGGGCGGCGTGTTGCAGCCTGAGCCCACGGCGAGGGTGAGCACCAGGGACAGCAAGGGAGCGCGGGTGGGAGAAAGGCGCATGCGCGAAGTCCTGGGGGAAGGGTGGGGGCGGCCCCCGAAGGTGGGGATTGTCCACCGGGCTGGCAAGCGGGCCCTCATGGGGCGGGCACCGTGCCCGGCATGGGGCCCGTGGGCTTCCGCATGGGCGCCTGGACGTCCACGGGCACCTGCGCCAGCGCGTCCAGGTCCACGGCGAGCGAAAGCTGCTTCTCCACGCGCGCCAGGTAGTCGGCCCAGGCGCGCGTGCGCTTCTCGCCCTCCAGCCGCACGCGCAGCTCCTCGCGCACGTCATCCAGCGAGAGGTCGAGCGCGGGCTGGCGCGCGCGCAGCTTCAACACGTGCAGTCCCCGGTCCGTGCGCACCACGTCGCTCAGCGCGCCCTCGTCCGTGAGCGCCCGCGCCGCGTGGGCCACCTCCGGGCCGTACTCGCGGGACAGGGCCTCGAGCGAGAGGTAGCGCAGGTCTCCATCGAGCGGCGCGGTGCGAGGCTCCTGGCTGTGTTCGCGCGCCAGCTGCCCGAAGCCCGCGAAGTCATTCGGCGGCAAGGCGCGCGCCTGGGAGAGCAGGGCCTGGGCCTCGCCGAGCGCGGTGGCCTCGCGGGGGGCGTCGCCCCGAGGAGCGGCGAGGAAGACATGGGACAGCCGCATGAGCTCCGGGCGCACGAAGTCCTCTCGGCGCGCGGCGTAGGCGTGCTCCAGCTCCGCGTCGGTGATGGTGACGGGGGCCTCCTCCAGCCGCGAGCGCATCAACCGTCCCACCAGCGCGCGCCGCGTGGCCTCCACCACCTCCGGGTCGTCCTGGAGTCCCTGCGCCAGGGCTTCGCGCACCAGCAGGTCGAAGCGGGCCAGCGACTCCACGTAGTCGCGCCGCGCGCCGGGCTCCACGTAGCGCTCGCGCAGCGCGGGGCTCATCTCCTGGAAGCGCCGGGCCAGCTCCTGCGCCGTCACCTCGTCGCCGCTCCAGCGCGCGACGGCGCGTCCGCCCGGCTGCCGGGTGTGGCGCAGGTCCATCACCGCCTGGCCCGAAGGTGTCTCGGCCGGCGCCTTCCCACACGCGGCGGGGGCCAGCAGGGCGAGGGTGAGGAGGCGCGGGGACAGACTCATGGAGGAGGGTTTCCGGCTAGCACGGCGAGAGGGCCCGGACAACCGGGAGCCCCGAGCGCCGTCGGCCGGCTCACGGCCGGGTGGCATGCGCGGAGAGGAACGCTTCCACCAGGGGGAAGATTTCGTCCGGCGCCCGGCGGCCCAGCACCAGGTCCGCGTGCCCGTAGTCCTCGCCGAAGCCGTGCCCTCGCCCGGCCACGAGGAACTTCACCGGGCCCCCCAGGGACTCCTTCGCCCGCGCCACCGACATGGGAGGGGCCAGCAGGTCCTTGCTCCCCGCGAGCAGGAGGAAGGGGATGCGCACGTCCGCCAGGGCCTCGCGGTAGTCCACGCCCCCGTCGTACGAGGTGAAGCGGTTGGTGGTGATCCACCGGGCGAACTGGCGCGCCACTCCACCGGAGATGTTCGCGGGCACGTTGGCCAGCGCGCGCCGCACGACCTCCGGCTCCATGTTGTCCGCCAGCATCATGTACCGGCTCAGCGGGCCCGGCGGCGCGCCCAACAGGGCGATGCTGGTGACGCGGCCGGTGGGGATGACCTTGAGCCGCAAGAGCGGCTCCACGCGCTGGATGAAGGTGCGCAGGCCCGGCTGCACCGCGAACGTGAAGGGGCTGCCCAGGATGGCCGCCGCCCGCACGGGCGCCTGGGGGTTCTTGGCCAGGTGCGCGTACAGCGTCAGTCCGCCCTTGGAGTGCCCCACCCAGAGCACTTCCTTGGCCCCGGTGGACACCACGGTGCGCAGCGCCGTGCGCACGTCGTGCTCCGCCTGGTCGTCGAACGTGAAGTCGGACGCTTCCCCCGCCAACCCCCGCCCGCGCAGCTCCAGCACCCACGTCTCGAAGCCCGCGCGCGCCAGGTAGCGCGCCAGGCTGTAGTGCTCGTCGAAGTCCAGGTGGAAGCGGTTGGCCCCCAGCCCGTGGCACAGGATGACGGGCTCCGCGTGCCGGCGCTCGCCCCGGGGGTGGTAACGCCCCAAGGCGATGGCCGCGCCATCGTCCGTGGGCACTCGATAAAGTTCATCTGGACGGAACGTCAGCGTCAGCAAGCCCTCGGTTCCGCGATTCATCGTCCGCGAGAAGAGGTCCGCCATCCGCCCCAGCCGCGCCACCTGTCGCCGTGTCACGTCTCCACTCTAAGCCGGTCCGGGGCCCGTTGCCGCGTCCAATGGGCAGCACCCATCCTGGTCGGCAGGGCCGTTGCATCTCCCGGCGGCCATCTGGGTCCGGAGGCCACGGATGGAGCGGAACAGGGCAATCAAGGAGGCATGGTCGTCCTTCATCGCCACCGTTTTTCCTACAGACACCCTCTTGAGAGCGCTCCGGGAGATGGAGCGGCACCACGTGCGGCTGTTGGGGGTGGTCGAGGAGAGTGGCGGCCTGCTGGGGCTGGTGAGCGAGGCGCACATCCTGGAGGCCTGGCGGGGCAATCCCCTCGCGCCGGTGTCGGAGGTCATGGCCTGGGTGGGTTCGACGGGAGGGGGCCGGAGGCGTACCGCCCGTGCATCCGGCTCCACGGCGAAGGGGCGGACACGGCGCGGACTTCCGTCCACCTGAACCCGGAGGAGCGCGCTACAGTGGCGCTGCCGTGCCGGACGATTCTTCCCGCTGGACTGTCTACATGCTGAGCTGCCGTGACGGCACGCTCTACACCGGCGCCACGAACAACCTGGAGCGCAGGGTTGCCACCCATGGGCGTGGGCGCGGCGCGGCATACACACGGGCGCGGCTCCCCGTCACCCTGGTCTGGAGCGAGTCCGCCGAGGACCGCGGCGCGGCCTTGCGGCGGGAAGCGGCCATCAAGCGCCTGTCCCGGAGCGACAAGCTGTTGATGGTCACCGCCGGCCGGAAGCGGGGACGCGGTGGGCGTTGAGCGGACGGGGGCGGTGCGGATGGTGGATGGGCGACCCTTGGCGCGCCCATGTGTCGTCATCCAGGAATCTGAAGCCTGGTTGGATGCTCCCTCGATACTCGAACGAGCGCCCAGTCGTTACCGTGGAATCAATCTTCACAGGGGGCAGCACATGCAGCGGGTGTTTTCAGGAATCTTCGCGACGCTGGTCGTCCTGGCCTCGGGCTGTGGTGGGGCGCCGAACCATCCACCGCGAGTCACGAACGGGCCGACGCCGAACCCGAAGTCGGTGGATTCTGGAGAGGCCGTCCAGCTCATCTTCGAGGTGAAGGACGAGGACGGCGACGCGATTACGTACAACTGGACGCAGGTGCCCGCAGAGCCTGCGGGCCAGTTCAGCGACCCGCACGTGAAGACTCCCACGTGGACGGCCCCGGCGGTGGCGGAGCCCACGCGCTTCATGCTGCAGGTCAACGTGATGGACGACGAGGGCGGAGGACTGCTGGGCACCACGCCTTCCATCCTGGTGCGCGGCCCGTAGTTCCTAGAAGGCGCGGGGCCTCAAGGGACGGTCTGGGATGAGGCCGGAGGAGGCGGCGTGCGAGTGCCCTCCTTCTGGGCCTTCCGGTTCATGCGGACGTTGAAGAGGACGCCCAGAACCAGGAAGACGACCGCCCCGATGCCGGCTCCTATCAGCTGCCAGGTGAGGAGCGTGGACGTCACCTCGCGGACGACGGTGGGCAAGTTGCACATCGTCTGGGTCGCCAGGGGCGTCTCGTTGTACCAGCCGATGAAGTGGGGACCGACCCAGGATGCGACGAGGATGCCGAGCAGGGTCCCCGAGAGGACGAAGTTGAGCAGCGTCTTGGCGGCGTTCATGCGCGAGCACCTCGGCTAAGAGGACAGCGGGGCGTGCTTAGTTAGTATGTGCACGGCGTCCTGACCAGGGGTGGAACGTGCTAAGGGGTGGGCGTGCCGCTGCTTCCGCTCGCCATCCTGTTCAGCCTGGTCGCCCTGGTGTGCGCCGCCTTCCTCATCATCCACGCCTTCCGCCGCAGCGTGGGCACCGGGGTGATGGTGCTGCTCATCCCCTGCTACGTGTTGTTCTACGCGTTCAGCCAGTTCGAGCACCGGCGCAAGGGCCTCATCGTCGCGGGCTTCATGTCGTGCACGGTGCTGGCGGCGGTGTTCCTCGGTTTGAGCGTGCATGCCGTGACGGCGGCGACGGTGCGCGTGCCCCCGCCGGGGTTCTAGGCCGCCGGGTACTCGAAGGGGGGCGTCACCGATGAGGCAGGGTCTGGAAGCGCGTTGCGCGAGTCATGCTCAAGCCTCTGCGGTGGCCACGTGCGTGCGCTGTGGCGGCTTCCTGTGTGGTGAGTGCCTGGAGGTCCAAGGCGCCGCGTCCTACTGCGCGCCGTGTGTGGCCTGGCGCCGCCGCAATGACCGGGTGTCGCTCCTGGCCTGGAGCACGTTGGTGCTGGGCGGCGCGGCCGTGCTGGTGGTGCTGCTCCTGTTGCCGGTGCTGGGCTACTACTTCCTCGGCGGCAACGTGGGCTGGAACCGGGAGGTCGGCTTCCAGCTCATCATGCTGCTGACGCTGCTGTTGGGGATGGCGAGCATGCCGTCCCTGGTGGTGGGGCTCTGGGAGGGGTGGCGCATCCGCCAGAGGAAGAGCTCGCGCGGAGGCCAGCGCTTCGTGCGCCTGGGGATGAGGCTCGGGGGCGCGGGCCTGCTCTTCTTCGTTGGCGAGGCGCTCTTCGGGCTCTACGTGGCCTGGGCCATCATGTCCGCGAATCTGGGCTGACGCGCTTCACACGCCGCGCGCGTTGGGGTCCCAGAGGTACTTGTGCATCTGGAGCTGGAAGCGGACGGGGAGCCGGTCCTCGACGGTCCACTCGGCGAGCTCGCGCGGGTGGAGCTTGTCGAACACGGTGGAGAACAGCAGCGCGAAGGGCTTCTCGGCCAGCCGGTGCTCGGTGATGAGCGCCTTGCTCCACTCGTAATCCTCGCGTGAGCCGATGACGAACTTCAGCTCGTCGCGCGCGTTCATCGACGTGAAGTTTCGCAAGTCATTGCGAGACGACTCGCCCGACGAGGGCGTCTTCATGTCGACGATTTTGTGGACGTCCGGAGGCACCAGCCGCACGTCGATGGCGCCGCTGGTCTCCAGCAGCACCGTGTATCCCCCGTCGAGCAGCGACTGCATCAGCGGGTAGACCCCGGGCTGGAGCAGCGGCTCGCCGCCGGTGATTTCCACGCGAGGTGTGCGCAGGGCCTTCACCTCCTCGAGGACCTCCGCGTTCTTCCTCCGCTTGCCGCCGTGGAAGGCGAACTCGCTGTCGCAGTAGGTGCAGCGCAGGTGGCAGCCGGTGAGGCGGATGAACGCGCACAGCAGGCCAGCGTGCGAGGACTCGCCCTGGAGCGAGAGATAAATCTCCTTCACCACCACGGAATCCGCGGAGGGAACGAGTCGGGGCTCGATGTGGGGACGCGCGGCGGGCATGGCTTCTTCGTGAAACAGGGAGCGGCGCTTCAACCCCAGTCAGCCCGGGAGGTCAAGCCGCGACCCCGTCTTGAAACAAACGCTCGGGCGAGGGCCTGGGATTCCTTGGTTGCGGAACGAGGGGATAGGGGCCTCCGCCCGCGGGGAAGTGCGTGGAATCTGGCGCACTTGCGGCCGGGCGAGCCTGCGCGGGGTCGCTGGGGCCCGCTGCCCCAGGGCCGTTGCTACGTCTCGCCGCCGCCGTGTGCGCGCCGCGCGGGGGCCGCTGCGCCATCGGCCGGTGAGGCATGGTGGACGGGACAGCCCTTGGGGAAGGTGCCCAGCTGGTCGACCTGGTAGCCCTGGGGATAGCTGCGCACGTTGGGGCGCGAGCGTCCGAAATAGGGCGTCTCGCGCGGTGACAGGAAGTAGCGGACGAACTTTCCTCTCAGTTGGAGCGCCGAGCGGAACACCTTCCGGCTGAGCGCGGAGGGGCGCTCATAGCGGAACGCGTCCAGCAGCGCGTCCTCCATGAGCGTGCGTGCGAAGAGATTCACGGCCTTCTTGGGCGCGAGGTGGGAAGGCGGGAAGGTGGTGAGCAGCTCGAGCGTGGAGTCGGCGACGGCGCGGCTGCGCTCATCGAAGGCGAAGTGCCGCGCTTCGTAGTCATCCATGTGCCGGGCGAAGGCTTCGTATGTCTCGGGGATGCCCTGGATGCCCATGTGCCGGCCCACCTCGCGGTAGTGACAGGCCCACGCCTTCACCTCGTGGGGGGTGAAGGGACGCCAGCCGAACTCGGCGACCCAGCGCACGGGTGTCACGACGAAGGTGCAGAGCACGTAGCGCATGTCATCGTTGGAGATGTCATAGGCGCCGTGCATCTGGTTCATGCGCCGGAAGGCGCTCTTGCCGGCGGGGCTGTGGATGCCGTGCTCGAGGATGGTGTCGAGGATGAGCACGGTGTCGTCGTAGCGCTTCTGGGTGCGCTGGGTGAACTCACCCGTCTGGTACAGGAGCACGCCGATGCTGGGCACCGCGTAGGTGCGGAACAGCGCGAAGCTGAGGGCCTGCTCGATGTCCCAGGGGAACTCCTGGGTGGCGAGGATGCGGACGATGTCCTCGTGCTGAGTCTCTGCGTCGAGTGTGTCGGTGCGGTCTCTCAGCGCGAAGCGGTTCATCCGGTACTCCCTCCCAGGGGTGCGGGCAGACTACCCGATGGGGCCTGGCGGCGCGGCCCCCTGGGACGACGAGGCTGTCAGCTCCGAGACGGCGAGCCCTTCACGCGCTCGACGAAGGCGTCGATGAGGTGGCGGGCGATGCTCAACCGCGGCGGGATGCGGGGCATGTGGTCGGGGTGGAACCAGTCGGCCTCGGCGATCTCCTTGCCGTCCACGTGGATGTCGCCTCCCGCGTACTCGGCGGTGAAGCCCACCATGAGCGAGCGCCCGAAGGGCCACGGCTGGGAGCCGAAGTAGCGGATGTTCTTCACCTCGATGTTGACCTCTTCCTTCACCTCGCGCGCGACACACTCCTCCAGGGACTCGCCTGTGTCGACGAAGCCGGCCAGGGTGCTGAACATGGGCTCGGGCAAGGCGGGGTTTCGCGCGAGCAGCATCGTGTCGCCCCGGGTGACGAGCACAATCATCGCGGGGGAGATGCGCGGGTAGAAGGGCGTCTTGTCCACGGGGCAGCGGCGGGCGCGCTCACCGGGGACGAGCTCGGTGGGCTGTCCGCAGCGTCCACAGAAGCGGTGCTGGAGGTCCCACTCCACGATGGCGAGCGCCCGGCCCGCCACCGCGAAGTGTGCTTCGTCCAGCCGCTTGTAGAGAGAACGGACGGCCACCACGGAGGTGCCCTCGGGAGGGGTGAAGTCCCGGGGCAGTGAGGCGCAGTAGCAGTCCACGCCGTCGAGTGCGCCCAGGTAGTGGGCGGAGGCGGCGAACCGCGGGTACGCGGCGCAGGTGGGGACGGTGACGACGCCCGAGTGCTCGTGGATGAGCACGTCCATGCCTCGCGTGATGAAGAGCATCGCGCCGTCGCGTGGACGGCTGGGAGGTTCATAGCCAGGGATGAAGGAGGTCACCTCCCCACCTTAACGGCTTGGGCTGTCGGACGCAGGTCTGGTTGCGAGCGTCCGACGGACCTGGCTCAGCTGCCCTGCTCGATGAGCTCCACGCGGTAGCCGTCCGGGTCCTCGACGAAGGCGATGACGGTGGTGCCGTGCTTCATGGGGCCCGGCTCGCGGACCACCTTTCCGCCCGCCTGTCGAATCGCGTCGCAGGTGGCGCGGATGTCCTTCACGCCCAGCGCCACGTGGCCATAGGCCGTCCCCAGCTCGTACTTCTCCACGCCCCAGTTGTAGGTCAGCTCCAGCGCGGGGTGGGTGTCCTCGGGGCCGAAGCCGACGAAGGCCAGGGTGAACTTGCCGTCGGGGTAGTCGTGGCGGCGCAGCAGCTTCATACCGATGACCCGCGTGTAGAAGTCGAGCGACTTCTCCAGGTCTCCAACGCGCAACATGGTGTGCAGGATTCGCATGCGCGCTTCATAACCCCATCGGGCCTGTGCGTCTCGCGGCGCGCCAGGCTCCATGCCTCCCCATGACTACGGGTTCACGGAAGATTCGTTGGCTGGGACCTTCCGTGGAACGGTGAACGCCCCCACGGGCACGCGGCCGTCTGGTGTCACGGGGACCTCCGCCGCGCGGAGCTCCACGCGGGACTGGTCGCCTCCCGCGTGCCACAGGCCCACCAGCGCCGTCCATTGCCCGTTCCGCCAGCCCCGGGTGGAGACGGAGAAGGCGTCGCGCAGCAGCGTGTCGCGAGGCGCCTCGGAGAAGAACCAGGTGCCCCCCACCACCTCGTGGTCCGCGCCCAGGCGCATGCCTTCGGGTGAGACCAGGTGCACGAAGATGCCCACGGAGCGAGGCACCGGCCCCGTCACGCGCCAGTACAGCACCATGGACGTGATTCCCTCGGCGTCGGGCTCGTCGGGTATCTCCGCCGCGACCAGCTCGATGGGCACATCGAAGCGCGCGTGGACGGGCCGGGCCTCGGGGGGGAGCTCCGCCACCGTCAGGGGGGTGCCGTTCGCGTTGCGGAGGTTGGGCTGGGCCACGGGCTCGGGCCAGAGCGCGAAGAGCAGTCCCCACGTCACCAGCGGCACGGCCATCACGCCGAGCGCGGCGGGCGCGGGCATCCGCTGTCCCCGGCGCTCACGCCACACGAGAAAGCCCAACGCCACCCACGCGAGCGCGGACACCGCCATGCCGCCAATGCCCGAGCGAGGCAGGAAGCTCAGCACCACCTGGTGTCTGCCTTCGGGCACCTGGACCGCGAGCAACCCCTCGCGTGAGACGACCTCGCCCTGGGAGGACTTCCAGCCGGGGTGCCAGTTCTGGTTCACGAGCAACACGGCGGGGCGTGTGGCGTCCACGTCGATGGTGAGCCGGTTGGGGGTCCACTCCACGCGGCGCGCGGTGCCGGAGCCGGAGTCCTCGAGATATTCCTCCTGGCCCAGGTCTCCGCGCAGCCGGGGAGACATGGGGACGGGCCACGCCTCGAAGCAGGCGATGGAGCCGCGGTTGAGGGCGAGCAGATGTCCCTGGGACCAGCGATTGCCACGCGCCTGCGCGAAGGGCTGGTCCTTCTCGACGGGCATGGGAATCATCTGGGCCCAGCGCGTGAGGTTGTCGAAGGCGCGCAGCTGCATGCCCCAGCCCGCGAGCATCACCGCGCACGCGGCCACCGCGGCCCATGTCCATCGCGCCGGCGAGCGCCAGGTCCGCGCGAGCAGCACGGCGAGCCCGAGCGCGGCGAGCTCCGCGAGGAAGAACGCGGTGGGGATGAGGAAGCGCTCGGGGTAGCGGAACGTGCCGAAGATGGGGAGCTGGCGCAGTCCGGCGAACAGCGAGGGGCTGACGGTGTAGCCCGCCGCCATCCACGCGGACAGCACGGCGACGATGGCGGGGAACAGGGCGCGGCGCCGGGCGAACGCGAGCGCGGGGAGGACGAGGACCAGGGCCACGGGGGCGAAGTAGAAGTTCCCCGGGTCGCTGTAACCGGACCGCGAGGGGAGCTGGAGCAGCATCTCGACGAGCAGGCCCAGGGGCTTGCCCGGAGTGCCGGCCATGATGCGCGGCGCCGAGCGCATGGTCTCCACCAGCGGCCAGAGACGGAACGCACACGCGGCCAGGGTGAAGCACGCGGTGAGGCCCAGGGACCCCAAGGCCCGGAGGCGCTGGGGCTTGCCGCGCAAGGAGAAGAGGGTGCGGCCCGTCTCCAGCGCGACGAACAGGGCGTACATGGGCACGGGGTACGTGCCGCCGAACCCGAGCAGCAGCGCGAAGACGCCGCCGACGAGGGCCGCGCCCGACAGCTTGCCGAGCGTGGCCAGCCGCGTGCCCAGCAGGAGCCACGGCAGCAGGAGGAAGCCCGCGAAGTTGAGCCAGCCGATGGACCAGGACAGCGCGGTGAAGCTGATGAGTCCGAAGAGCGGCGCGCCGCCCAGGGCACCCAGCGCCGAGCCCACGCGGCGGCGCGCGTAGCGGAAGAAGCCCTCCATGCCGAGGACGAGGAAGGTCCACAGCAGCAGCGGCTCCGCGCGCCGCGCGCCCACGAGCGAAGACAGGACCAGGGTGGGGGCGAAGGAGCGCGTCTGGGGACTGCCCAGCGCGTACTGGCCTCCGCAGGACCACGGGTTCCACAGGGGAAGCTGCCCGTAGTCCGTCACGCTGCGAGTGCTCGCGTCCTCGTAGGAGTCGAGCAGGTGTGAGTCGCGGAAGTCGTTCAGCCCTCCGGCCTGGGACAGCGGATGCCAGCACGCGGCGAGCGCGAGTGCTCCGAAGAGGGCCAGCCGCACGCCCGTGAGCGAGGCGGCGCGGTGGGCGGCGCGAAGCAGTCCGTGGGTCGAGGTCTTCATGCGCGGAGGGGTACGGCGATGGGAAGAAGGACGGACATCCGTCGCGGGCGGGCGGAGGCCGGCTCACGGCACGTCGGCGCGAGGCCGTGCCCGGTGCCGCCATGGCTGGGCCGCGAGTCGCGCATCAGTCGTAGAACGGCCGTGGCTTGCACGGGCTGGCGGTGGCCTTGCGCGGAGGTGTGACGGGGCCGGAGCGCAGCTCGGTGTCGATGGCGTCGAACACCTCCGTTACGGGCACGTCCCGCCGCCTCGCCTCCTGCATCACCCAGCCTCGCTCGGAGGCGCCGAAGTCATCGTCCTGGGACCAGGAGTCCCCGGGGAAGGAGTGCATCGAACGCCGGCGCCAGTGGGGCTCCGCCTGCGCGGCGGCCCGGCCCAGCAGGATGCGCTCCTCGGCGGACAACGTCCGCGAGGGCGTGCGCACCTCGGACGCGAGCGCACGTGTCACCGCCGCGCCGCCGCACAGCGCCAGTACGAGCCAGCCCGAAAGTGCCACGCGCCGCCATCGCGTCCGCGTCGTTGTCATCGTCATGGAGCCCACCCGCCTCGAGTGGGTTCCTACTCCAACTCCCTCGGCGACTTCACCCCATTCCAGGAAGCCCGGGGGGCGCCAGGCCGCTCGGCTCAGGTGCGGTCGTTCTCGTCCGTGTCGGTCTCCAACTCGTAGGGATTGGCGAGCAGCCGGTGGGCGCTCTCCATCATCTCCACCACGATTTGGCCCGCGGGCAGCACGCTCTCGATGCGCGCCATGCTGGAGCCGCTGGCGGGCAGCGCCATCTCCTCCAGGTCTCCCTTCGTGTCGGGCGTGGGCACGAAGGCGCTGAAGCGAGGCAGGGCGTAGAGCGCGTCTCCTCCCGCGAGCCCCGGGTAGAGCCGCGTCGTTCCAATCGAGTCGGAGGGGTTCGACGGCGCACGTGCCTCGCGGCCCGCCCACTCACGCACCACGCGGTTGCGCAGCACGCGCTGCCGCGCACCGGCCCACTCGGGGCCGAAGAGCGTGGTGAAGTCCGAGTCCCGCGCGTCGCCGTCGACCAGGCGCTGCTTGTAGCCCGGGTGCGCGTAGGCCTCGACGGAGGCGACCATGCGCGTGCCCACCCAGACACCATCCGCGCCGTGATAGAGCGCGCGCGCCGCGCTCAAACCATCCGCGATGCCGCCCGCGGCGAGGACCGGAAGCGTATCGGTCAGCGCGCGCAGCTCCCGCACCAGCCCCAGCGTGGGGACGGTGCCGCGGTTGTGTCCGGCCGCCTGCCGCCCCTGCGCGATGAGCCCATCCACGCCCAGCGCCAGCGCGTCCCGCGCGAACTCCACGGAGCCTGCCTGCACCCAGACCTTGGTGCCCGCGGCCTTCAAGTCCTTCACCCAGTCCGCGGGGGGCAGGCCCCAGTGGAAGGCGACCACGGGGACCTTCTCGGCGATGCACGTGTCAATGTGCTCGCGCGTGGTGAAGTCACCCGCGCGTGCGCTCGCGACGATGAAGTTCACGCCGAAGGGGCGCTGCGTCCCCGCGCGGATGGCGTGGAGGCGCGCACGCAGGAACGGCGCGGGCTCGGGCGCCGAACCCAACATGCCGATGCCCCCCGCCTCCGAGACGGCGATGACGAGGGGAGGCAGCGCGACGAAGGCCATGCCGGCGCTGACGAACGGATAGTGCACGCCCAGCTCTCGCGTCAGCCGGGTGTGGAGGGTGTTGTCCTCGAGGACATGGATGGGAGGGCGCCTTGGGGCGCGCGGCTCCTCCTCATCCAACTCGCCATCTCCCGGAGCACCCGAGGAGCCAGCGGGGTGAGAAGGGGGCGCGGCGCGTCCGTCGTTCGTTCCGTTCATCGTGTCTCCTCGATGTCGCTGGCCCGCTGACCTCACGGAAAGGTTACCAGCATCCCCCCTGTGTTGAGGTCAGGGGGCAAAGGAGCGATGGGCGGCCTGGGTGCTCTTGGACGTGCGCCGGTGTCGGGTGGTGAGCACCCGGCCCGCGCCTACGTCCCGAGTGACTTCTCCATGTGCCGGTGCGGCAGTCCCACGTCGATGAAAGGCTCCGCGTACACGGAATAACCCAGCCGTTCATAGAAGGGGATGACCGTCTGCCGGGCGTGAAGGTGGACGTGGGTGAAACCGCGTCGCCGCAGCTCCGCTTCCAGCGTCCGCACCAGTTTCGCGCCCAGCCGTTGGCCTTGAAGCCGAGGCGTCACCGCCATCTGGAAGAGGCGTCCGCCGTGGCTGTCCTCGGGATGGAAGAGGACACAGCCCAACACCTCGTCACCCTGGTGCGCGACCAGGTGGAGGCTCTGCGCCTCGAAGGGAAACAGCACCTGCTCCCGGGTGTGGCCCAAGGGCTCGCGCAGGACGCGGAAGCGCAGCTCCACCTCCGCGGCGTAGAGCGCGTGGCCGGGTTGGATGAAGGTGAGCTCGAGTTCGGGAGGCGGGGTGGAGGTGCTCATCAATCAGAACGTGCCGGTGAGCTGGAGGGTGAAGGTGCGGCCGTACTGCGGCACCGGCGCGATGGAGTTCTCGTCCGAGACGGGAATCCGGTAGTTGGCGTCGAGCAGGTTGTGCACGCCCGCGAAGTAGCGCAGCGGGCCGTAGTCGCCGGAGAGCCCGAAGCTGACGAGCAGGGCCTCTCCGCTGTCGGCGCCGCCCTGTCCGGTGGGACGCGCGCTCTGGTAGGTGGCCTGCGTCGCGAAGCGCATGTCGCCGTTGCCGATGGGCATCAGCAGCCGTCCGGAGACCAGGTGCGCGGGTGAGGCGGAGGCCACCTCGTCCGAGGCGTTGCGCAGCTTCACGTACGAGTAGCTCATGTCCACCAGCAGGTAGCGCCCGGGCTGCCAGTGCACGCCCGCCTCGGCGCCCCACGCCAGCGTGGTGCCGCTGTCGTTGGCGAAGACGAGGCACGCCGCGGAGCCGCACTGGCCCGACGGGGTCGGCTCCGAGCGCAGCTGCACCAGCTTGGAGATGCGGTTGTGGTAGCCGGCCACGGTGAGGCGCAGCTCGTCCGTCAGGTCGTGCGAGTGCTCCAGCTCGAAGGTGGTGATGGTCTCCGGGTCGAGCTTGTCGGGCGCGGCCTGGGTGATGCCGTCGGCGTAGAACAGCTCGTAGACGTTGGGCGCGCGGAAGGCGTTGCCCGCGACGAACTTGGTGAGGCCCGCGTCATAGGGCCGGGCGATGAGCGCGATGCGCGGCGTGATGGGCGTGGTGTCCAGGTCCAGGTACTTGTCCAGGCGCAACCCGGCGGAGACGCTCAGCCGCGGGTGGAGCTGCCACTCATCGAGCAGGTAGGCGGACAACAAGGTTCGCGCCTTGGTCTCGAGCGGAGTCCTGCCCGCGGTCTGCCACACGCGAAGCTGGCCCTGGGCCTCCACGCCCAGCGTGAGGCGGTTGCCCTCGAAGATGCCCACGCGCGCGCGGAGCTCTCCGCTGGCCCAGTCCGCGTCACCGCCTTCCTCGCGAGGGCCACCGGCGGCCTCCGGATACACGTAGATGCCGTCGTAGCGGCTGAGGTCGAACGCGCTGCGCGCGGAGAGGCTGAAGCGCTCGGAGAACTCGCGCTCGTAGCGGGCCTCGAGGAAGAAGCGCAGGTCCTTCACCTTGTTGCCCTCGGCGCCGGGCAGGGTGTTGTAGGGCGCGGTGGGAAGCTCCTTGGAGCGGACGTTGAGGATGCCCTGGAAGGCGAAGTCCCCCACGCGGGCGCGGAATGTGCCGGTGGCGGCGCGCTCCGAGTCCAGGCCCTTCACCAGGTGCTCCTGGTTCTGGTCCGTGAGGAGCCGGGTGGTGTCCGCGCCGGAGGCCGTGAGGGCCGCGGCGCTCACCAGCACGGAGCGGTTGCCGCTCTCCCACGACGCGGTGGCGTGCGCGCGTGTGGTGCCCAGCGCGCCCACCGCGCCGGTGACCTCCAGGTGCTTGTCTGGTCCCAACGACTCGCGCGGCACCACGTTGATGACGGCGAAGAAGGCGCCGGTGCCGTAGAGGGAGCTGCCCGGGCCGCGCACGACTTCGATGCGCTCGATTTCAAGCAGGTCCACGTTGAAGTCGTGGGCGGCGAAGCCCTGGCCGGCCCACACGTCGTTCATCGAGTGGCCGTCCCAGAGGATGCTGACGCGGGTGTTGAGGTCGCCCGGCGGCGAGAATCCGCGCACGCCCAGATAGGTGTACGTGCGGTCGTCGGTGAGGAAGAAGCCGCGCACGCCCGCGAGCGCCTCGGCCAGGGTGCGCCAGCCGAACGCGCGCAGTTCCTCCTGGGTGAGCACGGTGGTGGAGGCGGGCGCGTCGTCGACGGCGACCAGGCTCTTGGACGCGGCGCGGACGGGCGGTGGTGCGTAGCGCAGCTCCGCGTGGAGCTTCACCTCTTCGTCCGCGACGACGGTGACCTTCTGGCGCAGCGGGCGCACCTCGCGGCTTTCGACCTCCAGCTCGTGTTCACCTTCGGGGAGGGTGACGACGGTGGGGGTGAAGCCCGCGGGCTTGCCGTCCACGCGCACGGTGGCGCCATCGCGGTTGGCGGTGACGACGAGCCGGCCGGAGGGACGGTCCTGGACACGCAGGGAGACGGAGAGCGGCACGCTGCCATCGGCGGGCACGTCCACGACGTACTGGCCGGGGGCGTAGCCTGGGGCGCGCACGTAGAGGATGCGCTGGCCGGGGGGCAGGCGGGCGCGGCCGGGGAGCCGGGTGATGACGGGGCCGTTGGGGGCATCGCGAACCTCGGCGCCCTCGGGGGTGCCGGTGAGCTCCACGCCGCCGGTGATGAGGAACAGGTCGAAGGGCTGCTCGGTCTCCTTGCCGCGAGCCAGGGTGATGGTGGCCTCCGCGGGGCGGTAGCCGTCCTTCTTCACCATGATTTTGTGACGGCCCGGGGACAGCGCGAGCGTCTGGGGCGAGCGCCCCCGGCTGCCCAGGTCCATGCGGTCGATGTAGACGTCCGCGCCCTTGGGGACGGTGGTGACCTTGACGAGCGCGACCTTGGGGCGCAACCGGTCGAGCGAGCGTGAGACCTCCGCGGCGTCCTCGGTGGGGAGGTCCTCGGTGAGCAGGTCGTTGTAGTAGCGGTACGCCTCGTTGAACTTGCCCAGCGCCTCGAAGCAGCGGGCGATGTTGAAGAGGACGTTGCGGTTGGGCACCAGCCGGTAGCTCGTGAAGTACGAGCGCAGGGCCTCTGTGTATTGGCCCTTGGCGTAGGCGTCATTGCCCAGCTCGAAGGCGATGTCGGCCTCGTCGGCGTTGTTGTCCGCGAACGCGGGCGGCGCGGACAGGAGGAGAAGAAGCAGGGCGAGGAGGCCAGAGCGAAAAGGAAGCATGGGACGGTGACATTCTTCCTCCTCTGGAATGTCAGGTCCATGGGGGCCTTTGGGTGGGCCGTCTTTTGTCAGACCCTGGAGGTAGGAAGGAGTGGACACGCGGTAGAGGGTGGGGTTCCACTTCGGGAGGCGGCGGGATGTTGGGGACAGAGGGATGGGACGTCGGAGCAGAGAGGAGCGAGGCCGTGGGAGAGGGACCGAAGCGCCCGGCGACGTATGAGGACCTGCTCGCACTGCCGGAGCATGTGGTCGGGCAGATCATCGACGGGGAGCTCGTCGTGATGCCAAGGCCGGCGAACCCTCATGCGATAGCGAACTCTCGCTTGCAGGGGGAACTCTACGGTCCGTTCGAGAGAGGGCGAGGGGGGCCGGGCGGGTGGCAACTCGTGGTTGAGCCGGAGCTGCATTTCGGCCGGGATGTGCTGGTACCCGACCTGGCGGGATGGCGCCGGGAGCGGCTGCCGGAGGTACCGCCCGAGCCGTATTTCACCCTGGCTCCGGACTGGGTCTGCGAGGTGCTATCTCCATCCACCGAAGTGGTGGACCGGGTGAAGAAGAAGCGCATCTACGCCCGGGAAGGAGTGGAACACATCTGGCTGGTGAACCCGAATGCGCGGACGCTGGAGGTGTTCCGGCTATCGGGAGGCCAATGGGTGGAGCTCGGCACGTACAGTGGAGACGAGCGGGTGCGTGCCGAGCCCTTCGAGGCGCTGGAGTTGGAACTGGGCGTCTTGTGGCTGTCGCCGGAGCAATCGCCGAAGACGCCCTGAATCTCCCGCTCAGTGCATGACGCGTGGCTTGGATGAATCCATGCCTTGGGGAGGCGCTGCCTGACGCATGAGCAGGTCTCCCACCGTCTGGAGGACTTGAGTGGTGGCGCCCTCCGGGTCCCTGAAGAAGTGGGGCGTCCAGAGCCGCACGAGCTTCCAGCCCTGGCCCTCCAACACGGCGGAGCGGAACAGGTCCCACTCCACGCGGTCCACGGCCTTCGGATAGCGAGTGCCGTCGCACAGCAGGCCCACGGTGACGTCTCCGGGGGAGGTGGGGTGGTGCAGGGCGACGTCCACGCAGAACCCGTCATTGCCCCAGTGGACATCGGAGGAGAGCTGGTGCCGCTGGGCGAGGTGTGTGGCCAGCGCGCGGGCGAACGTGGAGCCCGCCTCGGTCTCCCGCTCTCGGACGATGAGCTCTCGAGGGGCGGATTGAGTCTGTGTGCTCGGTTCGCGTGAGGCGTGGGCGTGGAGGTTCGCGAGGTTCTCCGCGAACTGGAGATAGGCGAAGAGCAGCCAGCCGCCGTTGGGCTGACGGCCGGACTCCACGGGAGGCAGGGCTGTGTACACGTCGCGAGGAATCGAGGTGACCAGATGCACCTGCTGCCGGGCGCGGGTGACGAGCACGTTGAGGCGCCGTCCTCCGCCCGCGCTGCCGAGCGGGCCGAAGCGCCGGTAGAAGCGGCCCTGGCGGTCCGGCCCGTAGGTGGTGCTGATGATGAGGTGGTCTCGCTCGTCGCCCTGGACGTTCTCCAGGTTCTTGACGAAGAGGCCCTCGAAGGAGCCCGCGCCGCGGCGGGTGCGCGCGGTCGCGAGCCGGGCGGCGAAGGTGGAGTCCTCTGCGGCCATCTCGTCGAGGACATCGGTGATGGCGTCTCGCTGCGAGAGATTGAAGCAGGCGATGCCGATGGACGGGGGCTCGGGGCGCGCGAGCAGCTCCTTCACGAGCTGGCCCACGGCGCGAGCCTCGATGAGATTCACGCGCTTCTCATAGGTGCCGCCCACGGGCAGCAGGCTCAGCGGGGCGTGAGGGGCGCGGTGTGAGGGATGCGCGGGGATGGCCTGGAGCCGCTTGTCGTAGAAGTGCTCGTTGCTGAAGGCGATGAGGTCCGCGTTCCGCGAGCGGTAGTGGACGTCCAGGTAGCACTGGTCGATGTCCAGGTTGAGCGCGGCGGACAGCAGGTCCTCCACCTCCGACTGCTGGTCCTCGAAGAGACCCTGCTCCGTGTCGGCTTCGACTTCCTGGCTCTGCACCACGGCGGATTCGAAGAAGCGCGTGGGTGGGAGCTGCTTCGGGTCTCCAGCGATGACGACGCGGCGGGCGCGGGTGAGGACGGGCAGGGCTTCCTCGAGCCGGCACTGGGAGGACTCGTCGAAGATGACGACGTCGAAGATGGGGCGGCGCGGGAAGATTTGCGCCACCGTCTGGGGGCTGGCCATCCACACGGGCCGGGCATCGAAGAGCGGGTCTCCGCCTTCCTGGTCCAATCCGGTGGCGATGACCTGCCGCACGCGCATGGCGCGCTCGCCTCGGAGCATCAACCGGCGGCGCAGCTCCGCGCCTTGGCCGTTGAGCCGGCCGCCGGTGGCCGCGAGCAGCCGCTCGCGCTGGCGTTGAGTCCAGCGGTGGAGGATGGCGTCGCGCACGAGAGAGCGCTTCTTCTCTTCGAGCACGCGGTAACGCGACTGGGTGGCCTGGGTGCGGTCGGCGTCGATGTGCTGGAGGGCGGAGTTCTCACGCAGGCGCGAGGAGACCTCGGCCGCGAGCGTGGACTTGAGGACGGCGGTCCAACCTGTCTCCACGTTCACGCCCTGGCGTGCCAGGGATTCCACCGCCGTCGACAGCGCGGGGGGCATGGCGGACAGCAGCGACCGCATGCGCAACAGCCCCTCCACCGTGGACAGCCGCGCCTGGAGCGAGGTGGCCATTGGGGCCAGGTGTCCCCCGGCGCGCAGCTCGCGTGAGCGGGTGTCGAGCCATGCGGCGGAGAACAGCCCCGTCTCGGTGAGGTGCTTCTCCAACCGGGCCACCGCGGAGCCACGCGCGGGGGACTTTCGCAGGCCCGAGAGCAGCGAGGCTCGAGCGGCGGTGTCACCCGTCAACGCGCGTCGCACGGCATCACGGCACGAGGCGAGCAGGGGTGTGCCGTGCAGTGTGTCGAGCACGTCGAAGAGGGCGCCATGGGCGCGCAAGTCTCGGGAGAGAGTCTCGTCGGGGAGGCTCGTGGAGGAGGAGCCAGGGGCCAGCGTGGCGCGATGGAACTCACCGAGGAGCGCGCGTGCACGGGCTCCCGTGAGGAAGCGGCTGACGCGCTCCGCGGCGAGTGCGCCGAGGGTGAGGCCGAACTGCTGGAGCACCTTGCGAGCGCCCGCCTTCCGGGCGAAGCAGAAGAAGGCGTACCACTTGCTGGCGATGCCCAGGTACGCGCTCAGCGCGGCGAGCGCCGTGGACAGTGCGCCCAGGGCCTGGGGCTGTTCGCGGTGGAGCAGCGCGAGCTCCGTGTCGAGGGGGCCTTCGGAGAGCACCTTCACCTGAGGCGAGAGGCTCTCGAGTTGGGCCTTCGCGGTCCGCACGGAGTCCACGGAGGCCGCGCCCCAGCGTGCGAGGGATTCAGGGCTCGTGGTGTCGAAGACGGAGGCGAGTTGCTCGGCGAACGTGGCACGTGCGGCGCCTTCGGCCTCGGGCTCGGCGCCGAAGGTGGGGATGTCTGGCGAGGCGGTGGTGTCCGCATCGCGAGCCGCGTCGACGGCGGCGTTCAATCGCTCACGGTATGTGCCCAGGGGCGTGGTCAGATAGGTGGACAGGTCCACGCCCAGCGTGTCGCGCCAGGGATTGTCCGGGTAGCTCTCCTTGAGGGCGCGCTCCAGGGCCTCGCGTGTCTCCCGTTCACGAGGCGCGACGTCCGCCAGTCGCGCGGAGGAGAGGGACGCCGTGGCGGGGGCGAGCTCGGCGGGGGCATCGAGTGAGAGCCATTGGCCCACCAGCTCATGGAAGGACGGCGCGGTGTCTCCGGAGGGGCGCTCGGAGAGGGCGCGCTCGGCGGTGGTGAGTTCGTCGTGGAGTGTCTGGAGCTCCTCGTCCACGCGAGCGAGCTCCTTCGTGATGGCGGCGTTCGTACGGGCCTCGGGCAGCGTGTCGAGCTGCTCGCGGATGCCCATGTACAGGTCGCGCTGGTCCCGTTGGGCGTCGTGGACGACGGCACACAGGCTGCCCAGGCCCAGGTGGTCCAGGCGGTGTTTCACGACGTCGAGCGCGGTGCGCTTGTCACAGACGAACAGCACGCGCTCGCCCCGCGCGAGATGGTCGCCGATGGCATTGGCGATGGTTTGTGATTTGCCAGTGCCGGGAGGGCCGTGGACGACGAGTCCGCGGCTGCTGCGAGCCAGGCGCACCGCGCGGGCCTGACAGGGGTCGGCGATGGAGACGAGGCGCTCCTCGGCGGCGCGCTTGAGTCCCTCCAGGTTCCGCTCTCCGCCACCTGAGTGGGCGGATTGTCCGAGCGAGACGTCCACGCGAAGGAAGCTCTCCAGGGGGCCGGAGATGGGCTCTCCGTCCACGAGAGCGCGCATGTCATCCACGAGGCTTTGATTGGACAGCGGATACAGGCCGAGCACGGCGCTGGGGAGGATGGAGGCCCGCGTCTCACCGTCCTCGTCGGTGCGAGGGACGGGGGACAGGAGCGTCTCGGCGGTGAATAGCGCGGGGGCGGGCAGCTCCAGGGCCTTGGCGACCAGGGCCACCAGTTCCTGGACCTCGCGCCATGGCTCCGCGCCGGTCTCATCCGCGAAGAGGTTGCTGAAGCGTTGGCCCGTCTGTTGTTCCAGCCACGCGAGCAGCGCGGTGTTGGGGGCGACGCGGTCCACACCATCCTCGGCGCCCTCGAGCTCCACGGCGGGCGAGCGCCCCTTCTTTACGGTGATGCGCACGGGGACGAAGGCGATGGGGGCGAGCACGCGCCGGGTGCCAAAGCCTCGCTTGTCCTTGGGGTTCGGGGGGAGGTGCAGCAAGGGGAAGCCGATGTGAAGGACATGCGCGCCCGTGTCCTGTTCGAAGATGCGCGCGTCCTCGACGATGGCGGCGAGCTTGCGCAACAGGGCCTGTTGTTCCTCTTCGGCGCGAGTCCGGGGCGCAGCGCCCTCGGCGGCGGATGGAGACTCGGCGTCCTCGAGGAGGGCGGTGTCGTCGGAGGGGGTGCTGGGGCCGTTGCGCGGAGGGGGCCGGGAGGTCTCGGGAGGCTTCACCGAGAGCCGGACCTGGGCCTTGTCGCCGAGGAGGGCGGCCAGCACCGCGTGGGGAGGGGTGCCGTCCAGGCGGGTCAGCGTGGAGAGGTCCAGACGCTGGCGGCTGTGGTGGGGACGGCAGTTGAGGCTCGGTCCGGAAGCGAGCGCGGCATAGAGCCGCTCGAGCATCTTCTCGAGGACGCGGTTGCGGGACTCGGACGACACGGAGGTACCTCTCTCGAGAGGAGGGAGGTGGCGGGTCTACCACGAGGCCTGGGGAAGGGGCCTCAGTCCTTCAGTGCGGCGGCGAGCTTGCGTGCCGCGGCCTCCAGCGCCTCGGCAGGGAGGTGATCCGCGGGGGGCGCGTCGAACACGGCGCGGCCCCAGAGGCGCTGGGGCGTCTCGCGGTAGCGAGGCACCAGGTGCAGATGGCAGTGGCGCAGCACATCACCGATGGCGAAGGCGTAGGCGTGCTCGGCGCCGAGGACCTCGCGTTGGGCGCGCATGATCCTCGCGGCGAAGCCTCCCAGCTCGCGGGCGGTGGCTTCGTCGAGCTCGTACCAGGCCCGAGCGTGTTGCTCGCTAGAGATGACGACCCAGCCGGGAACGGGGCTGGGCCCGGCGACACCGTGCAGGACGAGTCCGGGTGCCCGGGCGATGATGCCCCCCACGGGGCGGTGCTCGCCGCGCGCGATGGCACAGCCGAGACATGGCTCATTCACATCCATCATGGCGCGCACCGTAGCAGTCGAGCCTTGCATGCGTGTGCATGTCACGAAGGTGTTTGACCCGGGAGGGTCGTGGAAGACCCGTGCGAGTGTCAGACTATGGGAGGATGTGTTGTGATCAACGTCAGGGCGAAGAGGTCTCGAGGAGGGCGTTGAGGAGACTGTCGCCTGCTTGACGTAGAGGGGCAGGGTCGGAGAGTGTCCGCCCGCGCTCTTTCATGTGTTGGGGCGTGAGAGCCAAAGCAATTCTTTTCAAGGTGGGGAAGATGAAGAAGCATCTGGTCATGGCCGTGGTGCCGTTCCTGGCGCTGGGGTGCGGGGACGATTTCAAGGACGAGAATGGCGATGGAATCGCCGACGGCGTTCGCGAGCCGGACAACGTCACGGTGGTGGTGCCGGCGACGCCGAAGGGGACCGTGTCGGGCCAGGTCCTGACGTCGGACCTCAAGCCGTTGACCGAGGCGACGGTGGAGATCACCATCGGCAGCTCGCCGACGCCGCTCTCGGCCACGACCGACGCCAAGGGCAACTTCACGTTCAAGGATGTCCCGGCCGGCTCCCAGGTGCTGCTGACGTTCGGGAAGGCGAACTACGCGACGCTGCGCGCCACGGCGACGATTCCCGCGCAGGCGGGCAATGTGCCCCTGAACAACGCCAACGTGAGCTTTGGCCCCGTGACGCTGACGCGGCTGGATGGCACGCTGCGCTTCCTGCTGGTGACCCCGCAGGGCCGCCCCGCCGCGAACGTGCGTGCGACGCTCGAGGCCACGCCCGCGGGCAACATCGCGCTGAACAACAACGACATCAACCTGAACATCGTGAGCACGGTGACGGTTGAGGCGACGTCCGACGACCAGGGCGTGCTGGTGTTCCAGAACATCCCCAGCGCGCAGGAGCTGGTGCGCTACACGGGCAACGTGACCAGCCGCTACCGCCTGTGGGTGTCCGCGGTGGACGCCAATGGCGACGGCGTGCCGGAGAGCAACGGCTACGTGGCGTCGTACACGGCGTCGGAAGTGGTCGCCCAGGGCACGACGCGTCTGCTCAACCTGCCGGCCTCGCGGCCGACGGGCGCGGCGCTGACGGTCGAAGCCACCAACGTGGCGACGTTGCGGCCGACGACTCCGATTCCGACGGCGGCCAACCCCATTGAACCGCTGCGCAACATGGTTCGCCCGGGCGAGCCCATCTACCTGTATTTCAACCAGCCTGTGCAGCAGGGCTCGCTGATGGCGCGCCTGACGGATGAGTACGCCAAGGAGTCGCTGCCTGTCACGGTGGCTCTGGGCAACGGTGGCTACAGTGCCACCATCACTCCCGGCACTGGCGTGGTGCAGGTAGGCAAGGAGTACAACATCGAAGTGCGCGCCGTCTCCGTGGAGACGGGCGAACTCTACGCGGACAAGGGCACTTTCTACGGTGGAGATCCGGGGGCCGTGGTTCCCGTCACCATCGCGGAGGCGCGCTATCAGGAGACTTCGCCTGCTACCGTCATCCCGCAGATCAACCTGGGCGAGATGATCTACATCAACTTCAGTGCTCCGCTCGCGCTCCCGGCTGAAGGGGACGTCGTGGAGGTGTTCATCGGGGGAACCGACCTCACTCCTGGCTCCGAAACCCTCGTGGCGGGCCAAGAGGGGAGCTCCACTGGCTACGTGCTCTCTCTGGATGAGCCGACCTCCCCTTATGTGACGAACAATGGCAATCCTGAGCAGCCTGTCTTTGGGATTGGTAGGTCCTTCATCTCCTCGCGCTACTCGTTCAGATACGCAGCGCTGCCCAATAGCGGCCCCGTCCCGGCCGGTGCCTATCCTGCCCTGAATCCCGCCAGCGTTCGGCTTGTGGTGAAGTTCTCCAAGCTGCCCATCAGCGGCGTCAGTGGCACCTACGAGAGCATTTGGGGGCAGCCCATCGTTTCGGACCTGTCTGTCTCGAATGTTGCGATCCAGCCTGCTCCGATTACGCCGACTCCGCCGGGGCCGTAACTCGGTGAGCATCAAATGAAGCGGTGCTGAGACCGCTTCGACGGAGCAAGACCGCGCCCTCGTGGATGTCCCCACGGGGGCGTTGGTGTTTTTGAGGGCACGTTGAGGAGCCGCCATCGTAGTCCTGGTGGGGGGACATGGGTCCAGAGGCGGGATACTTGCGCCTCACGCGCTCCTGCTCAGGAGCCGCTCCTACTTGGAGTCATGCTGGTTCCATGACTCGCGGCTCGGTGGAACAGCGATTGCGAAGAACTCAAGTCATGCGTCGATTCCCTCCTTTCTTCATTCTTCCCGCCGTGGTGCTCCTCGTAGGGGCCTGCATCAACGTTCCCGAAGTCCAACAGGTGGTCGAAGAGCCCGATGCGGGAGAGCCTGCCTTGCAAGTGCGGCTGGGGCTGTCGAGGGCGCACACGAAGGACACTGTCGACGTCACGGTTGAGTTGAGCAGGCCAGCCACGCAGAGCGTGGAACTGTTGGTCAATGGTCATGTCGTCGCGAACCTGCTCCCTCCCTACAGATTCCGGATGGAGACGCAGGACCTGAAAGAGGGCGTGCATGAGTTGTTCGCACGCGTGGTGCTGGATTCTGGGGTCGCTCTGAGTGAGCCGCGTCAGCTCACGGTGGATAGGACTCCTCCGACCTGGGTCTCACGCAAGCCCCTGCCGGGTGCTCGCTTTGTTCCCGTGCTCCCCGAGGTGCAAGCCGTGTTTTCGGAGGCGCTGGATCCAACGACAGTCAACGCGAGCACGATTCAGCTATTCGCGGGTGCGGAGCTGACACCCGCGAACGTGTCCTTGTCTTCAGAGGGGACTGTGGTGACCGTGAAACCCACGTCCCGGTTCCCTGTTGATGTTCGTGGGAAGGTGACCGTTGGTTCCTCCGTGACGGACCTGGCGGGCAATGTGCTTCGAGCCGAGACGGAGGAATGGAGCTGGGTGGTGCCTGGATTCATTCCGCTCGGGGAACCATTGCTCTCGGACTCGCGGAACATGCAGCCAACCAGCCTGGACCTGCAGGTCGATGCGGAGGGGCGTCCCATCGTGGCGTGGGTCGAATCATCGCAAGCTGCAGTGTATGTCCGTCGTTGGACTGGAGAGCGGTGGGAGCAATTGGGGGGGAGCGAGACCACTTCGCCCTTCGCCAACATCTCGAAAGTCGCACTCAGGTTTGATTCTGACGGGCAACCTGTTGTCGCCTGGGGGGACTTGATGTCGTCCTCGGTTCATGTGCGTCGCTGGAATGGAGCGGCATGGGGGGCGATGGGAGGCCCGATTCAAGGTCACCGCGAGTTTTTCTTTCATGAACTAGGGATGGAGGGCTCTGGTCAATGGCTCGTCGGTGGAGTGACACTGATTGAGGGCCAATATCGGCTTGTGATGTGGCAGTGGCAGAACGGCCAGTGGGACACCCTTGATACGGGAGTTCAAATCGACGCTCCCTATACGTTGAGGGGGGTGCATCTGCTGCTCCACAGCGCCAAGAATCCCTTTCTCATTTGGGGTGAAGGCAGAGACTACAATCTTGAGTCTGTTCGTATTCAGCGGAGGGACGCGGGGGCCTGGAAAGCCATCTCTCCAAAGTTCCTGACCCTGGGGGGAAGATGGAACGTGGACAGGGAAGGACGACTTCTTCATGCCGTGAGTTATGGGCAGGAGATTGAGCTCTGGAGAGAAGAGGGTGGGGCTTGGTCTCGCATGGGCCCGATACTGGAAAGCGTTTTCCCTGGAGGCCCGAATGCCGAAGTGGGGCAACTCGTCTTCGACTCCATGGGAATGCCCGTTGTCGTGATCAGCGAAGCCGAGAGCCAGGGTCAGCCTGACACCCTGTATGTCCGCCGACTGCGGGATGGGAGATGGGAGCAGATGGGCGGACTGTTGCGTTCTCAGTCCCCAGAGGAGAGGCCTTCTGGGCGTGTCCTTGGAATGTCCAAGTCAGGCAAACTCTTCCTGGTGACCTACGAACATAAGTCAGCCGCCATGATACCCACTCAAGTCTACGTCTCGAACGAATGAACGGGGCCAAGCGCCACCCTGCTGGGGGCGGACAGCGGTCCCTCTAAAGCCCACCGTTCTCCATTGAACGGTGGAAGGCAGCCTCATGGGGCGGGGTGGGGTGGGCACGACAGAGAGGGCATGCATAGATTGTGTGCCTTCGTTTCCCCACACGAGAGGCGTCTGTTCAATGAAGCGAACGGCCACCCACACAGCAGATGCCTTGGAGTCGGCCGAAACGTCGGTCGACCCACAGACCGGCCGCAAACGGGTCCTCGTGGTCGATGACTTCGATGATGCCCGCGAGATGTATGCGGAGTACCTGGAGTTCGTCGGCTTCGAGGTCGAGACGGCGAAGGATGGCGCGGAGGCCGTGGAGAAGGCCCAGTCGAGTGAGCCCGATATCATCCTCATGGACCTGTCCCTCCCCATCATGGATGGCTGGGAGGCGACCCGGCGCATCAAGCAGGACTCTCGGACGCGGGATATCCCCGTGATGGCCCTGTCGGGACATGTTCTCTCCGGCAACGCGGAGCATGCCCGCCAGGCCGGCGCCGATGAGTTCGTCGCGAAGCCGTGCCTGCCTCAGGACCTCGAGAACAAGATCCGAAACATGCTCAAGCCCAGCAAGGCGCGAAGGCGAGACGGTCAGGAAGGCTGACGCCTGCGTACCGGAAGAGTGCCCACCGCCGGACACTCTCCGCAGTCTCCTCCCATCCCGAGACCGTTCCCTCGGGGTGGCAGGTTGCCGTTCCGCGCTGGAGTGGATACGCCCTGGGAGTGGGAACCCCTGCCGCCTCCACGCAGCCGGACGCGTGGACTCCGCCCCCGGAGTTCGACGAGTACCGCATCGTGCGGCCCATCGGCCGGGGGCGCACGGGCCGCGTGTACCTGGCTCACGACACGCTGCTCGAACGGCCCGTGGCCGTGAAGTTCATCCCCGCCCTCGGCCCCCACGCGCTCGCGCGATTCCTCGTCGAAGCTCGCGCCGCCGCTCGCATCCAGCACCCCAACGTCGTCACCCTCTACCGGGTCGGCCAACTCGACGAACAGCCCTACCTCGTCTCCGAATTCATTCGCGGCGTGAGCCTCGACCGGCTCGTGAAGCCCGTGAGCTGGGAACAAGTCCTCACCATCGGCCAGGACCTCGCGCGCGGCCTGTGCGCCGCCCACCGCCGCGGTGTCCTCCACCGAGATATCAAACCCGGCAACGCCGTCCTCACCGAGGGCGGCACCGTGAAGCTCCTCGACTTCGGGCTCGCCAAGCTCCTCGACAACGCGGCGGGTTCGGAGGACGCATCACCCCCTCGCAACCAACCCCCTCCGGAGCTGCCCGCGGACCTCGACCCCGAGGACTCTCCTCGAGGCTCCCCTCGTTCGCTGGACGGAGTCTTCCTGCCCTCGCTGCCCCAGGGCTCCCTCGTGGGCACGCCCTACTACATGTCTCCCGAGGCCTGGGCCGGAGAGGAGCTCACTGCCCGCAGCGACGTGTACTCATTGGGCATCGTCCTCTACGAGCTCTGCGCGGGCCGAGGCCCCTACCGCGATGTCGTCTGGCGCGAGCTGCCTCACGTGGTCCGGACTCAAGACGCCCCGCCTCTTGCCCAGGTGGCACCCCACGTCGACACCACCTTCGCCGCCATCATCGACCGCTGCCTCCACCGCGAGCCCTCCGCGCGCTTCGCCTCCGCCGCCCAACTCCTGGAGTCGCTCGAAGCCCTCTCCCGAGATGACTCAGCGTCGCTCGTCCCCGAAGGCAATCCCTACCGAGGCCTGCGCGCCTTCGAGGCCGAACACCGCGCCCTCTTCTTCGGCCGCCGCCGCGAGAGCCAGGCGGTCCTGGAGCGCCTGCGCGCCGAGTCCTTCCTCCTCATCACCGGTGACTCCGGCGTGGGCAAGTCCTCCCTGTGCCTCGCGGGAATCCTCCCCGCCGTCGCCGACGGAGGACTCGAGGACAGCCGCCGCTGGCACACCGTGCGCCTGGTGCCCGGCCGCAGGCCCGTCGCCGCGCTCTCCGCCGTCCTGTCGCCCCTCCTGTCCATCGACGAGGACGCCCTCTCCGAAGCGCTCCGCTCCGAACCCTCCAGCCTCGCACGCAGGCTGCGAGCCCGGCTGGGCGCCCAGGAGGGGCTGCTCATCTACGTGGACCAGCTCGAGGAGCTCGCGACCCTGTCGGAGCCGACCGAGGCCTCGCTGGCCGGACAAGCACTCGGAGGACTCGCGGAGGGGGCCAGCGGCGTGCGTCTGCTGGCCTCCAGCCGCAGCGACTTCCTCACGCGGCTGACCACCGTGCCGGGGCTGGGCGCGGAGGTGCCTCGGGCGCTGTACCTGCTGCGCGCCCTCTCCCCCGAGGAGACACGCGAAGCCGTCACCGGCCCCGCCCGAGTGAAGGGTGTCCGCTTCGAGTCGGAGCTCCTCGTGGACGCGCTCGTCTCCGCGGCGGCCGAGGGCGGTCTCCCGCTGCTCCAATTCGCCCTCGCGGAACTCTGGGAGGCGCGCGACGAGAAGGCCCAGGTGATTACCCAGGCCGCGCTCGATTCCCTGGGGGGCGTCGCGGGCGCGCTGGCCCGGCACGCGGATGCGGCGGTCGAACGTCTCCTCCCAGACCAACGGGTGGCGGCCCGAGGTGTCCTCCTCCGGCTCGTCACCGCCGACGGCACCCGCGCCCGCAAGACGGACCGTGAGCTCGCGGGAGAGGACCCTCGCTACCGCGCGGCGCTCGAGGCGCTCGTCCGGGCACGCCTGCTGGTGGCTCGCGAGGCCCCGGAAGGAACGTCCTACGAACTCGCCCACGAGGCACTCCTCTCGGGTTGGCGCTCGCTGGCGCACTGGCTCGCGGAGGCCGCCGAGCGTCGCGAGGTCCAGGCCCTGCTCGAGACCGCCGCCGCGAACTGGGAGAAGCACCACCACTCACGAGAGCTCCTCTGGGGCCCTCGCCAGCTCGCCGAGGCCGCGGTGCTGGACGCCGGAGAACTCACCCGCCGCGAGCAGGACTTCCTGCGCGCCTCGCGCCGAACCCTCGTGCGCAGCCGAGGCCTCCGCCACGCCCTGGTCGTGGGCTTCCTCGTGTCACTCGGTCTCGTCTACGGCGGGCTGAAGCTGCGCGAGCGCTGGAGCCTGGAGCGTCTGGTGCGCGCGGAGCTCGAGGACGCGCATCACTCCCTCGCCTCGGCGTTGCAGGCCAAGGACCTGCTCCTCTCCGAGCGCGCCGAGGCCTTCCGTCTCTACGGCAGTGGCCAGAAGAGCGACGCGGACCGGCTGTGGGGCAAGAGCGTCACGCGGGCCTCCCAGGTCCGCCACCGCTTCGACGGAGTCGCGGGCCGCCTCGAGCGAGCCCTGGCGTTGGCTCCCGAGCGGCCCGAGGTGCGCGACGCACTCGCGGACTTCCTCTACGAGCGTGCCCTGTGGGCGGAGCAGGATGGGGAGCTGGCCACCTTGCCCCCGCTCCTGCAACGCCTCCGGCTCTACGACACCCAAGGCACACGCTGGAAGCAATGGACCGCCCCCGCGCGTCTCACGCTGGATGTCGCCGCACACGAGGTCGCGGTGGAGCTGCGCCCCGTGACGCGCGACTCGCAAGGCGAGGAGCAACCCGGCGACCCATTGCCGCTCGAGTCGGAGTCCTGGATGGACATCACCGTCCCCCCCGGCTCCTATCTCCTCACCCTGAGAGCCCCTCACCATGAGCCGGTGACGCAGCCGCTGCTCCTGCGGCGCGGAGAAGCGCGGCGTCTGGAATTGCGTCTGCCTCGAGAGGGCTCGGTTCCCGACGGCTATGTCTTCGTCCCGCCCGGCGAGGTGCGTTTCGGCAGCGCCGCAGACGCCAGCGTCCGGGAGTTCTTCAACGCGGTGCCGCAGCACGCGGTGCAGGTCCCGGGCTTCCTCATCGCGCGCCACGAGGTGACGTACTCCGACTGGCTCGTCTTCCTCGAGTCCCTCCCCGCCAACCAGCGCGCCGCGCACAGGCCGCACGTGGGGACAGGGGGCTACGGAGGCGCGCTGGCCCTGGACCTGGTGGATGGAGCGTGGCGCCTGCGCTTGCAGCCCGGCGACGTGCGCTACGAAGCCCGAGCCGGGGAGTGGGTGCGGTACGCGAGCCGCTCGCGCCGTCAGGAGCAGGACTGGCTCCAGTTCCCGGTGAGCGGCGTGTCGTTCCGTGACTCAGAGGCATATGTATCCTGGTTGTCCATCAGCGGCCGGGTGCCGGGCGCGAGGTTGTGCTCGGAGTTGGAGTGGGAGCGCGCGGCGCGAGGCGTGGACGGCCGCGAGTTTCCACATGGTGACCGGCTGGGCCCGGACGACGCGAACATCGACAGCACCTACGGGAAGCAGCCGGGTGGTTTCGGGCCGGACGTCGTGGGCAGCCATCCCGCGTCGCGCAGTCCGTTCGGCGTGGACGACATGGCGGGCAACGTCTGGGAGTGGACGCGTTCCTGGTTGGAGCCGGGGCGGGCCGTGGCGCGAGGCGGGAGCTTCGGCTTCGCGGCCACTTCGGCGCGTTCGACGAATCGGGAGTTGCCAGACCCTTCGTTGCGGGACGTGGGCATGGGCCTGCGCGTGTGCGCGGACCCGCCGTCGTCGCCCTGACGGAAGTCTCGCCGGAGGCAGGACGCGCCGCGCGTCCATCGAACGTTGGAGCCCCGCGTCCGTGCTCTGCGCCTGACACGGCGCCTCCGCGCGGACGATGCGACTGTCCAAGGCTCATCACTCCAGCTTGCGAGCGAGCGAGCCCCTGCGAACCTTGTGTGCTGTCAGTTGTCTCAGGAGGTTTGGTGCCATGGTGGCGAGGTGGAAGGTCGGGGCGATGTCCATTGCCCTCGGGTTGATGGGGTGTGAGGGCGCGGTGGAGGTGGAGGCGCGCGACACGCTGGAGACTCGGGTGGCCGAGTTGTCGGCGCCCAACGGCCGCAACCTGAATGGCCGGAACCTGAACGGCCGCAACCTCAACGGCGTGGACCTGTCGGGCATGTTGGTGGCCGTGCGTTTCGACGGCGCGCGCCGGGCGAATCCTCGCGCCAGCGCGCTGACCCAGACGTGGCTGGAGGGCAGCGTCTTCCACGCCGAGTCGGCGAGTGGCCCTGTGTCCGGGATGGACTTCCTGGGCGCCAGCTTCGTCGGGGAGCTGGGCGATGGGACCACCGTCCCGCTGCGCGTGGACGACATCCAGCCGGGCACGGGCGCGAACGGGGACATCTGGGTCTACCGCGTCTCCTACTACTCGCGAGAACTCGACGCCTGGAAGCCCATCTGCACGGCGGATGGGGGCGGTACGTTGGGAGCGATTGCCGTCGCGGGCCGTTGGGACTACCGGCAGGGTGTCCCAGGGGGCGGCTCGAAGACGACCGATGCGCAGTCGTTCACGTTCGCGTGTGAAGGCGCGGCCATCGCCAAGTGCATCCGCTTCGGCTATCGCCCTTGGGGTGGCATGGCCGGTGGGCGCGACTTGGGGGAGTTGCACCAGTCCTGCACGCGCATGGTGCGTGCGGACTTCTGTGGCGATGGCGCGTCCTTCACCGTGGATGGGACGTGGGTGAATCTGTATGACGCTGCGGGCGTGCAGCGCGACTCCGAGGGGTGGAGCGTGGAAGCGGAGTGGGATACGCAGGGCGCGCGGTGCCGGGCGCAGACGACGCGGGCCCGGGGGCGCGAGGTGATGTGTCCTTCGCGTTCGTTGATACCCATCTGCGGTCTGCCGACGAACTTCCTACTGGGTACGCTGCTGATGAGTGAAATCCCCATCGCCGCGACGCAGGGCCCGCACTGAGCGCGGCTTCGCAGGCAATCGCTCGCTGAGGCCGGCTGCCCGGGGCTCCCGGGAGCGGCCGGCCCTCCTCTGTCTTCTGGGGCGGGGAGAGGGGGACGGGCGACTTCCGGAGGCAAGGAGTCGACACCACGTTTAGCCGGCCCGCCAGGGGCAGGGGAGCGACTGGCGGAGAACGGAGGCGCGTGGTGCGACGAGCCCAACGAACAAGGCGGGCAGCCACTGGCGGGACAGGGGGTCTGCTGCTGGCGATGGCCTGTGCGCTGGCGGGTTGCAAGAAGGGCTCGAGCGAGGCGGCGCCGCCCGCGGAGCCCTTGGTGACGTTGGGGCGGGAGAACGTGGCGCTCGTCCAGCCGGGCGAGCTGCGCTCTGGCCCTGGCATCTCCGGCTCCCTCCAGGCCCGCACGGCCGCCTCGGTGCGTGCGCAGGTGGGCGGCACCATCCTCGACGTCCAGGCCCAGCAGGGGCAGGTGGTGAGGAAGGACCAGCCCCTCGCGCGCATCGACGATGCGACGTTGAAAGACCAGGTCATCGCCGCGCGCACGTCGGTGGCGACGGCGCGCAATGCCTTGCAGGTGGCGGAGTCCGAGGAGGCGCGCAGCGCGAAGCTGGCCAAGGAAGGGGTCATCACCCAGCGCGACTTCGAGCGGTCGCGGCTGTCCGTGGCGCAGGCGAAGGGGCAGCTCGCGGAGGCGTACTCGCGGCTCGCCCTGGCCCAGGAGCAGTTGGGGCGCACGCGAGTGGTGGCGCCCATCGCGGGCGTGGTGAGCGAGCGGCACGCGAACGAGGGAGATGTCGTGCAGCCCGGTGCACCGTTGTTCACCGTGGTGGACCCGCGCACGTTACGCCTGGAGGCCTCGGTGCCCGCCGCGCAGTTGGGCCAGGTGAAGGTGGGGACTCCCGTGGAGTTCAAGGTCACCGGTTACGGAGACCGTTCCTTCACGGGGAAGGTGGAGCACATCAACCCGGTGGTGGACCCGGGCTCGGGGCAGGTGCGCATCTACGTGGCGATTCCCAACATGGACCTCCAACTCCTCGCGGGGTTGTTCGCGGAGGGGCGTGTGGCCGCGAAGTCGGCGCAAGGGCTCTCCGTGCCGCTGGGGGCGCTCGATGATTCGGAAGGAAAGCCCCAGGTCCTCCGGGTGCGCGACGAGCGCGTGGAGCGAGTCCCCGTGCAGTTGGGCCTGCGTGACGACGTCGAGAAGCGGGTGGAGGTGCGCCAGGGGCTTCAAGAGGGGGACGTGGTGTTGCTGGGCTCCGCGCGCGACGCGGTCAGCGAAGGTGCACGCGTCAAGGTGGAGTCACCTCGAGAGAGTGAATCGCCGGGTGGGCTCGGCGTGGGTGGCGGCGGAACTGCCTCGGGAGATGGCGGCACCCCGACGGACGCACCATCGCCACAACCCAAACCCTGAGCGCTTCATCGCCTCGTTCCTCATCGGGAGAGGGAGACACCCGTGTTCATCTCTGACTTCGCCATCAAGCGTCCCATCGTCACCATCACCGCGATGGTGACCCTGGTCATCTTCGGCCTGGTCGCGTTGTGGCAGCTCGAGACGGACGAATTCCCCGACGTCCAGGCGCCGGTCATCGCGGTCACCATCGTCTACCCAGGCGCGGCGCCGGAGACGGTGGAGCGCGAAATCGTCGAGCCCATCGAGGACGCCATCTTCGCCATCAGCGGCGTGGACCCGAAGGAGACGACGGCCACCGCGACGGACGGCCTGGCCACCTTCACGGTGTTCTTCGAGTTCGAGAAGGACATCCAGGAGGCCTCGCAGGACATCCGCGATGCCATCTCCAGCAAGCGGGCCGATTTGCCCCGGGAGATGGAGGAGCCGGTGCTCACGCGGTTCGACCCCGCGGATGCGCCCATCGTCTCGCTGACGCTGACATCGGAGCGGCTCGACGTGGCGGCGCTGTCCCGCGTGGCGGACCCGCTGGTGGTGGGGGAGCTGCGCTCGGTCCCGGGCGTGGCGCAGGCCAACGTCGTGGGCGACGTGGAGCGGGAGATGACGGTGCAGCTCAAGCCGGAGGCGCTGCAGGCCGCGCGCATCTCGCTGGCGGAGGTGGTGACGGCGCTGGGAGCGCAGAACCTGGCCGCGCCCGTGGGGCGCATCAACTCTCCGCTCGAGGAGGAGTCCATCCGCCTCAAGGGGCGGCTCGAGACCCCCGAGGAGTTCCAGGACATGGTGGTGGCCACACGTGATGGCCAGGTCATCCGGCTGGGACAACTGGGGGATGTCTTCGTGGGCTCCGAGGAGCCTCGCACGCTGGCGCTCTACGACGGCGTGCAGGCGGTGGGCATCGACGTGCTGAAGTCGAAGGGCTACAGCACCACCGAGGTCGCCGGCGCCGTGCGAGAGCGCGTGGCGGCGCTGGAGCAGAAGCTGCCCGCGGGCGTGAAGCTGGCCATCGTCCGCGACGCGGGCGTTCGGGTGCAGAGCGCTGTCGAGAACGTGCAGTCGGCGCTGGTGGAGGGCGCGCTGCTCACGGTGCTGGTGGTGTTCGTCTTCCTCAACTCGTGGCGCTCCACCGTCATCACGGGTCTGGCGTTGCCGGTGAGTGTGCTCGCGGCGTTCATCAGCGTCTGGGCCTTCGGCTTCACGCTCAACACGATGTCGCTGTTGGGCCTGACGCTCGCCATCGGCATCCTCATCGACGACGCCATCGTGGTGCGCGAGAACATCGTCCGCCACATCGAGATGGGGAAGGACCACTACACGGCGTCGCGCGAGGGCACCTCGGAAATCGGGCTCGCGGTGTCGGCGACCACGTTCTCCATCGTCGCCGTCTTCGTCCCGGTGGCCTTCATGTACGGCATGGCGGGACAGTGGTTCAAACCCTTCGCCCTCACCATCGCCTGCGCGGTGCTGGTGTCGCTGTTCGTCTCCTTCTCGCTGGACCCGATGCTCAGCGCGTACTGGGCGGACCCACAGGTGGAGCAGGGCGCAAGGCGCGGCTTCATCTCGCGTGTCCTCTCGCGCTTCAACACGTGGTTCGACCGGCAGGCGGACCGGTACAAGGGTGTCATCGCCTGGGCGCTGGACCACCGGCTCGCCATGGTGCTGGTGGCGGTGGGCTCGCTCGTGGGGGCGCTGGCGCTCCAGGGGACGGTGGGCGGCGCGGGGTTTGTCCCCGTGAGCGACCGCTCGGAGGTGGAGCTGTTGGTGGAGACGCCACCGGGCTCCAGCCTGGAGTACACGCGGCGCAAGGTGGAGGAGGTGACGCGGGTGGCTCGGGCACATCCCGAGGTCGCGTATACGTACAGCACCATCGGGGTGCCGCTGCCCTTGAGCGCGCCCGGTGTGGACCAGGCGTTGGTGTACGTGCGGCTCAAGCCCAAGGCGGACCGGAAGGTGAGCCAGGATTCATTGGGCAGCACCCTGCGCCAGGAGCTGGCGCGCATCGGCGGCGCGAAGGTCTCCGTCTTCACCTCGGGGTTTGGAGGTGCGTTCAAGCAGATTCAATTGGAGCTGCGCGGCTCGGACCAGAAGACGCTGACGGAGCTGGCGCGGCGGGTCCAGCATGAGGTGGAGCAGGTGCCCGGCGCGGTGGACGTGGGCCTCTCGACGCGCGGGCAGAAGCCGGAGCTGGAGGTGGACTTGAACCGGGGCCTCGCGGGGCAGCTCGGGGTGACGGTGGGACACGTGGCCCAGGTGCTGCGGCCGGCCTTCGCGGGGCTCGACGTGGGGGATTGGGTGGACCCCACGGGCGAGACTCGAGACGTCATGGTGCGCCTGGCGCCCGAGGCCCGAGACAACCCGGACGACCTCGCGCGTCTGCCCATCCTCCAGGGCGCGAGTCCGCGGGGAGTGCCCCAACTCATTCCCCTGGGACAAGTGGCGGACATCCGCCAGTCGCTCGGCCCCGCGCAAATCACACACCTGGACCGCGAGCGGGTCATCAACGTGCAGGCGAACGTGCAGGGGCGCTCGCTGACGGAGGTGATGCGGGACATCCAGGCGCGGCTGGGCGCGGTGGAGCTCCCCGCGGGCTACACGCTGACGACGGGCGGCGAGTCCGCGGACCAGGAGGAGGTCTTCTCGCGGGTGTTCCTCGCGTTGGGGGTCGCGGTGCTGTTGATGTACCTCATCCTGGTCATCCAGTTCGGCTCGTTCCTGGACCCCTTGGCCATCCTCATCTCGCTGCCGCTGTCGCTCATCGGCGTGGTGCTGGCGCTGCTCATCACCGGGGACACGCTCAACATCATGAGCCTCATCGGCGTCATCCTGTTGATGGGAATCGTGGCGAAGAACGCCATCCTCCTCATCGACTTCGCGAAGTGGTCTCACGAGAAGGGGATGCCGCTGCGAGAGGCGCTCATCGAGGCGGGCCGCATCCGCTTGCGCCCCATCATCATGACGACCTTCGCGTTGGTGGCGGGCATGATTCCCGTGGCCATCGGCTCGGGTGAGGGCGGCGATTTCCGGGCGCCGCTGGGCCGCGCGGTGATTGGCGGAACGATTACGTCCACGCTGCTGACACTGTTGGTGATTCCCACGGTGTACGAAATCCTGGTGGACACGCGGACGTGGTTGGGGCGGAAGTTGCGCAAGGTCTTCCGTTCCCGAGCCGCTCCGGACGGTGGCGCGCGGCCGCATCCCGGGGGCGGTGGCTCGCCGCGTCCCGCGCCCCAAGCCCCACAGAAGTGAGGCCTGGGGTGTTGACGATGTCTCCCAGAGTGTCCGGCTCGGACGGATGTTGAACGTCGGCGCGAGAGGAGGGTTGGCGAGTGCGCTCCAGGCCCCTAGGGTCGGTGGTCAGCCGCCATGTCCCGAGCCTCGCTGCCTGAAGACCACCATCGACTCGTCACCCAAGCCCTGGCCACGCTCGATGTCCGCAACCTGGTGCTGAGCATCCAGGACGCCAGCTTTCCCAGCGTGCCCACCGAGGACCTGGGCCGGGGCTCGCCCTACACGGAGGGCGCGGCCGGCTTCCTGGAAGCGGCGCACACGCTGGGGTTCACCGGCATCCAACTGGGGCCGCAGGGACAGACGACGGAGGCGAATGCCTCGCCGTATGACGGGACGCTCTTCTCGCGCAATGTCCTCAACGTGGCCCTGCCTCGGTTGGAGGACGAGGCGTGGGGCGCGCTGTTGCCCCGAGGGCGCGTGGCGGCGCTCGCGGAAGGACGCTCGCGTTCGGCGAGTCCTGGTGAGCGCTACCGATGGGCCTTTCATGCGCAGCTCACGGCGCTCGACGAGGCGTGGGCGTCCTTCCGCCGTCAACGCGCGGAGCCGAATCCATCCGCCGCGGTGCGTGCCCTGTTGGACCGTTTGAGCGTCTTCCGCGAGCGGAACCATGCCTGGCTGTTGCGCGACGCGCTCTTCGACGTGTTGTGCGAGGACAAGGGCGTTCCGGACTGGAGGCCGTGGGCGGACTCCCTCGACGGACGTCTGTGGAGTCCTCGTCCCGGGGAGGAGAGCGCCGCGGCCGAGAGAGTGCGCGCGCTGGAGTCGCGCCACGCGGAGGCGCTGGAGCGCTATGCGTTCTTCCAGTTCCTCGTGCACACGCAACACGAGGGCCTGCGCGAGCGGACGGCGCGCGAGCGCTTGAAACTCTACGGTGACTTGCAGATAGGGTTCTCACCGCGCGACGCATGGGCGTGGCAGGGCTTGTTCCTGCACACGTACTCGATGGGCGCGCCGCCCAGCCGCACGAACCCCGAGGGCCAGCCGTGGAACTACCCGGTGTTGGACCCGGCGCAGTACTTCGCGGAGGGGCTCGTCGAGCCCGCGCCAGGGCTCGAGCCCGGAGCGGTGCTGCGCTTCATGGACGCGCGCATGGACAAGATGCTCGCGGAGTACGACGGGCTGCGCTTGGACCATCCTCACGGGCTCGTGTGTCCGTGGGTGTATCGCTCGGGGCAGGCGGATGCGCTGGGGGCGGTGCAGCACGGCGCGCGTCTCTTCTCCTCGCCGGACCTGCCCGACCATCCAGGGCTGGCGCGCTTCGCGTGGGTGAGCCCCTCGCAACTGGACCGCTCGGTGCCCAGGTACGCGGATGGGGAGGTGACGTCGCTGACGCCGGAGCAGGTCCAGCGCTACAGCATCCTCTTCGACACGGTGGTGGCGGCGGCGCGCCGCAACGGGAGGGAGCTGGGAGACCTGCTGGGCGAGGTGTTGAGCACGCTGCCCTATCCGCTGGGACGCGTCCTGGCGCGCTATGGACTGGGGCGCTTCCGGGTCACGCAGAAGGCGGACCTGCGCAACCCCTTGGACGTGTACCGCAGCGAGAACGTGGCGCCCGAGGACTGGATGATGGTGGGCAACCACGACACGAAGTCGCTGTGGCGCCTCATCGGTGAATGGCAGTGGCGGGGCACGTTGAAGGCGCAGGCGGACTACCTGTCGACACGGCTGTGTCCGGAGAGCGGGCAGCGGCGCGAGGACTTCGCGCGCGAGCTGGCTCGGGACCCGGGGAAGCTCGCGCAGGCGAAGCTCGCGGACCTGTTCGCCAGCCGCGCGCGCAACGTCATGGTGTTCTTCACGGACCTCTTGGGGATGACCGGCACGTACAACGAGCCGGGTACCGTGGACGAGCGCAACTGGTCGCTGCGCGCGCCGGCGGACTGGATGCGCGAGTACCGCGAGCGTCTGCGCTCGGATGCCGCGATGAACGTGCCCGCGGTGCTGGCCCTGGCGCTGCGAGCTGGTGGAGCGCCCTCGGTGACGAAGCACCGTGAGCTGCTCGAGGGACTGGACCGGCTCGCGGACCAGCTGCGCCAGGGCGCGTAGGCCGCGCTCCGGCTCAGTGCCGCACGTCCACCACGATTCGCGCGGGCTCCTTCAGCTCCATGATGCGGAAGGGCGCGGTGCTCTTGGCTCCGAGGGCCCATGACACCTCGCCCTCGAAGTCGCAGATGCGCTCCATCTCCACGAGCACGGGCAGCGCGAGCTTCTGCTCACGCGTGGCGACCGTGGGCTGCCCCTCGTTGGTATGGGCGCGAGCGGGCGTGAAGCTCACCTCGAGCTGGGCCTTGCCCGCGAGCGACACCACGTCGCCCGAACCACACTGCACCACCGGCTCCTTCGGGTACTCCACCCGGTAGCCCGGAAGCTGCGTCCCCTCGAACTCGAACACCACGCGGTCGAAGTCCGGGTGGGCCCCCGCGCGCACGGAGCGCAGCGTGGCCTGGGGCGCGGTGCTCCGCTTCAGCACCACCGCGCTCGTGGTCCACTCGCGATTCTTCACATCCTCGGGAGCAATCCCTCCAGAGGGCGCTGGCGTGGGATTCGGAGCCTCTTCTTTTGCCTCGTTCGACGGAAGGCCCGTGCTCCCATCGGCCACGACATGAACGGGAGGCTTCGCGGCGGCTTCACCCTCGCGGGGGAGGGTGCCCTCGGGCGCGGGAACCGCGGGAGGCGCTTCCTCGGAAGGTGGCAGCTCGGCCGCGGGAGGAGGGGGCGCTTCTTCCTTCTTGGAGCACCCCGCGCCCGCGAGGCACCCGGCAAGCCACAGCGAAGACAGCCAGCGTCCGGCACGCTTCTTCATCGTTCCTCCCCTGGCGACCCACGAAGCGTGGGGCCGCGAGGAACACCCTCTCTCATGACCGGACGCCGTGTGCCAGCACCTGTCCCCGGGCGAGGTGAACAGAAGGCAACACACCTCCGCCCGAGGACCGCGCCGCGTGCTACCCCTCGGAGGCCGAGGCGCGCACGAGCGCGCCCAGGTCCGCGTCCCGCAGGAAGTTGACCAGCACCCCGTCAATCTTCCGCGTGCCGTTCACCACCTCGGTGGGCTTCAGGAAGAAAAGGTTGTTCCAGTTGAAGTCATACAGGGCCTGCTCGGCGGCGTCGGACCACGAGCCATCCATGCGGCCGTGGTAGTACCCGAGCTTGCGCAGCACGCGCTTGACGAGGCGCGCGGTGTCCGCGTCGAGCGTCACCTGGTCCGAGGGGTACGGCACCCCCAGGGTGCCCTGGTAGCGATTGAGCTGGACGCCCAGCTCTCGGAGCGCATCGGAGTGGGCGTGGACGACGGCGTCCGCGAGCACGTGGGTGTAGAAGGCCGTGTCCACCGTGGTGTTCCAGACGCGGACGACGCCCGAGCGCTCACCGGCGCGGTCTCCACCCACGAGCGCCCCGGCCTTGAGCGAGGCATACAGCCGCTGCGGCAGGCTGCCGTGCGCCTGAAGGAAGCCGTTCGCCATGGCCTGGCAGATGTCAGGCGTCGTCATGTTGTTGGCCTGCACGACGAAGGTGCCGCCCCGGACGGCGCAGGTGTGGTCGCTGGCGTCCGCTCCGGTGGTCTGGCCTAGCGTCACGCTGCCGTCCGGGTGGAGCTTCACCGCGGCGAGCTGACGGGTGGTGGCATACGGGTCGACGGTCTGCACCCAGTCGATGGCCTCCTGCGGGGTCGCGCCCGAGTCGATGCGGGCGATGATGGCCTGCGCGACATCCACCGAGGGGAGCGCCATGCTGGCCACCGCGATGTCCGCGCGCCCATAGGGCACCAGCGTGCTGACGCCACTGGGGAAGGAGATGACGGCCATGCCGCACGACTGCTCCACGGCGTCACACGCCACGACGGCGCGCGTGCCGAAGACGCGAGGATTCGTCGGGGGACGCTCCTTCGCGAGAGCCGGAGCGGATGCGAACAGCAGGGACGTCGCGATGAGGAGACCACGGTGGATGGGCTTCATGCACGGACCTCTGGGGAAGGCACTCCCGCGGCCGGCAAGGAAACCTCACCGGGGGAGGAACCTCTGGCTGGCTGTCGTGTGAAACACGAAGGCGCGCTGCCTGGGCCCAGCGCGTCCTTCGGGATTGCAATCGTGAAACGCCCGTTCTCCGCGCGACATATCGGTGATTCGTCCGTCAATCCCGGATTGAGGGCGCTGGCCGCGAAGACGAGGGCCCGCCGGCCCGGATGCCCCACGTGTCGTGCTTCCGGGAAAATTGAAGGTGTGGCAGTTCGTCCGACGTTTTCAGGACATGCCCCACAAGGGCCCGAGTGGCGGGTATGGTGCGCGCCCGGCCGCAGCTCGCGTCCCCTTCACGCGCACGAACCGGAGAAACCTTCGTCATGGCTCTCGACCTCACCACCCTCCCACGTCCCTCGCGGGACGACGCCACCGTCGGCACCATGGCGCGTGGACTCGTTGGCAGCGAGATTCTCCGCATCGCGGCGGAAGTGCGGGAGTTGGTGGCCAAAGGCCGCAAGGTCTGCAACCTCACCGTCGGCGACTTCAGCCCGCGCGAGTTCCCCATCCCCGACGGCCTGCGTTCGCACATCGCCACGGCGCTCCAGGCGGGCGAGACGAACTATCCTCCCTCGGATGGAGTGCTGGACCTACGCCAGGCGGTGCAGCGTTTCTACGAGCGCTCCCTGGGCCTGAAGTACCCGCTGGAGGGAATCGTCATCGCGGGCGGCGCCCGTCCCATCATCTACGGCACGTACCGCGCCGTGCTGGATGAGGGCGATACGGTCGTCTATCCGGTGCCCTCGTGGAACAACAACCACTACATCCACATGATGAACGCCAAGGGCGTGGTGGTGACGACGGACGCCGCGCACGGCTTCATGCCCACGCTGGAGCAGCTGGCGCCGCACCTGGGCTCCGCGCGCCTGTTGTGCCTGTGCAGCCCGCTCAACCCCACGGGCACCATGATTGCGCCCGACACGCTGGGCGCCATCTGCGAGCGCGTCGTCGCGGAGAACCGCGCGCGTGAGAAGCAGGGCCGCAAGCCGCTCATCCTGATGTACGACCAGATTTATTGGGTGCTGAGCTTCGGCGCGGTGAAGCACGTGACGCCCGTGGAGCTGGTGCCGGAAGTCGCCCCCTACACCGTCTTCGTGGATGGCATCTCCAAGGCCTTCGCCGCCACGGGCGTGCGCGTGGGCTGGGGCGTGGGCCCGCCGACCCTCATCGCCCGGATGCGGGACGTGCTGGGCCACGTGGGCGCGTGGGCGCCCAAGGCCGAGCAGGTCGCGGTGGCGCGCTACCTGGAGGACGTGCCCGCCACGGAGTCCTTCCTGGGTGAGATGCGCCAGCGGGTGGACGCGCGGCTGGAGGCGCTGCACAAGGGCCTGACGCGCATGCGCGAGGCGGGGCTGCCGGTGCGGCACATCGCGCCGCAGGGCGCCATCTACCTCTCGGTCCAGTTCGACCTGGTGGGCAAGGGCGGCTTGAAGACGAATGACGACATCCGCAAGCTGCTCCTGGAGAAGGCCAGCTTCGCGGTCGTGCCCTTCCAGGCGTTCGGGCTGATGGAGGACACCGGCTGGTTCCGGCTCTCCGTGGGCGCGACGTCCGTGGCCGAAATCGAAGAGGCGCTGCCCCGCGTGGAAGCGGCGCTGCGCGAGGCGCTGGGCGCGAAGTAACGCGCGGCCTTCGCGGGAATACGAGAAAAGGGGCGGGGTTCAGCCGGGGACGCGCCCGGTGGGCCCCTCCCCCGACCCACCGGAGTTCATCGAGACGCGCGCGACCTCGTGCCAATGCTCAAGCGATTCGTGGATGTTCGTGACGAGGAAGTCGGCGCCGTCCTTGGGTCCTTCGTCTATTTCTTCACGCTGATGTGCGGCTACGCCATCCTCCGTCCCATCCGCAATGAGATGGGCACGGCGGGCAGCGTGAAGGGGCTGCCGTGGCTCTTCACGGCGACCTTCGTGGTGATGCTGCTGGCGGTGCCCGCGTTCTCCGCGTTGGTGGCGCGCTGGCCCCGGCGCGTGGTGCTGCCGCGCATCTACCGCTTCTTCATCGTCAGCCTCGTGGCCTTCTTCGTGGTGTTGAAGCTGGGCGTGGCGAAGGAGAACGTGGCGCGGGTCTTCTACATCTGGCTGAGCGTCTACAACCTCTTCGTCGTCTCCATCTTCTGGAGCTTCATGGCGGACGTGTTCGCCAGCGAGCAGGGCAAGCGGTTGTTCGGCTTCATCGCCGCGGGGGGCACCACGGGGATGTTGGTGGGGCCCTTCCTGGTGGGGCGGCTGGCGGAGCCCGTGGGCCCGGTGAACCTCATCCTGGTGTCCGCGGTGATGCTGGAGGTGAGCGCGCAATGCGTGCGCTGGCTGAGCCGCTGGGCTCGGGATGTCCAGCACCAGCCTCCGTCGGCGGAGGGGCCCGTGGGCGGCGGGGTGCTGGCGGGGTTGAAGCTGATGGTGTCCTCGCCGCTGCTGCTCGGGCTGGGGCTCCAGGTGCTGCTCTACGCGGCCACGTCCACGTTCCTCTACTTCCAGGAAGTGCAGCTGGTGTCGGCGCTGAGCAAGGACTCGGCGTCGCGCACGGCGATGTTCGGCGACATCGACTTCTACGTGCAGCTCTTGACGCTGGCGCTCCAGACGCTCGTCACGGGGCGGGTCATCTCGCGTCTGGGATTGGGCGCGGCGCTGGCGGTGGCGCCGGTGCTGACGGGCCTGGGCTTCCTGGGGCTGGCGGCGGTGCCGGTGCTGGGGGTGCTGGTGGTGTTCAAGGCGCTGCGAGGCGCAAGTCACTACGCGCTGGAGCGGCCCTCGCGCGAAATCCTCTTCACGACGGTGGACCGCGAGGCGCGCTACAAGTCGAAGAGCTTCATCGACACGGTGGTGTACCGGGGCAGCGACACGGTGAGTGCGTGGCTGCAGGGCGGGCTCACCGCGTTGGGGCTGAGCATGACGGGACTGTCGCTGGCGGCGGTGCCCCTGGCGGGGCTGTGGCTGGCGGTGTCCCTGTATCTCTCACGTGAGCAGCGAAGGCTGTCGACGCAGGCCGAAGGAGTGCTCGCGCCCGTGGCGGCGGATGACGTCGCGGCGCGCTGATGCCGGTGGGGAACCTCGAAGCAGGAGACGACACGACATGAAACTGTCTCGCAGGGATGTGATTCAGGGTGCGGCCGTGACGGTGGGGTCGCTTTGGGCCATGGGTTGTGTTTCCACGAGCGCGGCGGGGGGCGGAGAGCCGGGCGCGCAGGGACAGGAGGCGGCCAATTCGAAGGCGAGCAAGCCTTTGAGCATCCTCATCCTGGGCGGCACGAAGTTCCTGGGGCCGGCGCTGGTGGAGTTCGCGCAGGCGCGAGGCCACACCGTCACGCTGTTCAACCGCGGCAAGACGAACCCGGGCCTGTTCCCCAACGTGGAGAAGCTCCAGGGCGACCGGGACCCCAACAAGGCGGAGGGGCTCAAGGCGCTCGAGGGCCGCAAGTGGGACGCGGTGGTGGACACGTCGGGCTATGTGCCGCGCATCGTGAAGGCGTCGGCGGAGCTGCTCGCGCCCAACGTGGGGCACTATGCCTTCATCTCCTCCATCTCCGTGTACAAGGACCTGACGACGCCCGGCATCACGGAGTCCTATCCCCTGGCCAAGGTGGAGGACCCGACGACGGAGGACGTGCCCAAGTACTACGGCGCGCTGAAGGCGCTGTGTGAGCAGGCCGCGGAGGCGGCGATGCCCGGCCGGGTCCTCAACGTGCGCCCGGGGCTCATCATCGGGCCGGACGACCCCACGGACCGCTTCACGTACTGGCCGGTGCGCCTGTCGCGCGGCGGCGAGGTGCTCGCGCCCGGTGACGGACAGGACCCGGTGCAGTTCATTGACGCGAGAGATCTGGCCGCGTGGACCATCCTCGGCGTGGAGCGCCGGCTGGCGGGGGCGTACAACGCGACGGGGCCCCTGCGTCCGCTCCTGATGCGAGATTTCCTGGAGGCGAGCCAGAAGGTGCTGGGCACCGACGCGCGGCTGGTCTGGGCGGACACCGCGTTCCTGGCGAAGCACAAGGTGGAGCACTGGGGCGACATGCCGGCGTGGGCGCCTCGCGTGGGCGAGGACGGGGGCCTGGGCCGCATCAACGTGGACAAGGCGCTGGCCGCGGGGCTGACGTTCCGCCCCATCGCGGACACCGTGCGCGACACGCTGGCCTGGTTCAAGACGGAGCCGCCGGAGCGGCAGGCCAAGCTGAAGGCGGGCCTGTCTCCAGAGCGGGAGAAGGAAGTGCTCGCCGCGTGGCACCAGGAGTTCGACAAGGGCAGCGCCCAGGCGGGCTGAGGGTGTGGGACTCGAGGCCCCGCGCTTCGTGCCGGGGCCTTCAGAGCCGCGCGAGAATCTCCGCCTTCTTGTTCTCGAACTCCTCGTTCGTGATGAGGCCCTCTGCGGCCATCCGCTGGAGGTCCTTCAGGGCCTTCACCGGGTCCGAGGAGGGCAGGCTTCCTTCCGGCTGTTGCAGGAGCCAGGTGAGGTTGCCCATGTTCTGCGGAACCAGAGGGCCCATGACGACGATGCGGTTCGGGTCGTCCTGGGCCACCTTGACCTTGACCTCCAGCCCCGGCTCCACCACCCGCACGTTCCAGTCGTGGGTCCTGCTCCTGAGCCAGACCTCGTAGGGCGGGCGCCCCGGGACTCTCACCTGGAACAGGCTGTTGTAGACGCGAACCTTGTTGATGAGCATCGCGGTGGGCTCGATGCGCAGGAGCGTGGCCTCCGCGGGAAGCCCATGTTCGCGGACCTGCTGGTCCTTCCGGTTGGAGGCGAGGACGCGCACCAGGAACCCAATGCCGATGGCGAGAAACAGACCCCAGCTGCCGAAGATGAGGAACGTGGCGTCATTCATGGCCTCGTGACTCTAAGCGGGCAACTCTTGGAGAGAAACTCGCGGTGTGGGTCGGGGGCCGCTGCCATGATGCCTTGGGAGACCTGGGCCGGCGGGACTCACACGGGAGGGCTCCCTGGATGAAGCTCACGATGACGCCCCATGTGCTGCGGTTCGCGGCGTGGAGGCACGGTGGAGCCCTGTTGCTCGCCGTTGCGCTGACCGCGTGCGGCGGCAGGGAGATTCGCCCCGAGCCTCCCCATCCGTCCTGCGCGCCCCTGGAGTTGGAGCGGAACGTGGACCTGGAGGGCTTCCGCTCGGACCGGTACACGTGGCACGACAGTGATTGCGCGCCGCGCTCCGCCTTCCTGGTGCGCAACGACACCCGGGACCCGGCGGGTTGGCATGGCGGTTATGTCCGCCGCTACGTGTACGAAGCGAAGGGGGCCTCGCGCACGTGTGACGGCGCCAACGACGGTGTCCCGGGGTGGGGCATGGTGACGTGCCATGTTCGGACCGGCGCGTCCTGGGGCAACTGGACCGAGGCTGTCGCTGGCACGGGCCGCACGCTCTTCGAGGGCCGTCACCACGCGCTCCATGAGTTCCGCTGGCCGCTTCCGCTCGGAGGCCACACCGTGCAGGTGACGGTGCACTACCTCTTCGCGACCGGCAGGGACCACCCGCTCTACGCCATCACCCATGATGTCTCGGGTGTTCCGCCGAACGCGCTGGAGGCGGACGTGCGCTCGCCCTATGGCGACCTGCTCTTCGATGGCAACGCGAACGCCGAAATCGCGGGCCTCGGGTGGGGAGACCGCCGCCGCTTCGTGACGCTGGGCTCGCGCCTGACGATGGCGAGCGGCTGGGACTACCGCGAGCCCAACGTCGTCCCGTACACGCGCATGTGGACCGCCGCGCCCGACGCGGAGATGGGTGTGGTCCAGACGCAGACGTGGTTGCAGAAGCCATCCGGTGGTTACTGGCTCCATCGTGAGGCCTGGGGCCAGCGCGACGAGGACGGCCCGATGCCCGTCGATTGGAACTGGACCTATCAGCTCAACCAGTACCAGCTCCCCCAGAACACGCGCTCGCACCGCATGGCCTGGGGCAGCAACTACGGAGCGCTGGGGTGGCGCGAGTACGCGCGTTATGGCGACGACGGCAGACTCTCCGGGCACCCGTATCAGAGCTACTCCGTGTTCATGGTGCTGGGGCTCCACTCGAAGGACCCGGTGCTCCAGCAGGCCGCGGAGGTGGGGGCCTGGCAGCAGGTGCGCTTCACCGCCACCGAGGGGAGCGTGCTCACACAAGGGCCTGGAGGCGTGGCCCGCGCGGACTCGGTGCCGTACGACGTGCCCGGCTACAACCCCGTGTATGCGACGTGGGAGGCGCGAGCGGCCGGCAATCGCGCGCACCTGCGCTTCGACACGGGCACCGCGTCCTTGCGTCAGCCGGTGCTGGCGCTGCGGGGCTACACCGCGTCGGCGCCGCCCTCGCGGGTGGTGCTGGATGAGCGGGTGCTCGCCGCGGATGCGGACTACTTCGCGTCGGTGGACGAGGCGGGTGAGGTGCTGTGGCTCACGCTGAATCGCACGCTGACGGGCACCGCCGTGCTGCGTGTGGAGTGACGTGCGCGGTGCTTGGAAAAGCAACGGGGGATGCCCCGGTGTACTCGGAGCATCCCCCGGATATGACCCTTGCTCGGAGCTGCTCTCCCCCTCTGGCGAGCACGACTCCCCCTGGGTCCCCTCCACGGGTGACGCCGCCCCCGCGACGTCACCTTCCTTCCCGCCCTGAGTGTCAGGAGGGCCTTGGACCCCTCCAGCGAAGTCTTCACTTCGCGGCAGGTGCGCCCCCTGGTGCACCTGCCGACGGTTTCACTGCCCGGACATCCCGTACCCCCCAGCACGGGTGTCTCGGAGAATCGCGGCTAGAGACGGACTCCCACGGGGCGCGAGACTGCTCGCAACCGCGCCAGGGTCTGTGCCCAGCCAAAGGTCTGCGGGCGCATGGAGGCCACCCGCGTCACTGTTTCCATCTCTTCCAGCAACAGCCTCAGCGCGCTCGACTTCGTCAGCGCCGCCAGCTGCATCCGCTTCGCCCCCGCGAAGGCGGCCAGCTCCGGCACCGCGATGTCCCCCTCTCGTGCTTCAAGCGCGCCGGGATGCTCCCCCCGGATGCGTCCCGTGGCCCCCCATCCCCTGGCTCCACGCATCACGACACCTGGCCTGGCGGTCCCCCTGGAAACCCGCTGGCTCGACTCATGCGCGGCGTGCGACATTGCCCCCCTCCTTCGCACCATCGGTGACTGCACTCCCCCCGGACCCGCGCCGTGGCGCGTGTCGACAACGACATACTGGCAAAGACGTACGAAGCAGTTTTCCTTGGTAGCGCCAAACGCTTGCGCGAAAGCGCCAGCTTGCTGGGTGAACTGGCGGCGAGGTGAACACCGCGATGTTCACTTCCGGTGAAGACGACGTGAGGGGTTGGTGAAGGCGGGGGGATGGGGCGTGGGGATGGGAGGGGCCGGTCCGCCTTGGTCGGACGGGGGTTGAGCGGGCGTGACAGGTAGGGACAGTGAGGGGCTGGCCATGTCAGCCTGAAGCGGTAGGGAAGAGGGTTGCTGCGAGGGCCCGGGCCAGCGTGCCGGGTGGTGGCGGATGGGCGGGAAGGGACAGGTTTCATGAGGTGGGAAGCGATGGGCGAGTCGCCCGGCGAGGACAATCGAGCAGGTCGGGCCGCGGGCCGCGCATCGGGGCGTGAGTCCCTGCTGGCGGTGTTGGCGGAGAAGCCGGCCGTGGCGCGCGACATCGCGCGGGTGCTGGGCGCTCAGGAGCGGGGCGACGGCTATCTGCGGGGCAATGGCTACGTGGTGACGTGGGCCATCGGACATCTGGTGGGACTGGCGCAGCCCCATGAGATTCGAGCGGACTGGAAGAAGTGGAGCCGGTCGCTGCTGCCCATGTTGCCGGGGGATTGGCCGCTGGTGGTGTCGGACCAGACGCGCTCGCAGTTCGAGGTGGTGCGGCGAGTGTTGTCCGCTCCGGAAGTGGGCGCGGTGGTGTGCGCCACGGATGCGGGCCGCGAGGGCGAGCTCATCTTCCGTTACATCTACGAGGCGGCGGGGTGCCGCAAGCCGGTGCGCCGGCTCTGGGTGTCGTCGCTGACGGAGCGAGCCATCCGCGACGGTTTCCGCCAGCTGAAGGAGGGGCGGGACTACGACGCGCTGGCGGCGGCGGCCATGGGGCGCAGCCGGGCGGACTGGCTGGTGGGGATGAACCTGTCGCGCCTCTACACGTTGGCGCATGGTGGACAGGGAGAGATGTTGAGCGTGGGGCGGGTGCAGACGCCCACGCTGGCGATGGTGGTGGAGCGGGAGCTGGCCATCCGGAGCTTCGTGCCCCGGGACTACCTGGAGGTGGTGGCCACCTTCTCGCCTCGGGGGCCGGGGGCTCCGGTGGGGGCGCGGTACTCGGGGACGTGGTTCCGGTCCGGGCCGGATGGGCGGCCCGTGGTGCCTCCGGGGATGGAGGGGGTGCGCGAGGCGCGCAGGCTGGACGCGGATGGCGTGGAGGCGCAGGCCATCATCGACCGCGTCAAGCGGGGGCAGGCGACCATCGAGTCGCTGGAGGCGGAGGAGAAGAAGCTCGCGCCTCCGCTGCTCTACGATTTGACGGAGCTCCAGCGGCACGCCAACCGGTTGTATGGCTTCAGCGCGCAGCGCACGTTGGAGGTGGCGCAGGCGCTGTATGAGAAGCACAAGTTGTTGAGCTATCCGCGTACGTCCAGCCGGCATCTGTCCCAGACGGTGGCGGAGACGTTGCCGGAGGTGGTGGGCGCGGTGCGTGGTCCCTATGAAGAGGACCTCGCTCCGGGCACGGGGGCGCGTCCGCTGGGCCGCCGGTATGTGGATGACGGGAAGGTGACGGACCACCACGCCATCATCCCGACGCCGACGTCTCCGCAGGGGCTTCGGCTGTCTCCTGATGAGCAGCGCATCTATGACCTGGTGTGCCGGCGTCTGCTCCAGGCATGGCACGAGGACCATGTGTGGCGAGTCACCACGGTGGTGACGGCGGTGATGTCGCCTGGGCCCCAGAGCGCGGTGCCGGTGGTGGACCGGTTCCAGAGCACGGGCACGCAGGTGGAGCGCGTGGGCTGGAAGGTGTTGGACATCGGGGGCGGGAAGAAGGCACCCAAGCCGAAGGCCGAGGCGCGCAAGGGCGAGGAGGACTCGGAGCCGGAGGACGAGCCGCAGACCCTGCCCGTGGGATTGGAGCGGGGACAGCCGCAGAAGGTGGAGGACGCGGAGGCTGTGAAGAAGCGCACGCGTCCGCCGCCGCGCTTCACGGATGCGTCGTTGTTGACGGCGATGGAGACGGCGGGGCGGGCGCTCGACGAGAAGGAGCTGGCGGATGCGATGCGTGAGACGGGGCTTGGGACGCCCGCGACTCGCGCATCCATCATCGAGGTGTTGCTGGACCGCGAGTATCTGGTCCGCAAGGGGAAGGTGCTGGAGGCGACGGAGAAGGGGCTGCATCTCATTCACGTCGTGCATCCGGATGTGAAGACGCCCGCGATGACGGGGCAGTGGGAGGCCTGGCTCCAGCGCATCGAGCGTGGGGAGGGGCGGCTCGACGAGTTCATCCGAGGCATCGAGAAGTATGTGATTGAGGTGGTGGGTCACGTTCCTCCGGGGACCGCCGCGCCCTCGCAGATGCGTGCGCCCGCGCGAGAGGGACGGGTGGGGGGCGATGATGCGAGGGGCGGATTCGCGGGGACGGGTGCATCGACGCGGAGAGATGCGCCGGAGATGGGCTCGGGGGATGTGGCGTCGCGCGAGCGCGGTGGCGCACCGCTTCGGCTGGAGCTTCGCTCGCCGGAGGTCGGTGGGAATGGTGGTGCCCGGCGCGAGCCGGGATTCACGCATCAAGAGACACGCGAAGGCCGCGAGGCGCGGTATGGGGATGGGCTCTCACCCGAGAGTGGTCGTGCTGGTCGCGAGTCTCGACGTGTAGAGGGACTCTCGTCCGAGGACGTGCGCGGAGGTCGCGCGTCGCAGTACGCGGAGGGGCTCTCGCCCGAGAGTGGTCGCGGAGGTCGCGAGTCTCGGTACGCGGAAGGGTTCTCGTCCGAGGACGTGTCGCGGGAGGCGAGAGGAGCGCGAGCCTCCTGGCCTGCTGAGGGGCTCTCATCCGCGGACATGTCCCAGGCGCCGCGCGGAAGTCGCGAGGTGCAGGGCAGCACAGCGTCCTCGTCCTTGGACTCTCACGGTGGATTCAGCGCGCGCGGCGCACAGGCAGGCGCGTACCCTTCGGGGGGCGGTCAGTGGCCTGAGCCTTCGTCATTCACGTCCGCGAGTGGCGGAGCGAGCACCCGCCGTTCATCGAGCGCCGCGTTCTCGGATGCAGCCATGGTGACGGCGCCTCGCCGCTCGTCGCCTCAGGGCTCGCTGCTGACCTCGGGCAGCTCTCGCGGCCGTGTTGCGTCCGCTCCGCTCCCCGGCCAGCGGCCGGAGCGCGTTCAGCGCGCGCCCACTCCACCCGACCAGCTCCGCTCACTGTTGAAGGAGACCTTCGGGTTCTCCGACTTCAGGCCCTACCAGGAGGCGGTCTGTCGCTCGGCCACGGCTGGGGAGGACTTGTTGCTCGTGATGCCCACGGGCGCGGGCAAGTCGCTCTGCTATCAGCTCCCGGGACTCGCGCGCGCGGGGACGACCATCGTCGTCAGCCCGCTCATCGCGTTGATGGAGGACCAGGTCCTGCGACTCCAGTCGCTGGGCTTCGCGGCGGACCGCATCCACTCCGGACGCGACCGGGCCACCTCGCGGCAGGTGTGCTTCGACTATCTCGATGGCCGGCTCGACTTCTTGTTCATCGCCCCGGAGCGGCTCGGAGTGCCGGGCTTCGTCGAGTTGCTGGCGCGCCGCCCACCCACGCTCATCGCCATCGACGAGGCACACTGCATCTCCCAGTGGGGACATGACTTCCGTCCCGACTATCGCCTGCTCGGCGCGCGGTTGCCGCTGCTCCGCCCCGCTCCCGTGGTGGCCCTCACCGCCACCGCCACGCCGGATGTGCAGCGTGACATCGTCCAGCAGCTCGGCCTGCTCGGGCCCGGCGGACGCGCGCGCACCTTCATCCACGGCTTCCGCCGCACCAACATCGGCATCGAGGTCCGCGAGCTGAACCCCGGCGCGCGAGGCGACGCCATCCACGGCCTGCTCCAGGACGAGGAGAACCGGCCCGCCATCGTCTACGCGGCCACCCGCAAGCACGCGGAGCAGCTCGCCGAACAACTCGCGGGAGAGTTCCCCGCGGCGGCGTACCACGCGGGGCTTCCCCCCGGAGACCGCGACAAGGTCCAGGCGGAGTTCCTCGGAGGCTCGCTGGAGGTCATCGTCGCGACCACCGCGTTCGGCATGGGCATCGACAAGCCGGATGTCCGCACCGTCATCCATGCCGCGCTGCCCGCGAGCCTGGAGGGGTACTACCAGGAGCTCGGACGCGCGGGCCGCGACGGAAAGCCGTCCCGCGCGGTGCTTTTGCACTCGTACATCGACCGCCGTACGCACGAGTTCTTCCACAAGCGTGACTATCCCGAGGCCTACGTGCTGGAGCGCCTGTTCCAGTCCACGAGCCTGGAGCCCGAGCCCAAGGACTCGCTCCAGGGGCGCGTGCGCACGGACCCGGACGTGTTCGACAAGGCGCTCGAGCAGTTGTGGATTCACGGCGGCGTGGTGATGACGCCGGATGAGACGGTGCGGCGCGGACGGCCCGGGTGGGCCGCGGCCTACAACGCCCAGCGCGACCGCAAGCTGCTGCACCTGGAGCAGATGGGGCGCTACGCGGAGGCCCATGGCTGCCGGATGAAGCAACTGGTGTCCCACTTCGGTGACACGCAGGACTCCGGTGAAGCGTGTGGCCTGTGTGACGTCTGCGCGCCGGAGTCCTGTGCGACGCTGCGCTTCGCGGAGCCCTCTGCGGCCGAGCGCCACTGGCTCGAGCGCATCCTGGAGTCGCTCCAGGAGCGGGATGGCCAGGCCACCGGACGGCTTCATCGAGAGCTGTTCGGCGACGCGCTGCCTCGCCGCGACTTCGAGCGGCTCGTCGGCGGATTGGTGCGCGCCGGGCTGGCCCGGCTGGACGTCGACTCGTTCGACAAGGACGGACAGGTCATCTCCTTCCAGCGGCTGTCCCTGACGGACGAGGGACGGCGCACCCGCGCGGTCGACCCTCGGCAGGTGTTCCTGCCGCTTCCGCTGGAGAAGGCCTCCAAGCGCAAGCGCACCAAGGGCACCAAGGCCGGAGGTGGGAAGGCCTCCAAGCGAACGAGCAAGACTCGCTCCACGACCAGGGCCTCGGAGACCCGTGACGTGGAAGGGGCTCGACAGTGGCGCGCCTCTTCTTCAACGGGCGGCGCCGAGTCGCGCTCGTCCTGGAATGCCTCACGGACGGGCTTTGCCGAGGAGAGTGCGTCCGGCGCATGGGGCACTTCGCGCACGGCGCGCTCACCGTCCCCAGCGAGCACACCGTTCCGGGCCCGCCCGGTGGACGAGTCCACCGAGGACGAAGTCGAGACGCGGGGCGGTCGCGCGAGGGGGCGCCGGGGGACGGGGGACGCCGAGCCCACGCCCGCGCCTCCGGGACTGGTCGAGGCGTTGAAGGCCTGGCGGCTCGCGGAGGCGCGCAAGCGCAAGGTGCCCGCGTTCCGCATCCTCACGGACCGGGTGCTCGGCGCCATCGCCGCCGCGCGCCCGGAGAATGGGGCCGCGCTGATGTCCATCCACGGCGTGGGGCCCGCCCTGACCGAGCGCTACGGCTCCCAGATTCTCTCCCTCATCGCCCGCAAGCGCTGACGCCCCCCACCCGGACGACTCCCCCGCTCACACGACGCGGGGGACTCCGGGTGCTTCGGCGCTGAAGGAAGACCCCGGGCACCTGGGCTGTCTTCGCCTCCCGCTTCGCAAGGAGGGGCGCGCCGCGGGCTCACTCGTCCGGTCCCTTCGCTCACGACGCGCCCCAGGAGCCCTGGCACACCCTCGCCGGCGGTGGACGGCGTGGAGCCACGCTCGTCCCGTGGGCGCCTCTGCCTGGGCCCCATCCGAGTCACGCGGGGCCTGTCCGCGCCGCGTGCATGTCGTCGGGTCTCCCTTCGCGTGGAACACCTCTGCCCAGCTGACGAGGGCGGAGCAGCCTGCCGGTCGTGCAGTTTTTTTCGCTGTACGCGGGGGCAGTGGGGGCCCCGCAGTCCGCGCTTCACCTTTCGGCGCAGTTACCGCGATGGCGAGCAAGAGGGGGGAGCGGAAGATGGAACTCGGATTCGAGACAATCGGAAACGCCACACTCATCTGCCACGACGACGGTCCGGTGCTGGTGACAGACCCATGGACCCATGGCTCCGCGTACTTCGGCAGTTGGACGCTGTCCCACGAGATTCCCGAGCAGCAGCGGGACATCATCCAGCGCTGCCAGTACGTCTGGGTGTCCCACGGCCACCCGGACCACCTGAGCGCCGAGTCCATCGAGAAGCTCCGCGAACAGACGATTCTCGTGCCCAACCACTTCGGTGGACGCATGCGCGATGACCTGCGCGAGCAGGGCTTCAACGTGCACGTGCTGGTGGACCGCGTGTGGACGCAGCTGTCCCCGCGCATCCGCGTCATGTGCATCCCCGACATGAACCAGGACGCGGTGCTCCTGGTCGATGTCGGCGGGCGGCTCGTCGTCAACCTCAACGACGCGGGAGACCGGGGCTGGGGCCGCTTCGTGCGCGGCATGGTGCGGCGGTATGACGAGTCCTACCTGCTGGCCCTGTCCGGTTACGGCGACGCGGACATGATCAACTACTTCACCGAGGACGGGCAGCGCATCGCTCCCTACGCCGCGGCCAAGACGCCGGTGGGGCGCACCATCGCCCGTCAGGCGGAGTTCTACGGCGCGCGCTACTTCGTGCCCTTCAGCTCCATGCACAAGTACCAGCGCTCCGACAGCGTCTGGGCCTCCGAGTACACGACGACGCTGGAGGACTACGGCCGGGGCTTCGAGTCCGAGGTGTGCACGCTCCTGCCCGCCTTCATCCGCCGCGACTTCTCCAAGGACGACCTGCAGCTCATCCGCCCGAAGGAGCGCGCCCTGCTCCCGGTGGACCCGAAGGAGTTCGGCGACGACTGGAGCGCCATGCTCGAGCGCGAGGAAGCCCAGCTCCTGCGCGACTACTTCGGGGCCATCGAGCACCTGGGCTCCGTGCTCGACTACCTGCGCTTCCGCGTGGGCGGCCAGGACCACGTCATCGAGTTCCACCCCCGCCGCTTCCGCCGGGGCATCACCTTCGAGGCCCCGCGCAACTCGCTGCTGACGGCCGTGCGCTACCGCGTCTTCGATGACCTGCTCATCGGCAACTTCATGAAGACGACGCTGCACGGCGACTTCGGCGAGGGCCGCCTGTATCCGGACTTCAGCCCCTACGTGGCCAAGTACGCGGACAACGGCAAGGCGCGCACGCGCAACGAGCTGAAGACATACTTCTCCGAGTACCGCCGCAGGGACCCGGTGGGCTTCCTGCGCGGCAAGGTGGAGGCGCACTGCGTGCGGCCCCTCCAGACGCAGTCGGCGGAGCTCTTGCGTTCGCTCCTGCCGTCGGACTCGGCGGCCTACCGCACCGCGAAGGAGGCCTTCTGGAAGGTGCGGCGCGCGCTCCTCTGAGCCGGGCCGTCAGAGGTACGGGGACAACAGGCGCGCCAGCCCATCCCTCAACCGGATGGGCAACGCGCGTGCGTCCACCTGGGCGCGGGTGAGGGGGCGGGCACGCGACAGCCGCTCCTCCACCACCGCCTCCAGGCGCCGGGCCAGCTGCGCGTCGTAGCACTCCACGTTCAGCTCGAAGTTGAGCCGCAGCGAGCGCGGGTCCCAGTTGGCCGAGCCAATCAGCCCCCACTCTCCATCCACCACCATCAGCTTGGAGTGGTCGAACGGAGGCTGGGTGACGAACACCTGGCACCCCGTCGCCAGCACCTGCCAGAGCTGCGCGGTGCAGGCCCACTGCACCACGGGCAGGTTGCCCTTCTCCGGCAACACCACCTCCACGCGCACCCCGCGCAGCGCCGCCACGTTGAGCGCCGTGATGAGCGCCGGGTCCGGCAGGAAGTACGGCGTGACGATGCGCACCGACGCCCGCGCGGTGGCCAGCGCCCCCAAAAGCACCGTGCGCAGGGCCTCGAAGTCCTCGTCCGGGCCGTCCGGTATCCCCCGCGCCAGCACCGGGCCCACCCGCCGCTGCTCCGGGAACCACGTGTCCCCCGACAGCCGCTCTCGCGTGGTGAAGACCCAGTCCTCGGCGAAGGTCTCCTGGAGCTGGGCCACCACCGGGCCCTCCAGCCGGAAGTGCAAATCCCTGGCGGCGTGCTCACCCGGCCAGAAGTGCTCGCGGATGTTCATGCCTCCGGTGAAGCCCACGTGTCCGTCCACCACCAGCACCTTGCGGTGGTTGCGCAGGTTCATGAACGGCAGCCGGTAGGGCATCAGCGAGGGCAGGAAGCGCGCGGCCCGGACCCCCTCTCGCCGGAGGCGGCCCAGAATCGTGGGCCACGTGTAGCGCGCGCCCACCGCGTCCACCAGCACCCGGACCTCCACGCCTCGCCGCACCGCCTCGCCCAGCGCGCTCGCGAAGTGCCGGCCCGCCACGTCGTTGTCGAAGATGTAGCTGCACAGCGTGATGGACGTGCGCGCGCTGGCGATGGCCTCCAGCATGGCGGGGTACGCGTCCGTCCGGGACTCCAGCACCGTGACGCGATTGCCTGGCAGGAGCGGCCGGTGCGTGACGGCATCCCCCAGCCTCGCCAGGGGCGCCAGGTGCGCGGCCTCGTCCGTCACGCGCGAGGCCCCTTGCGCCACCACCGCCTCGAGGCCCCGGATGGGAGGAAACTGGCCGTGCTCACGGCGCGGCGTCAGCGAACGCGCCCTGCGGCGGATGCGGTTGATGCCCAGGAGCAGATACAGCACCGCGCCCAACACGGGCACCAGCCACACCAGCCCCACCCAACTCACCGCCGCGCGGACATCCCGCTTGTGCAGCACGACATGCCCACTGGCCAGCACGCTCACCAGCACGGTCAGCACCGCCGCGATGTGCGGCCAGGCTGCTTCCAACCACGCGAGTGACTCGGGCATGTCGAACGAGAGGGTGGACACGGACTGCTTCGCCTATACATGGATGCGTCTCACGGCGCAGCGCGGTACGGCCGCCTTGGCTCAGCCGCGATGCGTCGCACGCTTGACGTGCCGTGGCGAAGAATGCAACGTGGACAACAAATTCCGCTTTGCTCGCGAGTGGCGGAATGCCCCTGTTGGGATTCATCGGACTCAGGGGCTGGTGACTGATTCATGGACAGCACTGTCCGTGCAATGAACAGTCGCTCGGTGCCGTGAAAAGTCTCAACCCCGGCGCCGACTTCGCTCACGTCATGTCAGCCCTGTTTACGCTCGACGCTTCCGGACATGGAGTGCGGGTGCTCCAGTTTAAGCTGGTAAGGCGTGTTTTGCTGCTATGGCGGGTCTTTGGCCCGACAGTTGCTCATGGGCCGGGCGCGCCGGTCCGCGGCGGGGAGAGAACCCGGCGGACGGTGCATTCCCCGCAGTCGTTCCGAAGGAAAGACCCGATGCTCAAGTTTCGCTCCATGGCGTTGCTTGCTGGTGTGACGTTGCTGGGTTCCGCGTGTGGTGGGGCTGATGCTCCCCAGACCGAGGCGCCCAAGATGACGTGGGAGGAGTTCCGGGCGAGCGCGGTGCAGGACCCCGAAGGCAAGTGGATTTTCGATGGGGACCAGGCGGTGGACAGCGAGGCGGAGCTGCGCGCCTTCTTCGACAGCGCCGTGTCTGGGACGGCCACGAACCAGGCGGGCCTGGCGGTCTACAACACCTCCGGTGGCACGACGGCGGGTGACGTGAAGTGGAGCGCGGCGCAGAAGGGCAACCTGACGTACTGCGTGAGCAACACGTTCGGCACGAACAAGGCGAAGATTGTCGCGGCGATGAACTCGGCGACCGCGGCGTGGGAGGCCACGGCCAGCGTGAACTTCGTCCACAACACCGCGCTCGACGCCAACTGCACGGCGAGCCAGACGGGCGTGCTGTTCGACGTGCGTCCGGTGAACTCCGGTGGCCAGTACCTGGCGCGCGCGTTCTTCCCGAACTCGGGCCGCGCCAGCCGCAACGTCCTGGTGGACAACACGGCATTCGGCAGCATCGCGCCGTGGACGCTCGCGGGCATCATGCGCCACGAGCTGGGCCACACGCTGGGCTTCCGCCACGAGCACACCCGCGTCAACGGGGGGTGCTACGAGGACAGCCAGTGGCGCGGCCTGACGACCTACGACAGCGCCTCCGTCATGCACTACCCCCAGTGCAACGGCACCCAGCAGGGTGACCTGGTGCTGACCGCTCGCGACCAGCAGGGTGCTCGCGCGCTGTATCCGTGATGTTGACGTACTGGCCAAGGCGTCCACCGTCGCGTGAGTGACGATGGGGCCGCGGCCCAGGCCGGAAGGTTCCTTCTCCCGCGGAGGGGGGTGCCTTCCGGCCTTTCTACGTGTGGCCTCGGGGCACGTGAGTCCGCGTGCGCGCGGGACGTGGCGCGAGGCCGTCGTGCTGCTCAACCTCCCAAGGAGAGACCCGATGTTCGACTTTCGCTCCGTGGCGTTGCTGGCCGGTATGTCGTTGCTGGGGACCGCGTGTGGAGGGCCGGAGGCTCCTCGGACCGAGACATCCGCCGCGATGACGTGGGAGGAGTTTCGCGCGAGCGCGGCTCGGGACCCCGAGGGCGCGTGGATATTCGACGGGGACCAGGCGGTGGAGACCGAGGAGTCGCTGCGGGCCTACTTCGAGACCAACATGAGGGGGACGGCCACACATCGGGGGGGCCTGGCCGTGTATTACGTGGGAGGCCTCGACGTGAAGTGGAGCTCGGCGCAGCAGCGGAACCTGACCTACTGCGTGAGCAACACATTCGGCGCGAACAAGGCGGCGGTGGTCGCGGCGATGAACCTCGCGACGGCGGACTGGGAGGCCACGGCCAACGTGGACTTCATCCACAACACGGCGTTCGACGCCAACTGCACCGCGTCGCAGACGGGGGTGTTGTTCGACGTGCGTCCGGTGAACTCAGGAGGCCAGTACCTGGCGCGCGCGTTCTTTCCGAATGCGTCGCGAGCAAGCCGCAACCTCCTCCTCGACACCTCCCTGTTCGGTCCCCCAGGTGTCTGGACGCTGGAGGGGCATCTGCGCCACGAACTGGGCCACGTGCTGGGCTTCGTTCACGAGCATGACCGATGCCCGGGCGGCGGGGGCACGGGGATGCGCCCGCTGACGACCTACGACTCGGCCTCGGTCATGCATTATCCCCAGGTCGGGAGCACGTGCGTCAGCACGAACCCGGGCGGGCCGGTGCTGTCCACCCTGGATAGGACGGGTGCTCGCAGCTTGTACCCGTGAGGTCGAGCCCACGGTCATGAACCCTGGCCGGAAGGTCCCCTCTGTCGAGGATGCGAACCTTCCGGCCGGGCGCTCAGGAGACAGTGCCGGGCATCACCTCGCGCGACTTCAGTCCATCCGCCGCGCGCCGTCCGTCGTCGCCTGGCCGAAGTAGATGAGCGTCTTCGTGTTGTCCTCGCTGCTCTCGATGTCGAGGCACTCCAGCTCGCCGCTCTCGCTCTCGTCCGCGTAGATGCGCTCCGGCTTCTGGATGCGGTGGGTGATTTCCCCGCCGGGGCCTCCGACGATGATTTCCACCACGCCCTTGTCGCTGCCCTTCTCCTCGAGGCTGATTTCGACGAGGGGAAGGTTCTCGGCGAGCGGCTGGTCTCCCAGGTCCATGCCTTCGACCTCGATGCGGACCGGGTGCTCCTTCTCCATGGTGCTGAGCAGCGCCAGATAGTCCGCCCAGCCCTCTCGAGGAATCTCTCGCGTGTGGTCCGTGTGCGCCATGTGTGCGGCCCTCCGGTGTTCTGTTACCGGCAAACCGTAAGGCGCGTGTGGGCCGGATGAGAGACGGGCTTGCCTTCCCGCTCGCCCAAGCTGCCGCCGCCGGGCTCCTGGCGGGCCGCAGGCCCTGGGGTTACTCCGGGAGCGAGCGCACCACGTCGCCGTCCAACACCAGGCGCACGGTGGAGGCCGCGCCCGGCCGGCCGAAGTGGTCATAGGCCGCCTGCTCCAGGAGGGGGGCCAGCGTGGTGCGCAGGCCCCGCGCCCCCGTCTCCCGCTTGAGCGCTCGCGCGACGATGTGTTGCCGCACCTGCGGCTCCACGTGCAGCCGCAGGCCCTCCTGCTCGAACTCGCGCTCATAGGCGCGCAGCACGTTCTGCTGGAGGATGTCGCTCAGCGTGGCGGCGTCCAGCGGCGTGAAGGAGACCAGCCGGTTGAAGCGGCCGATGAGCTCCGGGATGAAGCCGTAGCGCGCGAAGGCCGTCGTCTGCTCCAACTGCTCCTGGGTGACGGCCACGGCGATGGACTCCCCGGGCGTGTGCTTGGGCTCGCGGCCGAAGCCCAGCCGCTCCGTCTTCGCCATGGTGTCCGCGGTGGTGCTCAGGCCGCTGAAGGCCCCGCAGGCGATGAAGGTGAGGCAGGACAGCTCCATCGTGTCCGGCTGGAGGCGGCTGGTGAAGCCGAAGTCCGGTGGGAAGTCCGCGCTGGAGCCCGACAGCAGGTGGAGCAGTCCTCGCTGCACACCGAAGCCGCTCACGTCCTTGGTGGTCTGCTGGCCGGCGAAGCGGCTGTCGGAGCGGCTGGTGGCGAGCTTGTCGAACTCGTCCATACAGATGACACCACACGCGGCCCACTCGGCGTCCTTGTCCGCGGCTTCATACAGCCGTGACAACAGCGTGTTGACGTCGTCTCCCACGTAACCGGTTTCGGAGAACTGGGTGGCGTCCGCGAGCACCGTGGGCACGGCGAGGATTTCGCGGAACAGCAGCTCCACGAGGAACGTCTTGCCGGAGCCCGTGGGCCCCAGGAACAGACAGTTCTCGCGGGCACCCGTCTCCGCGGAGAGCCCCTCCAGGTACACGCGGCGGATGCGGCGCACATGGCGGTAGGCCAGGACGGACGCGGCGCGCCGTGCTTCCTCTTGCCCCCGGTAGCCCAGCGCCGTGAGCCGCGCGTCGATGTCGCGGGGCGACAGGAGTTCGATGGCCGCGACTCGCTCGCGCACGTCGTCTCCGCGAGGGACACGACGGGACTCCAGACCGGGTTGGGCGACAGTCATTCCAGGCGACTCCAAGGGGGACGGCGCTCGAGGGCACCGAGCAGGGGCGCATCATCCAGGCGGGACGCGGTGTCCACAAGCACGCCTCTTCATGCCGGCGAGAACGGGAGAACCCCCGCCACATTCCCAAGCGAGGAGACAGGCGGGCGTGGATGACCCGGGTCGGTGGCGCGCGAAAGCCCACCCGTGAACACCTCTTGCCCGCGTGGACCGCTTCTGGATGCACAAGTGCTCCCCGGATGCGCGCGGGCGCATTACACGGAGGGACACATGGGTCCTCTCGAGGCGACGGCGAGCACGCGGCGCAATCCGCGGACAGGGGCATGGGTCGAGGCGGGCCCGAGGGTGCGGTGGCGGGTCTGGGCGCCCGGCCATCAGCGCGTGGAGGTGGTCCTGCACGACGGGCAGGGTGCGCCAGGACGCGTGTTGCCGATGACCCCCGAGGCAGGTGGCTTCTTCACCGCGGTGTTGGAGGGGCAGGGCGCTGGGGTCCGCTACAAGCTGCGGGTGGATGGCGAAGGGCCCTTCCCGGACCCGTGGTCGCGCTCGCAGCCGGAAGGCGTGCACGGGCCGTCCGAGGTGGTGGTGCCCGACTTCGCGTGGACGGACGCGGAATGGAAGGGCGTGGAGCCCTCGTCGCTCGTCCTCTACGAGGTCCACGTCGGCACCGCCACGCCCGAGGGCACTTTCGAGGCGCTCATCCCCAGGCTCTCCGCGCTCGTGGAGTTGGGTGTCACCGCGCTGGAGTTGATGCCCGTGGCCAGCTTCCCCGGTGCGCGCAACTGGGGTTACGACGGCGTGGACCTCTTCGCGCCCGCGCAGGTGTATGGCGGCCCGGAGGGACTGCGCCGGTTGGTGGATGCCGCGCACGCGCGAGGCCTCGCCGTGCTGCTGGACGTCGTCTACAACCACTTCGGGCCGGACGGGAATTACCTGCGGGTGTACTCGCCGCACTACTTCACCGGCCGCCACCACACGCCCTGGGGCGACGCGGTGAACTACGACGGCGCGGACAGCGGGCCCGTGCGCGAATTGGTGCTCTCCAACGTGGAGATGTGGATTCGCGACTACCACCTGGATGGACTGCGTCTCGACGCGACCCACGCGCTGGTGGACGAGAGCCCGCGGCACCTGCTCGACGAAATCGCCGAGCGCGCGCACGCCAGTGCTCCCGGACGGCGGGTGCTCCTCATCGCGGAGGATGGGCGCAATGAGCGGCGCCTCGTCCTGCCATCCTCCGAGGGAGGCTTCGCGTTGGATGGGCTCTGGGCGGATGACTTCCATCACCAGATGCGCCGCGCCTTCGCGGGAGACAGCGAGGGCTACTACCAGGACTACACGGGCGGCACGGAGGACCTGGCGCGAACGCTGCGCCAGGGCTGGTTCTACGAGGGACAGGCGTCGAAGCACCTGGGCCATGCGCGAGGCACTTCCGCCGAGGGACTGGCGCCGTGGCACTTCGTGTACTGCCTTCAGAACCATGACCAGGTGGGCAACCGCGCCCTCGGCGAACGTCTGGGGAAGGACGTGTCCCCGGCGGCCTTCCGCGCGATGACGGTGCTGCTGCTCACGTCGCCCTATACGCCGCTGCTGTTCATGGGCCAGGAGTGGAACGCGAGCACTCCGTTCCTCTACTTCACGGACCATCATGCGGAGCTGGGGCGGCTCGTCACCGAGGGGCGGCGCCGCGAGTTCGCGGACTTCTCACGCTTCGCGGGCGAGGAGGTCCCCGACCCGCAGGCGCTGGAGACCTTCACCCGCTCCCGTCTGGACTGGAGTGAGGCGGGCAAGCCCGGTCACGAGGGTGTCCACCTGCTCCATCGTGAGCTGCTCCAGTTGCGTGCACACGAGCCCGCATTGCGGCACGCACGCCGGGGGGCCTACGACGCACGGGCCCTGGGCCCCGATGCGCTCTGGATGGAGCGACGCGCGGAGGGGCAGACGCTCCTCGTGCTGCTCGCCGTGCGAGGGACGCTGAACCACCCCGTGCCTCGGGGCGCGGAGGTGTTGCTGTGGAGCGAGGCTCCGCGCTTCGGGGGCGCGCTGCCCGTGTCACCGTTGCGTGATGGCACTGTGACGGTGGAGGGACCCGCGGCCGTCGTGTTGCGCGTCTCGAACCCGGAGTAATGCCTGCATCCGGGGCCCGGTTCCGCGCCGCGCTCGGAGGGCATGATGGCCGTGCCGCCGCGAAGGTCCTCACGGCCGGTGACGCGGCGCTTCCAGGGGAGGCGGGGCGCGAGGGGTACGGGCTTGGGACAGGCGCGCCGATGGGCGCCATCAGGCGAGCACACGGTGGCGTGAGCGGGCGAAGTGGTTCACCTCTGACTCTGGCCATCCCGTCCATTCATCCCGGTGTCGACAGGGGCAGCGTCCCGTGCTCAGCATGGCGGCCATGAACGTCCAGACCGCCACCGAATCCTCCGACCGCATCTGGGAGAAGGAAATCCTCCCGGCGCTCGAGCGCTACATTCGCATCCCCAACAAGTCGCCTGCCTTCGACCCGGACTGGGTGGCGCACGGCCACATGGAAGCCGCGGTGCAGCTCATCGTGGAGTGGTGCCGCGCGCAGGCGGCGCACCTGCCCGGCCTCACGTTGGAGGTGGTGCGCCTCAAGGATGAGCAGGGCCGAGACCGCACGCCGGTCATCTACATGGAGGTCCCCGGCACGCGCGGCGAGGACACCGTGCTGCTGTACGGCCACCTGGACAAGCAGCCGGAGATGACGGGCTGGCGCGAGGACCTGTCGCCGTGGACCCCCAAGCGCGAGGGCGACAAGCTCTACGGTCGCGGTGGCGCGGATGACGGTTACTCCGCCTTCGCGTCGCTGACGGCGCTGCGCCTGTTGCGCGAGCAGGGCGTGTCGCACGCGCGCTGCGTGGTGCTCATCGAGGCGTGTGAGGAGAGCGGCAGCTATGATTTGCCCGCGTACATCGAGGCGCTGGCGCCGCGCATCGGCAAGCCGTCGCTGGTGGTGTGCCTGGACTCGGGCTGCGCCAACTATGAGCAGCTCTGGATGACCACGTCGCTGCGCGGCATGGTGGCGGGCAACCTGCGCGTGGACGTGCTCACCGAGGGTGTCCACTCCGGCGACGCCAGCGGCATCGTCGCGTCGTCCTTCCGCGTGCTGCGCCAGGTGCTGTCGCGGGTGGAGGAGCAGGACACGGGCCGCGTCACGGTGCAGGGCCTGCACGTGGAGATTCCCAAGGAGCGCCGCGAGCAGGCGGCCGCCGCGGCGAAGGTGCTGGGCGAAGAGGTGTTCGCCAAGTTCCCGTGGGTGCCCGGCATGCGGCCCATGTCGGACGACGGCGCGGAGCTGGTGCTCAACCGCACGTGGCGTCCGGCGTTGTCGGTGACGGCCGTGGACGGCATGCCCTCGCTGCAGAGCGCGGGCAACGTGCTGCGCCCCTTCACGACGGTGAAGCTGTCCATGCGCATCCCTCCGCGGCTGGAGCCCAAGGCGGCGCAGAAGGCGCTGAAGGACGCGCTGGAGAAGGACCCGCCGTACGGCGCGAAGGTGACGTTCGACGGCGACAAGGCCAGCATCGGTTGGGATGCGCCGCCGCTGGCGGGCTGGCTGTCCCGCGCGGTGGAGTCCGCGTCCAGCACGTACTTCGGCCGGCCGGCCATGGCGATGGGCGAGGGCGGCACCATCCCCTTCATGGGCATGCTGGGTGAGCGCTTCCCGGAGGCGCAGTTCCTCATCACCGGCCTGCTGGGCCCGGGCAGCAACGCGCACGGCCCCAACGAGTTCCTGCACGTCCCCACCGGCAAGAAGCTCACGTGCTGCGTGGCCAGCGTCATCGCCGAGCACTTCAAGCGCTGAACACGGGCGCGCGGTATGCGCCCACGGCTGGCATCTCCGGCGAGTCACCGACTCGCCGGAGGTCTCGGCATGAAACCGGCCTAGCGGCCCGTCTTGATGCCCAGGTTGCCGCCCTGCTGCGCGCCACCGGGCTTCTTCGTCGTGGAGGTGCCCGTGGGCCTGCCCCCCTGGCGCCGCAGCTCCAGGCGCAGCTCATCGTCCGCGGCGGAGACCTCGCGGGTCACCGGCTCGTAGCCGTTGAGCGCCAGCGTCACCGCCACCATGGGCGCGCCCTGCTCCAGCTCCAGCTTCATGGGCGTCACGCCGCGCTCCTCGCCACCCACGCTCACGGTGGCGCCAGGGGGCTCGGTGATGACGGGCAGCTCCACCATCTTCACGGGCTCGGGTGCGGGCTTGGGGGGCGGAGACGTGGGCCGCTCGGGCTCCACGTGGACCGCTTGGGTCTGTGCGGGCGGGAGCGCCGCGTTGCCGGAGGGCCCCCGCAGGAAGACCACCGCCGCGCCCGCGGCCATCAAGAGGCCCGCGCCCGCGATGGCGATGGGCATCCACGGGACACGCCGCGTCTCCGAGTTGGGCGCGCGGTCCATGGGCGCGGTGCCTCGCGTGCGGTCATTCACCACGGGGCCCGGCACCCCCAGCGCCGCCGTCTGGTGCTTGGAGCGAGTGCCCGAGCGCGGCTGACGCGAGCCGGACGTGCGCCCGCTGGCGGCCCCCACGCCGCTCAGCGACGAGTTGGAGCGCGAGTCCAGGTCCGCGTCCTCCGCGAGCTGGTCCAACCGCGCCGGGTCCGTCTCCGCCGCGATGCGCTCCGCGTACAACTCCCGCAGATACGCCGACAGGTGCGCGCTGCTGGAGGGGACCCGCTGGTTGAGCGCGAAGTCCTCCAACGCCAGCCGCAGCGCCCCGCAGTCCGGATAGCGCTCGTCCGGCGTGGGCGCGAGCGCCTTGAGCACCACCTCGTCCAGCCCCGGCGGCAGCTTGGGGTTGAGCTGTGACGGGCGCGGCACCTGGCAGTCCTTCACCAGCCGCAGCGTCATCATGTCCGAGTCGCCCTTGAACAGGCGCTTGCCCGTGAGCAGCTCCCACATGACGACGCCCAGCGCGAACTGGTCGCTGCGCGCGTCGATGGCGAGCCCACCCGCCTGCTCCGGGGACATGTAGGGATACTTCCCCTTCAGCACACCGGTGGCCGTGTTCGCGCTGCTCGTCGCGGCTTTGGCCACACCAAAGTCGATGACCTTCACCCCGCCGTCGAAGCCGACGAGAATGTTCTGCGGAGACACGTCGCGGTGGACCAGCCGCATGGGCTTGCCCTGAACGTCACGTGCCTGGTGCGCGTAATGAAGCCCCGCGGCCGCATCCGCGATGATGCGCAGAATCATCCCCACCGACAGGGGCTTGCCCTGCGCGCGCGAGTACTTGTCCAGCCGGCGTACGTCGTCACCTTGGACGTACTCCATGGCCAGACAATGCCGCGCTTCAATCTGGGTCAGGTCCAGGATGGTGATGAGGTTGGGGTGCGTCAGCCGCGCCACCAACCCCGCTTCATCCAGGAACATTGATAGGAACTCATCGTCCTCCGCCAGATGCGGAAGGATGAGCTTCAAGACCACCAGCCGCTCGAAACCCGTTCCGTGCTCACGGGCCAGAAAGATCTGACCCATGCCGCCGGAGGCAATCTTCCGCAGCAACTCGTACTTACCGAATGGCACCGCCATGATGTCCGGCGAGAATATCTTCCTTTCTCACCGTGCGGGAAATGACCAGTCGGGTGTCACCCCACATTGACAGCAGGGGGGTGAAGGTCCGGGTGGGTTTCAGGCCTTCATCCGGTAACCGGACCGGAGCACCAGGTAGGAGACGATGGTGGCCACCACGGCGACGCCCGCGAGGATGCCGGCGCCGAGCAGCGGCGAGTACATGCTCCGTCCCAGCATGCCGTAGCGCAGCCCCTCCACCATGTAGACCATGGGGTTGAAGAGGCTGATGCTGTTCCACGGCGCGGGCAGCTCGCGCACCGAATAGAACACGCCGCCCAGGAAAGTCAGGGGCAGCATCACGAAGGTCGGGAAGAAATTGATTTGCTCGAACTTCTCGGCCCAGACGGCGGCGAGCATGCCCAGCACGCTGAACACGTAGGACGAGATGAGCAGGAAGTACGCGGCCACTCCCGCGTGCGGCAGGCTGAAGCCGGTAAAGAGTCCGGCCACCGCCCAGGTGAGGCCGCCCACCACGAGCCCGCGCACCATGGCGCCGCCGATGAAGCCCGCCATCAGCTCACCGGGGCCCAGGGGCGCCACCAGCAGGTCCACCACCGTGCCCTGAATCTTGGTGATGAACAGCGACGAGGAGCTGTTGAGGAAGGCGTTGTTGGCGATTCCCAGGAAGACGAGGCCCGGCACGATGAAGTGCAGATATGGCGAGCCCTCCACCTCGTGCACGCGGGTGGAGATGGAGTAGCCGAAGACGATGAAGTACAGCGTGGTGCTGATGAGCGGTGAAAGGACGGTCTGCCCCGGCACGCGCAGAAAGCGCCGGACCTCCTTCACGAACAGCGTCTGCATCCCGGTGATGTTCATGGGTGTCTGTGTTCAGGCGGCCTGGGTGGAGGGACGGCCGCGGAGGACCTCCAACAGGACGTCCTCCAGCCGGGAGCGCCGCGTCTCCACGTCGGCGATGGGGAGCCCTTCCGCGTACAGCACGCGCAGCAGGTCTCCGGCGGGGGCCACGCCCTCGCGCTCCACGTAGGTGAGGGTGCGGCCGTCTTCCGCCAGCCGCGAGGTGAAGCGTCGCACCGACTCCGGCAGCGCCGTCTGCGGCGTGTCGAAGGTGACGACCACGCGCTTCTCTCCGAAGCGCTTGAGCAGGGTGGCCTTGTCCTCCACCATCAACAGGCGACCCTCGTTGATGATGCCCACCCGGTCCGCCAGCTCCTCGGCTTCCTCCAGGTAGTGCGTGGTGAGGACGATGGTGGTGCCTTGCGAGGCGAGCTTGCGCACGTACGTCCACAAATCGCGGCGCAGCTCCACGTCCACGCCCGCGGTGGGCTCATCCAGGAAGACGAGCTTGGGCTTGTGCACCAGCGCCTTGGCGATGAGCAGCCGGCGCTTCATGCCGCCCGACAGCGCGCGCGTGAGCGAGTCCTTCTTGGTGTGGAGGTTGAGCGCGGTGAGCACCTCGTCGACGCGCGCCTCGTCGCGCTTCTGTCCGTAGAAGCCCTGCTGGATGCGCAGCGACTCCGCGACGGTGAAGAACGGGTCGAAGTTGATCTCCTGCGGCACCAGGCCCACCTGGTAGCGAGGGCCCACCGGGTCCTGGTCCAGGTCCGCGCCGAAGACGCGGATGGTGCCCTCGGTCTTCTTCACCAGGCCGCAGACGCTCCCAATCATCGTCGTCTTGCCCGCCCCGTTGGGCCCCAGCAGCGCGAAGATCTCCCCCGCCTGGATGGTGAGGTTCATCTGTTGCAACGCGGTGAACGTGCCGTAGCGCTTCGTGAGCCCCTGAAGCTCCAGGGCGGGGGTGGGGGTCGACATGGCGCCGCCTCCTGTAACACCTTCGCAGGCGCGGCGCTTGTCTCGTGCGGGGACTTTTTCCGGCGCGGACTCAAGGTCCCACGCGGCGTGTCGCGGCGTGTTACGGCGTGCAGGGGAAGGAGAAGTCCCCGTGCGCGGTGACGCCCGCGTAGTCGCTGACGCTGAAGCGCACCTGGGCCGTCTGGAACGCGCCGCAGCGGCCGTTGACCTGCGTGGAGTCCGGGCCGGTGAACGTCATGAGGCCCGTGGCGGCGTTGGCCACGCCCGTCCACCCGAAGTAGTTGTAGGGCAGCGTGCCTCCGGTGACGTGGCCCTCGCAGGTGAAGTTGGGCCGGCCAAAGCCCGTCATGTAACATCTGTCCACCGTCACCGTGAGGGGCTCCAGCGCCTGCTTGCCTTGCTCCACGGCAGGGGTGTCCGCGCCCTCGGGCGGACCCCCGCATGCGAACTGGAGAAGGGAGACCCACAACACCGCTGGACGGAAGACGCGAGCGAACATCGCCATGACCACCTCCTGGCCGCAGGGGAATCCCTGACGCTAGGAGGCGACGGCTGACGGATGCAAACCCGTCAAGCGCCTTGAGTGCGCTGTTGCACCCTGCTATCCGCGAGCCCCCCAAACGCTCCAACCGCTCAGAGCAGGAAGCCCCCAGATGGCCCAGAATTTCATCTTCACGATGCAGGACCTGCGCAAGGTCAAGAATGGCAAGGAGATCCTCAAGGGCATCTACCTGTCGTTCTTCCCGGGCGCGAAGATTGGCGTCATCGGTCCGAACGGCTCCGGCAAGTCGACGCTGCTGCGCATCATGGCGGGGGTGGACACGGAGTTCTTCGGCGTGGCGAAGCCGGACCCGGGCGCCAAGGTGGGCTATCTGCCGCAGGAGCCGCAGCTCGACGCCTCGCTGGACGTGAAGGGGAACGTGGAGCTGGGCCTGAAGGAGATTCGCGCGGCGCTGGACCGCTTCAACGAGGTCAGCGCGAAGTTCGCCGAGCCCATGAGCGACGCGGAGATGGAGAAGCTCCTGGCCGAGCAGGGCCGGCTCCAGGACGCCATCGACGCGGTGAACGGCTGGGAGCTGGACCGCACCATCGAGATGGCCATGGACGCGCTGCGGCTGCCGCCCGGGGACGCGGACGTGACGAAGCTGTCCGGCGGTGAGAAGCGCCGCGTGGCGCTGTGCCGCATCCTCCTGGAGAAGCCGGACCTGCTGCTCCTGGACGAGCCCACCAACCACCTGGACGCGGAGAGCGTCGCGTGGCTGGAGCAGGCGCTCAAGGAGTACAAGGGCACCATCGTCTGCATCACCCACGACCGCTACTTCCTGGACAACGCGGCCGAGTGGATCCTGGAGCTGGACCGCGGCGAGGGCGTGCCCTGGAAGGGCAACTACTCCAGCTGGCTGGAGCAGAAGCAGAAGCGGCTGGAGCTGGAGGAGAAGGCCGAGGGCCACCGGCAGAAGACGCTCAAGCGCGAGCTGGAGTGGGTGCGCCAGTCGCCCAAGGCGCGTCAGGCCAAGAGCAAGGCGCGCATCGCCGCGTACGAGGAGCTGCTCAACCAGACGCAGGACAAGCGCGAGGCGACGGGCGAGGTCATCATTCCCCCCGGTCCCCGCCTGGGCGGGCTGGTGGTGGAGGCCAAGGGTCTGCGCAAGGCGTACGGCGACCGGCTGCTGTTGGAGGACCTGAGCTTCAAGCTGCCGCCGGGCGGCATCGTCGGCGTGATTGGTCCCAACGGCGCGGGCAAGACGACGCTGTTCCGCATGCTGACGGGCGTGGAGAAGCCGGACGCGGGTGAGCTGCGCGTGGGCGACACCGTGGTGATGGCCTACGTGGACCAGAGCCGCGACGCGCTCAACGGCGACAACAGCGTCTTCCAGGAGGTGAGCGGCGGCCTGGACCACCTGGACCTGGGCCGGGCGGGCACGGTGCCCAGCCGCGCGTACCTGGCGGGCTTCGCCTTCAAGGGCCAGGACCAGCAGAAGCGCGTGAAGGACCTCTCCGGCGGCGAGCGCAACCGCGTGCACCTGGCGAAGATGCTCAAGAGCGGCGGCAACCTGCTCCTGCTCGACGAGCCCACCAACGACCTGGACGTGGAGACGCTGCGCAGCCTGGAGGACGCCCTCCTGAGCTTCGCCGGCTGCGCGGTGGTCATCAGCCACGACCGCTGGTTCCTGGACCGCATCGCCACGCACATCCTGGCCTTCGAGGGCGACAGCAAGGCGTTCTTCTTCGAGGGCAACTTCCAGGACTACGAGGCGGACAAGAAGAAGCGCCTGGGCCCGGACGCGCTCGAGCCACACCGCATCCGTTACCGCCCCATCACAAAGAATTAGTGCAATGGCAAACACTCCCCTTTCTCCCAGAGAGAGGGGAGTGCGCGGTATCCAGAGGTTGATGAGGGTTCACGCCGGGTTCTAGTGTCTGGCCATGAACCTTCGACACGACTGGCTGTGGACGGCAGTGGCGGCCGCGGTGCTGGGCCTGATGGCGTGCAGCGGTGGAGGCACCGGCGAGGAGCAGACCGCGCTGGAGAGCTCCGAGGCCGCGCTGTGCAGCGTGGAGCAGACGTGTGCCAGCGGCGCGCCGGTGACGTGCACCTCGGCGACGAGCTCCTGTCTGTCGAGCCCGGACAACGGGGGCTGGGTGGAGTGTGACGGCGTGCGCACGACGTGTCCGCCTCCGTGTACGTGCGGCACGACGCAGTACACGACGAAGCGCTCGGGCCAGGGCGCTGGGTGCGGCGAGGCGACGAACCAGGCGCGCGCCCTGCTGGCGGAGGCGGTGGCCGCCAAGTGCCCCGCGGGCAGGTGCCTGGTCAGCCAGGAGCTGGGGGAGTGCGTTCCGCTGGGCCCCAACCGGACGGATGGGTTCCGGACGTCCATCACCCAGACGTACACCTGCAAGGAGCCGCTCAACTGCCGGTAACCGGTTCGTGGATATCCACGATGGAGGCCGCCGCGACGTGGTCTCTATCGTGGCGGGCATGCCAATCAAGATGGGTAGCGTGCGGTGTGCTGGAGCCCTGCTGGGGCTCCTGTGGTTGAGCGGGTGCAACGCGGGCGGCGCGGAGGAGGGCTTGATGGAGAGCTCGACTCAGGAGGCCTCTTCGCTCTCCCAGGCCTCCGAAGGCGCGGCGGAACCGCTCGTCTGTATTTGTGGAGCGACCCGGTACAATCTCGCGGCGAACTCCTTGGGCTTCCGCTGTACCCAGGCCGAGCAGAGGGCGCGGCTGAGCCTGGAGAGCCAGGCCGCCGCCACCTGTCCGACGGGGTATTGCAACGTGGTGGAGACCTTTGGCCCCTGCGTGCGCGAGCCCGACGGCCGCTACCGTGGCGCGGTGCATTGGGCCATCTCCTGCTGCCAGTAGGCGTCTGTTGCTCAATCGTTGCATCTGACTCCGCGTCGCGGGGTTGTGGCGCCGCGAGGAATTGAGCAGTCTGGTTGGAAAATAGTCATGAACTTGCAAATCCAGTGTGTCGGATTTGCAACGTTCTCTCCTGAATTGCGCGATTAACGCATTGCATTATCAGACGGGCCTCGGGTGCTTCACCAGGCTTCTCCCTCTGGAGCGCGGGAGAAGTCTGGTGAGTTCGCAACTTTTACCGAGTGTTTTTGAGAATCCCGTTGACGTCTGGTGATGCCCTCTTCGGTTGGCAGCGATTGGGGAGGGTGACTCGGACCACACAGGGAGCCACCCTCATGAGCGTCAGAAGCACCTCGAACCGAGACCCCCAGCAGTACAACATCCGCCGCCGTGACACGTTGGGCAAGATTGCCCAGCGCCTCGGGGTTCCCCAGGCGGAGTTGGCGCGGCTCAACAACATCCGCGACGTGAACAAGATTCGCGCGGGAGATGTCCTCCGCGTCCCGGGGCGTCGGGATGGCTTTGACGCGAACGCGCAGACGACGCAGCGCACTGACGGCGCGCGTCGGCGGGCGAATACGAATGATGGTTTTGACGCGAATGTGACGTCGCCGGCGAATGTCACGGCGGGCACGGCGTCGGGGACGCAGAACGGTTACCGGAACATCCAGGACCTGGGCGCGTTCACCCGCGGTGGCTCGAACTCCGAGGCGGCCATCATCGTGGGCACCTCCGAGGGCAACCGCACCCCCAGTGGCGGCTTCACGGCCAGCTACGGCGGGCACACGGACCCAGGCAACGCGGCGCACAACCGCGGCTCGTTCTCGTACCAGGGCCCCGGCGCGAGCACGCCGCAGCGGGCGGATGAAATCTGGAACCGCGAGCTCACCAACGCCACGCCGGCCTATGAGCGGGCCGCGCGCGCGGCGGGGCTGGACCCGAACAACGCGCTGCTCGCGTCCACCTTCATGGACCTGCACACGCAGTCGCCTCGCGCGGCCCGCAACTTCATCAACCGCGAGATGCCCCGGCTGGCGCAGGACCCTCGCGGTGTGACGCGCGAGTCCCTGGTGGACGCGCGGGTGAACGCGTACCGCAATGACCGCGGCGAGCTTCGGGCCGCGGGCTTCAACCACAGCGAGACGCGGCTGCGCGCGGACCAGACGCGCCGCGAGGGCGCGCTCGTGCGGGCGCTGAACGCGCGGGGCTACAACGAAGGCGGAGCGCAGCGGCCCGCCGGGACGGTGGACCGCGAGGTGCCCATCCCCACGCCGCGCCCGCGCCGCGAGGCCGACGCCGCGAGGACCGCGAAGACGTCGGAGGAGCGTCCGGCCGCCGAGCGCGCGTCCGGGCGGCGTCAGCAGACGACGTCGGGCCGCACCACGGAAGGCGCCACGCCCACGGACCTGAACGACACGGCGCGGGTCGCCGCGTCCGGTGACCGCGCGGCGACGCAGACGCGCACGCCGTGGATCAGCCAGTACGACGCCAACCGGGTGGTGGACGCGGGTGACAAGGCCTGCTTCCGCGCCGCCACGGCGATGGCTCGCGCGGCGGGGGCCCGGGTGACGGGGCCCGGGGAGCGCATCCAGCTGGCCACCGCCGAGGGGCCCAACGGAATCACGGTGAACCGCCAGCAGGCGGAGCGCGGCCGCAACTACATCGACCAGCAACTGGCCGCGGGCCGCCCGGTGGTGGTGGGCGTCAACCACCGCGAGGGCCGCAACGTGGGCAACGCGGACCGCATCACCGACCACTTCGTCGTCGTCACCGGCAAGGGCGTGGATGCCCAGGGCCGCACCTTCTACACGTTCAACGACCCGGCGACGCGCAACCAGAGCCGGGGCGCGGACACCAACCCCAACAACCGCTTCTACGTGGATGAGCGCACCGGCGGCCTGATGCGCCCCGGTCCTCGCACGGGCAACGTCGTCCAGCGCCAGTTCGAGGTGACGATGGTGCGCCCGAACGCGTAACCGTCCCCGTCCCTGAAGGACGCAAGCCCGGCGGCCGGTTCGGCTGGCCGGGCTTCGTCTTGCCGCGCGGGGGGCTTGCCCGGGCTTCGTGAGGAAGCCTGGGCGGAGGAGTTTGGATGGCAGGCCGCAACGCGATGTCGTCGCGCGATACACAAGGCCCGAGCTCCGCCGGCCCTCGGCGGTGCGTCAGTCGCCTGTCTTCAGTCCCGCTTCCGGGGCCGGTGCGCCTCGCGGCCTGGTCCGGGTCAGCGCGCCGCGCAGCTGGCGAACCTCGGACAACAGCTCGCTCGCCGCGTCCAGCGTGGAGGAGTGTCCCTTGAGCGGCGCCGGGTCCGTGACGAGCTCGGTGGGCTCCCCCAGCCCCGTGTCGCGGTGCATCCGCACGCGCTCCAGCAAGGTGTCGCGAATGGCCTCCGCGTTGCTCACGCCGCGAAAGCGCGCCTCGTGCAAGTGCTCCACCTGGGCCGAGTCCGGGTCCGACGCGCCCGAGCCCTTTCCGCCTCCCGCCGTCTCCACCTTCACGTCGGCGATGCCCAGCATCCGTTGGATGGGGTTCTGCTGGATGGAGATCTGCTGGATGTTGGCGAACGTCATCGTCTTCTCGCGCAAGGACATGACGCCCTCGCGGATGCGCAGGCTCCGGTCCGTCAGGACGTACCAGCGCAGCAGGTAGTCGAGCCGGACCACGAAGAAGCTCACCGGCAACAGCACCAGGAAGCTCAGCCAGGCGAGGGCCTCCACCGTGTAGATGACGGGCCGGGCGTACGGCAGCTCCAGGAACCAGGGGAAGAGGCGGCTGAAGTAGACCCAGCCGATGGTGGCGCCCATCACCACGCCCACCTGCTTGAGGCCCAGCAGCATCCGCAGATACGTCAGATAGGCCGGTGCCGCGTGGAAGACACGCACCGTGCCCTCCGGGAGTTGAGGCTCGGGGTTCACCTTCAGCCACCGCAGCAGCCACGCATGGGGAAGCTCAGCCATCCGAGTTCTCCCGCGCGGGGGCCCTGCTCAGTTCCTCACGAAGCGCGCGCACCTCCGACGCCACCTCGCGCAGCGCGGCCGTCAGCGCCTCCGGCTCACCGGACGCAAGGGCCGTGCTCCGCGCCGCCGCGGAGGGCCGCTCCCGCGCCCCACGCATCTTCGAATAGAGCAGGTCTCTCATCGCCTCGAAGTCTTGGACTCCTTCGATGGTAATTTCCGCCCGGGCGTTGCCGCTCGCCGTCTGAATCTGGATGCACGCAAGCCCCAGCCACCGCTCCAACACGTTGCTGGACAGGTGGATGTCCTGGATGCGCGCGTATGTGAGAGACACCTCCCGGCGGAAGAGGATGCCCCACCGCATGGTGATGCCCTCCTCGTCCAGCGCGTAGCGCAGCGTGTGGAACTTGAAGTAGCGCACCAGCGCGAAGATGGGGAAGGCGGGACCCGTCAGCAGCGACGTCAACAGGTAGTGCGTCAGGAGGTTGCGGTGCGGCTGGAGCACCGTGGGCAGTCGCCAGGGCGAAGTCCCCTGCACGGACAGGGCCGCGCCAGGAGGCGTGGGCGAGGGCGTGGCTGGACGGCCAAGGGTCATGAGTGGCTCACCGGGCTCCGGGCCCTCTGGGACGGGGCCGCTGTTCTCTACGCTTGCTGACACGGCCCATTTCATACGGGGTCCGCGCGCCCTCGTCATGTCCTGCTTTCCCCGTTGGCCCGGTGACACGCGGAGCTTCCAGTGACGGCGGTAGCGCGGGGGACTGCTCACTGCGCGACGAGGCTCCTGTGGAGCACGCCACGCTTGCCCGCGCTGGCTGATGTATCAAAGACAGACTTACGAGCGCCTCCGGTGGTGAGAGGGTTTTCCCCGCAGAAACGCTCACTATGGTGGGTGTATGAACTCAATGTCGTGGCGGCCGCTCGAGGAGATGTTGTCTGGAATTGTGAAGCCGGAGGGTTGCTCCGCCGAGCAACTGGCGCGTGAGGACATTCCCCGTCTCACCGCGCTGCTGGGCGCGTGGTATCCCGATATCCGGGTGGGTACGGAGAGCCGCCACCTGGACCCCGCCTTCTATGAGAGAGACGTCTACCTCCGGGGGGAGTCCCCGGACCGCCCTGTGTATGCGTTTGTATGTCGCGAGGTCGCGAGCGGAGACATCATCGGCCTGCTGACGGTGGAGCGGAACGTGCGTGGTCTCCAACTCTCGGCGGGGCTGGGCGTCGTCGAGCCGACGCGCCGAGGGATGGGGATTGGATTCGTCGGCACCGCGGCCCTTGAAATGGTGGGGCGCAACATCGGCGCGGAGGTGGTCCTCTACTACTCCACGCTGAAGACGGCGCGACACCAGCGCAATGCTGAATCCCAAGGTTTCAAGTTGGTGGGATTGGTTCCCGCGTTCGACGTGGATGCCATTGCGCCGGGTCTGGTGAAGCGTGTGTATGAGGCGCTCTACGCGAAGGTCCTCGTCGCCCCGGAGCAGGTGCACCTGCCGGAGTGGAACGTGCTGACGCCGTCGACGCGCGAACTCTACACGCACCTGTTTGGCCCCCATCCCGCCGCGCAGAGCGCCGAGCCGCCCATGGGGCGGGGGCTCTCCCATGGTTGAAGTCCGGACCTACGAAGGGGACGCGCTGGAGGCGTCCCGTTTCGTCAACCGCGTCTGGGGGGAGTACTACGCGGCGCAGGGGCCCCTGACGGACTTCCCGCCGCGCCTGCTCGACTGGGTGCTGTTCGGCAATTCGCTCGCGCCGCGCGACTACCGGTTGGCGGCGTACTCGAAGGGGAAGCTGGCGGGGGTCTTCTTCGCGGAGCCCATCAAGCTGCGGCTCGGCGCCCGGGACGTGGACGCGACGTTCGGGAGCTGGTTCAGCGTGGACCCCGCGTTTCGGGGCATGGGGGTGGGCCAGAAGCTGGCGGAGGCCATGTCCTTGCGCCAGCGCGAGCGGGGGGCGGCGTTGACGCTGGCGTGCCTGGCGGATGGCTCCGCGGGAGAGCGCTTCTGGGCGAAGATGCCGGGGACGCGGACCTTCGATTCGCTGGGCCTGTGGCTCCATGTCTTCGACGCGGCGGCGGTGTCCCGCTGGGCGGCGACGCGTGCCGAGCGCGCGCTCTTCTCCGCGCTGCGTCCCTGGCTGCGCGGAGAGGTGGCGCCGGTGGACACGGAGGGCATCCGTCCTTATCGCCCCGGGGACCTGGCCGCGTGCATGTCGCTGGTGGAGGGGATGCTGACGCCGGTGAGCCTGGGCTACACCTACACGGTGGAGCGGCTCGCGCAGCAGCTGCTGTATCGCGACATGCCGCGCACGTGGGTGCTGGAGCGCGACGGGGCCGTGCGGGGACTGGTCAACTACTACACGCTCCAGATGAACGCTCGAGGACCGTTGACGGTGGCCTTGGTGGACCTGTTGACGTTCCATGAGTCGGTCTCCTCGGCGGACCGCAAGCGCCTGCTCCGCGCGGCGATGAAGGACATGGTGGAGCAGGGCGCGAGCGTCGCGTCGATGATGCGCAGTCCGTGTGTCGCTCCGAAGATGATGTTGGGCGCCGGATGGGTGCCCTGGCCGGGAGGGATGCGGTTGGGGTGTCTGCTGTCGTCCCCGGACGTGGAGTGGCCCCGCTCGCCGCGCGTCTTCACGCACCTGCGCTGAGGGCGTCCGGGACAGGTTCGCGAGGAGGGCGCGCGTCCCGCTGGCCGTCGCGGGTCGGACGGGCGCCCACCCCGCATGGAGCCGGAGAAGGAACTGGGCGGGAGCGCGTGGCGCGCTATGGTTCTTGGGGCCGGGGGTTGTCGGCCCGAGGAGCCATGAACTTCGTCTTCATCTCTCCGCACTTCCCGTCCCACTTCTTCCACTTCGTCACCGCGCTGCGCGAGCGGGGCGTCACGGTGCTGGGCATCGGTGACGCTCCCTACGAGTCCCTGCGCCCGGAGCTGCGCGACTCCCTGCGCGAGTACTACTTCGTCCCCAGCCTGCATGAGGAGGACGCGCTGGTGCGCGCCGCGGGCTACCTCACCTGGCGGCATGGGCGGCTGCAGCGAATCGACTCGCTCAACGAGGCGTGGCTGGAGGTGGAGGCGCGGCTGCGCGAGGACTTCCATGTCCCGGGCCTCCAGCCGGCGGACATCCACCGCATGCGCTCGAAGTCGGGCATGGCGCAGGTCTTCCAGCAGGCGGGGGTGCCACACCCGGACCTCATCCGCGTGCGGGACGCCGCGCAGGTGAAGGACTTCGCCGCGCGCGTGGGCTATCCGCTGGTGCTCAAGCCCGACGTGGGCGTGGGCGCGGCCAACACCTTCAAGGTCTCCAACGGTTCGGATGTGGACGCCGCGCTCGCCCATCCGCTGCCCACGACCTATGTCGCGCAGCCGTACGTGCGCGGCACCATCGTCACCTACGACGGCATCGTGGACCGCCACGGGGCCATCGTCTTCACGCTCAGCCACGAGTACAGCGACGGGGGCATGGAGACGGTGGTGGAGCGCCGGGACATCTCCTTCTGGAGCCACCTGGAGATTCCCCCCGCGCTGGACGTGCTGGGCCGGCAGGTGGTGGCGGCCTTCGGCCTGCGCGAGCGCTGGTTCCATCTGGAGTTCTTCCGTCTGCCAGATGGCCGTTTCGTCGTCCTGGAGGCCAACCTGCGCCCGCCGGGAGGCTTCATCCCGGACATGATGAATTACACGTGTGACATCGACGTGTATCGGCTCTGGGCGCGAGTGATGACGGGGGACCCGGTGGCGGACTTCCGATACACGCCGCGATATCACGTGTGTCACAGCGCGCGCCGCCACGGCCGCCGCTACCAGTACACCCACGAGGAGGTGGTGAAACGGCTGGGGCCCGCGTTCATCCTCCACCGCGAACTGCCGCCCATCTATCACAGCCTTTTGGGCGAGGAGATGTACCTCACCCGTCACACGGACCTGGATGCCATGCACGACGCCGTGCGCTTCATCCAGGCCACGGTGTCGCGCTGATTCAGCGCTCCGCCCAGGTGAGCAGGTACGTGGTGTGGCCGTCCTCGACGGACAGGATTCTCACGTGGGGGGACTCGCCTCCGCCCATGCGCAGCAGGCCCTCGAAGAGCGCCTCCGAGTAGCCGGGGCAATCCAGCACGGAGTTCATGCGCAGCTCGTACGTGGTGGGGCCGCGCTCGGTGAGCAGCGCCTCCGTGTAGTTGTCCGTGGCGCGCAACGTCTGGGGCAACCGCTGCACCAGCCTGCGAGGGCCGAGCAGCCGCATGACGCCGTAGACGGCGCGGCCGATGAGCGTCTGTCCATAGCCTTCGACGTGTGCGCTGGCGAGGTTGCGGAAGGCCTGCTCCAGGGGCACGCCGGGCCAGGACTCCTCGGCGACGATGCGCAGGCAGTGCATCCACTGCGTCACCGGGTAGGCTGGCATCAGCGGGCGGTCCACGTCGATGCCCGCCTGGCGCAGCCGCAATCGCAGACGGGGAGAAATCCGTCCCCGGAGGCCGTGCTGGAGGAGTCCCTCCACGACCTGGATGTAGACGAGTCGTTCCTCGAGGGGGACGGGCTTGCCGGGCTTCACTCCGGGCGCCTCACGACAGGAGCCAGCGCATCGCCAGGGGGAGGCGGCGTTGCCAGTCCTTCTCGTGGTGCTCGCCGCCGGGCTCCAGCACGAGCGACACCTCGTGGTCCGCGTAGCCCAGGCCCTTGAGGTGGTCGTAGAAGGCGCGCGTGGCCTGGCCGTAGTGCAGCGGCAGGCCGTCCGCGTGGATGAACTCCTGGGAGCCCGCGTCCAGGTAGATGCGCGTCCAGCGCCGGTGGTGGGTTCGCCATTCGGAGAAGAGGCGACCGTCGCTCCACATGACGGTGGGCGACAGCGCGCCGATGCGGCCGAACACCTGGGGATAGCGGTGACCCAGGTACAGCGACATGAGGCCGCCCAGCGACGAGCCCATGGCGCATGTCCACTCGGCGCCCTCGCGCGTGCGGTAGTGCCGGTCGACCAGGGGCTTGAGGTGCTCCACCAGGAAGCGGGCGTAGGACTCGCCGCGCGCCTTCACCCGGCCTTCGGCGTCATTCCAGGGGGAGTACTCCTGGAGCCGGCCCTCGCCCGAGTCCACCGCGACGATGAGCCAGGGCTCCAGGTGTCCATGATGGACGCCCTGCTCCATCGCGACGTTGGCGCACCACGTGTCGAAGAGCGCGGACTCGGGATGGGCGAAGACGTTCTGCCCGTCGTGCATGTAGAGCACGGGGAAGCGATGCCAGGGCATCGTGTCGTAGGCATCCGGCGTGTAGATGCGCACGGTGCGGGAGAAGCCCTCCTGGGGGGAGGGGAAGTCTCGGACGATGTGGACGTGGCCCATGGATGCGGGGTGAAGCATTGCATGGATGGGACCTGGGTGCTCGTCCCCCGGGTCCGGCGGTGGTTCTCGAGCGTACACCTCGAGGGCAAGGCCCTCCCAAGAGGTTGGCCCCCTGACTGCACCCAGGGCGCGGACATTGGGATGTGGGCCGGCTCTGCCATGATGGCGATGCAGCGGCCACCGCCCCTCCGGAGCCCCCCTTGATGCACCTGCACCGACTGCACCTCTCCGCATTGTTGATGGTGACCGAAGCCGACCTGCGGGTGGCTCGGGCCGCGTTGGATGGAAGCGAAGAAGCCCGGCGCAGATATGCCGCCGCCCTGGCTCGCGCGGTGGCGGCGAAGTCGGTGACGGAGGAGCTGCTGCTGGCGGACCCTCGACAGGTGGTTCGGGTGTGACGCGGTGGCGCGGGTGCGTGATGGCGCTCGCGCGGGAGCCCGTTGGCGCTTGAGGTGCTGTCCTCGCGCGGGTCCGGTGTGTGGACGCGGGGCCTGCGGGATGGACGGCGTCGCGGTGGAGCGGTCCTGGATGGAGCGATGGTCCTGGGCGTGCAGGGTGGCGCCGCGTGCATCGGTTCCTCGGAGTGTTGCTCCAGGTCGGGTTGGTGGTGGGGGCGTGGGCCGCGCGTGCGGCTCCATATGAAGTGGAGCAGGACCTCGGCGATGAGGCGGAGCTCTTCGCGCTGCTGGAGGACGGGACACTCTCGGCGGAGAGCTGGGCTGCGCTGGTGTCGCTGCGGCGCTCGGGCGTGGACGTGGAGCGGGCCTCGCGGGGGGCGCTCCATGCGCTTCCGGGGCTGACGTATTCGGAGGTGGATGCGCGGCTGGGGACGGCCTCATCCCGGGGCGGTGTCCTGACGGTGGAGGAGTCCCGCCGGCTCGCGCCCTTCCTGGTGAAGCACGCGTCGGAGGGGGTGTCGGGGGAGGCGCGGTGGATGACGGCGTTCTCCCTGTCGGATTCGTTGATGCCTCCCCTGGCCATGCAGGTCCGCGCGGGTGGGCTCGCGGGAGTTCGCGTGGGACTGCTCGCGACCTGGGCGCGGAGGAGGTTGGGGGCGCTTCATCGTGAGCCGAGGAGCCAGGTGCTCATGGTGGAGGCACCGGGGGCGGCGCTGCTGCTGCCCAAGTTTCACGGACAATGGATGGGCACGAATGCCCATGTATTGGCGGGCACCTTTCGGCTGGGGTTCGGCCAGCGGTTGACGTTGGACACGACGTCGCTGCCGTCTCCCGATGGATTCCTGCCGGATGATGGCGTCAGGCCGCTGGGGGAGCTGGAGCGGGAGTGTCTGCTCGTGGAGGCCGGGTGTGACGCGGCGGCGCGCGGCGCCGAAGTCACTCCGGACTTTCGCTGGGACGAGGGCTTTCGCGGCGTGGCCGGCAAGGTGCGCGGTTCCCTGGGTGGGGACGTGGTGCTGACGCTGACGGGCTTTGGTTCGTATCAGAGCCGCTCGCTTCAGCGGTCCCAGGTGATGGATGTCCTGTCGTGTCCTCCCGCGTCCGTGGCGAAGGGGACCTGTGAGGCTCCCGAGGTCCTGGTTCCGGTGGCGCCGTCCCGATGGGAGAAGCTGCGAGCGCGCACCTTGCCGGGGGTGTTCCGGGAGTGGGCGGGAGGTGGCAACGCGACGCTCGAGGTGTCTCCTCGCGCACGCGTGGGAGTGACGGGTTGGGGCGCGAGTCCGGTCTGGCCCGAGGAGGTGGGCCGGCTCGATTTTCAACCGGGCGCGCGCTACCCGGCGGGTGGGGCGTTGGGCGCGGTGGGAGTGGATGCGGCGTGGGGCCTGGGCCCGGTGGACCTCTTCGTGGAGGGCTCGCGCAGCTTCGACTCCGCGCCGGGAGGAGGTGGCGGTTGGGCGGCGCTTCAGCGCGCCGTGGTTTCGGGGACCGGGCGCGAGCTGGAGGTGGCGCTGCGCTATCGCGGCCGAGGGTTCGTGAATCCCTACGGGGACACCCCCTCCGAGCCCGAGGGGTTGGGGGTTCGTCTGCGCTACTTGCATCGGCATGCGGAGACGTGGCGCTTTCGTGGGCAGGTCGATGGGGCTGCGGGGCTGACGCGGCTGCGTGCCTCCGCGCGGGTGGACTGGCGGGCGTCGACGTGGCTGCAACCCTCCCTTCAGTTGGGCGCACGTGAGTCGGGTGTGGGGAGGGCCGTCGCCTGCTCGGGTGCCGACGCGGAGCCCGAGGAGTTGGACACCTGCTCCAGCGGGAGCCGGTACGAGGTGGTGACGCAGGTCCGCTCGGTGCTCGCGGAGTCGGTGGAGGTGACGGCGCGGTATGGCGCCGCGAGGGTGGTGGAGCGGGGGCGGCCGGTGGCGAGATGGGATGGACGCGCGCTCGTGGGGATGACGTTGCGCGCGGGAGAGGCCGCGCGACTGAGGGCTCGGGTTCAGTGGAAGGACGAGGACCTGTCCGAGCGCACGCGGTTGAGACAGGAGCTCCGGACGACGATGGACGCGGCGTGGACCGCGCTGTCGTCCCTGACGCTGCGGGGTCGCTATGCGTGGGTATTGGATTTGAAAGACGCGCGCCGGGCGGCGACTCCGCCGGAGGTGCCGAGGCATCTGTTCCAGTTTGAAGTGGAGACGCGTTTCTGAGCAGGGGAGGCGGTGGGCGTGAGGGGTTGGGGATGGAGGCTGGGGTGTTTGGGATTGGTGGGGCTGAGCGCGTGTGGCGCGCCGTTGGACGAGTGGGCGGAGGACGCGTGTACGGGTGTGTTGCCAGGGGACCTGGTCATCACCGAGTACTTGAATGACCCCGAGGGGACCGACACGGGGCACGAGTACGTGGAGCTTCACAATCCCCACGAGAAGCCCGTGAAGCTGGAGGCGCTGACGCTCTATGCGGCTCGAGCGGATGGCTCACAGGAGAAGGGCTTCAGCTTCACGGAGCCGCTGTCCGTCCTCGCTGGGGACTACCTGGTGTTGGGGGATGTCCGCGAAGGGCCTCTGCCCGCGCATGTGGACCTGTCCTATGGCGAGTCGCTGGGTGCGTTGGGCAACACGTCGGGCAGGCTCGGCTTGCGGTGTGGGTCGCGGGTGATTGACGAGGTTGCGCTCTCCGCGCCCGCGAAGAGTGGCGTGGCGCGTGTGTTGGATGGACGGCTGTGGCCGGACTCGGCCGGGAATGACGACCCCGCGCGATGGTGTGATGTCACCTCGGGCTCCGGCGTGAGTGGAGCGTTTCAGGGGAGCCCTGGCGTGGCGAATGCTCCGTGTGCGGCGGGGGACGGTGGTGTCTCGGGTGTGAACGGAGCGACGTGTCTTCCGATGGGGGCTGTGTCTCCCCGGGAGGTGAAGTGGCCTCGGGCGGGGGAGTTGGTTGTCACGGAGGTGATGGCCAATCCCCTCGGGGACGACACGCTGGGCGAGTGGGTGGAGGTCATGGCCACGGTGCCCGTGGACCTCAACGAGTTGAGCATCGGGTCGGACACCACGGTGACGAAGCTTCAAGCGCCGCATTGCCTGTCGCTTCCCGCGGGTGGGTACGCGGTGCTGGCTCGCCGCATGGACGCGGTCCTCAACGGTGGACTGCCGACTCCTGTGGCTTCGTTTGGCGTGGACCTGCGCAACGCGGGGGGCGTGGTCCAGGTCCGGGCGGGTGAGGTGCTCGTGGATGCTGTCGTGTATGGCGCCGCGGAGGACGGGGTGGCGACCCAGGTGTCGCCGAGGGAGGCGAGTGCCTCCAGCAATGACGCTCCGGCGGCGTGGTGTCCCGCGTGGGACTCCTACGGGCCACGGGGAAACCGTGGCACGCCGGGCCGGGTGAATCGCACGTGCGGCGAGGGTGCCGGCTCCCTGGATGGTGGGGTGCCTGACGGTGGGCGGGACGCGGGCGGGCTCGACGGGGGTTCGCGTGACGGAGGGGCCGACGCGGGGGGGGCCGACGGAGGTTCGCGTGACGGTGGGGGGAGCGCGGATGCGTCATGCATCGACCGCGTGACGGGGCGGGCTCGTGGAGTCCGGGCTCCCTCCGTCGGGGCGTTGGTGCTCACGGAGTTCATGGCCGACCCCTCAGCCGTGGCGGATGGTCTGGGGGAATGGGTCGAGCTCCTCGCGCTGCGAGACGTGGACCTCAATGGCGTCACGCTGACGAACGAGAGTGGTGCGAGCACGAAGCTCGAAGCCGCGCTCTGTCTGTCCATGCGGGCCGGGGGCCGAGCGGTCCTCGCGCGCAACGTGGACACCTCGCTCAATGGCGGCCTGCCTTCGGTGCTGGCCACGTTCAACTTCAACCTGGCCAACTCCGCGGGCTCGCGCTCGCTGCGGCTCGGCGTGGAGGGGCAGGTGCTGGACACTCTCACGTGGACACAAGCGGCGGTGCCCGGTGTGTCGTGGCAGGTGGACCCCGCGAGCAGCGACCCCTGGCGCAATGACGTGCCGGGAAGCGCCTGTATGCCGCCCTCGGGCGCGCGGTATGGCCTGGGGGACCGGGGCACTCCGGGCCTGGAGAACCGCGCATGCGCTCCTTGATTCATCCCCTGGCCTGGATGGGATTGCTCCTCGCCTGTGGTGGAGACGCTGTCCCCTCTTGTGGTCCCTCGACGGCGCGGGTGGCGGAGGTCATCGACGGAGACACCCTCGTCCTCGAAGGGGGCGAACGCATCCGTTATGTGCTCGCGGACGCGCCCGAGAACACCGGCGGAAGACGCGAGTGCTTCGGCCCGGAGGCGCTGGCCTTCAACCGGAGCCTCGTCGAGGGGCGCGAGGTGACACTCGTCGACGCGGAGGCTTGTGAGGACCGCTTCGGCCGGCGGCTCGCCTATGTCCGGGTGGATGGCCATGATGTGAGCGCGCTCCTGATTGAGCGCGGCTTCGCGTGTGTGCTGCACATCCCTCCAGCGGGGACGTCCAGGCGGGCGGAGCTGCAGGCGCTGGAGTCGCAAGCTCGCCGCGCCCGGAGAGGACTCTGGGGCGCGTGCTCGCCGGTGCCGTGCTCATGACACGCGCGAGTTCTCTTGAGGGCGCTCGAGTATCCGCTCTCCGGGCGAGGCTTCATCCAGGCGGCTCCGCGAGGCAGGGAGCCCAGACGCCGCGAGCGCCATATTCCAATCCTGACGGCCATGCCTACGCGCCACGCATCCAACCCGGTCCGCGCCTCGACGCTGCGGGCGCTGGACGCCCCCTGGGAATCACGCTCCCGAGGGCCCGGGGGCTCTCTGTCCAAGGCCGCCCGGTCCGGGACGGGGAGGCATCTCGCATGAATCCCTGCTCCACGCTCCCCGGTCCGCTGTCGGACCTGCTCCTCGCGCACCGGGAGGACATCGCCCGGCGCTGGGAGGCGAAGGCGGGGACGGCGCGAGGCAATGGGCTGCTGGGGCGGCACGAGCGGCCGGCCGGCTCGCTGGAGTGGGTGGACGCGGTCATGGACCTCTTGCGGCGGATGAGCTCTGTGCCCGAGTGGGAGGAGGCTTCCGGTCCGGGCCCGCGCGGCGCGAGGGTCCACCCGCCCGGCGCGGACATCGCGGCGGTGGTGCGCGAGTACGGGCTCTTGCGCGACGTGCTCTTCGAGGTGCTCGAGGAGTCGGGATGGGTGCTGGACGTCGCGCAGGTGCGTGCGCTCAACCGGGTCATCGACGTGTGCATCGCGGAAGCGGTGGCGCGGCATGAGCAGGCACGGGAGCGGACGCTGCGCGCCACCGAGGCGCAGATGCAGGACATCCTGGACCACGCCCCGGCCGCCATCTACGTGAAGGACGAGGCGGGCCGGTATGTCTTCGTCAACCGGGCCCACGAGGACGTCTCCGGGATGACCCGGGACGAGGTGATGGGGCGCACGGACCTGGACCTGTATCCCGCGGAGATGGCGGAGGTGTTCGTCGCCAATGACCGGCGGGTCCTCCAGTCGGGGCACCCGTTGGAGTCCGACGAGCGCGTGTGGTGGAAGGGCGAGTGGCACATCTACCAGTCGCTCAAGTTTCCCCTGTTGGGGGACGGGGGGCATGCGCGGGCCGTGTGCGGCATCTCGTCGGACGTGACGCGCGCCCGAGGGGTGCAGCGCGAGCGGGACGAGGTCCGTGAGCGCCTGCGCCGCATCATCACCGCGCTGCCCGTGGTGTTGTGGACGACGGACTCGGCGGGCCGGGTCACCCTGGTCGAAGGCCGGGGCGTGGCCGCCTTGGGCAAGGTGCCCACCGACTTCCTGGGGCGCGATGTCCGCGAGATGTACCCGGACCATCCCCGCCTCCCGGAGACCACGCGCCGGGCGCTGTCCGGAGAGTCGTTCTCCGTGGAGCTGGAGTTGGAGGGCGCCTGGTTCATGGTCTACGTCTCCCCGGAGGTGGACGCGGCGGGGCGGGTGGTCAGCGTGTCGGGCGTGTCGCTGGACATCACCGAGCGCCGCCGCGCCGAGGAGGTGCTTCGCCAGTCGGAGACGCGCTACCGGTTGGCCACGCTGGCCACGCGCGACGTCATCTACGACTGGGACCTGGCGACCGGCCACATCGAGTGGAGTGAGCTGGCCGCCCGGCAGTTCCGGATGCACTCGGGCACGCTGGAGATGGACGTCGACGCGTGGATGCGCGCCATCCACCCCGAGGACCGAGGACGGGTGGGCGTCGAGGTCGAGCGCATCATCGCGTCGGGCGAGCGCGAATGGCATGACGAGTACCGCTTCCGGCGAGGGGACGGGACCTGGGCGGTCATCGAGGACCGGGGACATGTGGTGCGCGATTCCTCGGGCACGGCCGAGCGCATGGTGGGCGCCATGCATGACGTCACCGAGCGCAGGGCCGCGGAAGAGGAGGCCCGCCGGCGCGCGGAGTTCGAGCAGCTGCTGATTGGCATCGTGGGCCATGACCTGCGCAACCCCCTGTCCGCCATCACCATGGCGTCCACCACGCTGCTGCGGCGCGAGTACCTGGACGAGCGTCAGCGCAAGGTCATTGACCGCATCCTCTCCAGCGCCGAGCGCGCCACGCGGATGCTGCGCGACGTGCTGGACTTCACCCAGGCCCGGTTGGGCGGCGGCATCCCCATGCAGCCCCAGCCCTTGGACTTGCACGAGCTGACGCGGCAGGTGCTGGACGAGGTGCGGCTCGCGCACCCCGAAAGGAGCCTGGAGTTCGAGTTCAGCGGGGACGGCGCGGGAGTCTGGGACCCGGACCGGCTGGCGCAGGTCCTCACCAACCTGGTGAACAACGCCCTGAGCTACAGCCCCAGCGAGTGCCCGGTGCTGGTGCGCACGCATGGGACGCGCGACGCGGTGACGCTCAGCGTGCACAACATGGGCGACGCCATTCCCGCCGAACTGCTGCCCCGCCTCTTCGAGCCCATGAAGCGCGCCGAGCGCAGGGACCCGAAGGACGGGCGCGGCCTGGGGTTGGGGCTCTTCATCGTCAAGCACATCGTGGACGCCCACGGGGGACGGCTGCGGGTGCGCTCCGACGAGAAGGACGGCACCCTCTTCATGGTGCGCCTGCCTCGGAGGCTCGGGGTCCAGGTGCTCGGGGCGCCGGGGGCCTGGGAGCCCGGCTCCTGGCCGTAGGACGGGGCACCCGGTTTTCGGGATTCACGGCGACTCAGGAAGCTCGCAGGGGCCACTTGCTCCCGTGCGCGGGCCCGGCTAGCACGGGGGGGTGTGACTTACTTCCCTCGGAGGGGTGAATGAAGAAGGTCCTCATTGGACTGGGTATCGGCTGTGGCGTCCTCATCCTGGGCAGCCTTATCGCGGTGTTCGCGGGCGGGGCGTACGTGTTCGGCAAGGTCAAGAACAGCGGCGCGGTCGCGGCGTTCAAGAAGGCCGAGCAGCAGACGGGGCAGTTGACCGAGCTGAACAAGTCGTTCCCCTTCAAGGCGCCCGCCGACAACGAGGTGCTGGAGCTGGACGAGGAGCGGTTGAAGACCTACCTCACGGTGCGTGAGGCGGCGATTCCCGCGTACAAGGTCTACGAAGAGAAGGGCAAGGAGTTCCAGGCGAAGTACGGCACTGGCGACGGCAGCGACGGCAAGGCGAAGGCGGACTTCGGCAGCACGATGGAGGCCGTCAACCTCATCGCGGGCCTGACGGTGGACGTGCGCGCCGCGTTCATCGACGGCCTGACGAAGAACAAGATGTCGCCCAACGAGTTCCAGGCCATCACCCAGACGGTCTACTCGTCGATGGTGGCGGACGTCTCCGAGCAGGTGCAGGCGGGCCGCTCGAAGGCCGTGGAGCTGATGGAGAAGCAGATCGCCGAGCTGGACAAGAAGCTCGAGGACACGAAGCTCTCCGAGGATGAGCGCGCCGGGTACGTGACGATGCGCGAGGGCCTGCAGGAGAACATCGACTCCATGTCCGACGCCGACACCGGCGAGGGGCAGGCGCTGTCGGAGGCGTCGAAGAAGGCGGCGGCCGCCAACCTGGCGCTGCTCAAGAAGCACGGCGAGCGCGTCAAGGTGATGGAGAACTCGGCGCTGGACGCGCTGCTCTTGAGCGACTCCGGCATGCCCATGCCGGAGCTCGAGGGCGCGACGGAATCCGCCGACTGACGACGCGTGTCGTGTCTCTTCGAGGACGGCCCCTGGCGCACCGTGCCAGGGAGGTCCTCGGGTGAGCTCGGAGTCCCGGCGCGCGGGGTGGCTACCTCGCGCGTCCGGGCGGCTCCTGGAGCTCCCTTGGAATCACAGACATGTCCGCTGGAGGACCCGCGGTGGCCCTGACGGGCGCGCCGCGAGGACCCACACGCCCCGCATCAGCGCCGGGTAACCAGATACCCCCGGGCAAGAGGATGTGGGTTGCCAGACCCATACCAACAGGCCGAGGAGTTTTCGCTCTCTTTGCGAGCATCCCTTCACGGGATGTGTCAGCGTCACGCGGGGCGCCTCGTGAGGGGGCGCCCGATGAGGTCGCGCAGGGGGAGGGGCGCGACATGACGAAGGAATGGGAGGAGTCGTACCGATGAACAAGGTCATCTTCGCCTGCGTGCGCAACGCGGGCCGCTCGCAAATGGCGGCGGCGTTCTTCAACGTGCTGGCGGACCCACAGAAGGCCCAGGCCATCTCCGCGGGGACCGAGCCTGGCGAGCGTGTGCACCCGGAAGTCATGGCGGCGATGCGTGAGATGGGGTTGGAGTTGAACGACGTCAAACCCCAACGGCTCACGGAAGAGATGGCGCGGGACGCGCAATGGCTCATCACGCTGGGCTGCGGCGAGGCGTGTCCGAGCGTCTCCGGCCTCAAGCGCGAGGATTGGCCCCTGGACGACCCGAAGGGAAAGCCCGAGGCGTTGGTGCATCGCATTCGCGATGAGGTGGCCGCCCGGGTCGCGGGGCTGCTGGAGCGCGAAGGGTGGATGCGCGCCGGGTAGTGGCGCCGTCTGGCCCGGGCGGCGGACCAGCCAGGGAGGTGCGCCGACCGCTCGCCTCCATCGGCCTTCCACCCGCCTCGTGAAGGCGCATCTTGCGGACGCTTCAAGCTGACGTCCGAACGAGGTGCGCCGAAATGAATCCAGTCCCCTCCACTGCCCTGCCCGGGGCGCCGCGAGCCCCTTCTTCCGGCGGGCCCCACTTCGCGATTCCGTCCAGGCTCACGCCTCACATCCAGGCCCCGCGGCGCATGCTGGTGGCCGCGGTGGCGGTGGGCATCCTGGCGCAGGTGTTGTTGGACCGCGAGCACTGGGGCGTGTCCTTTCCGTTGGTCATCCTGGCCACGCTGGGCGCGCTGGTGACGCTGGGGGGACGCGAGGGTTGGGAGCGCGCCCGGCCCAATGCCTGGCTCCTGGGGCCGGTGCTCGTCATCGCCGGATTCGTCGCGGTGCGCGACAGCCCCTGGCTTCGGACGCTGAACGTGCTGACGGCGTCATGGCTGATGTTGTTGCTGACCCACTTCTGGGGTGGCGGCCGGGTGCAGCGGTTGGGGCTGGGGGCCTATCCCAGCGTGGTGTTGTCGGCGGTGGGCCGGGGCCTGAGCTACCCGCGCGTCTTGGCGCGGGAGGCGGCGGAGCTGGCCTCACCGGGGAAGCGGCTGCCCTTGTTGATGCCCGTCCTGCGGGGCCTGCTCTTCGCGTTGCCGGTGTTGATGGTGTTCGGCGTGCTGCTCGGGGGCGCGGACGTGGCCTTCGCCGCCGCGCTGGAGCGGATGTTCGATGTGGACATCGGGGACTTCGTGGCGCTGTCGCTGCGGAACGTGCTGGGCGTGCTGCTGTGCGCGGCCACCACGGCGGGCCTGGTGGGGCATGCGCTGCGGCGGCGCTCGGCGGTCGAGGCGGGCGACGCGGAGGAGGCGCCCTCCGAGCAGTGGCTGGGCATCACCGAGTCCCTGGTGCTCATCCTCGCGGTGAACGCGCTGTTCCTCGCCTTCGCGAGCTTCCAGGTGCAGTACCTCTTCATCGGTGGCGCGTCGTCGCCCGCGCCCGGGTACACGTATTCGGAGTACGCGAGGCGGGGCTTCTTCGAACTGCTCGCCGTCACCGTGATGACGCTGGGGTTGGTGATGGGCCTGGCGCGTTGGGCCCGGCGTGAGTCGCCCATGGCGAGCCGGCTCTTCCAGGTGGGGACCTCCGTCATGGTGGTGCTGACGTTGGTCATCGTCGCCTCGGCGATGAAGCGCCTGGTGATGTACGAGGAGGCGTATGGCTATACGCGGCTGCGCATCTTCTCCCATGTCTTCATGGTGCTCCTGGGCGTGGTGCTGACGTGGCGGGGCGTGACGCTGTGGTGGAGGCCCGAGCGCTTCGCCATGGGGGCGCATGTCGCGGCGATGGCGGCGGTGATGGCCGTGAATGTCATCAACCCCGACGCGCTCATCGTGCGCTACAGCGCGGTGCGCTCCCCGTTGGTGCCAGCGAGCTGGGTGGACGAGGCGCTCCTGAACTCGCTCTCCGCGGACGCGGTGCCGGAGAGGGTGAAGCTGTACTCGCAGACGTCCCTGCTGCGCCCCGAGCTCCTCGCGGCGTCCTGCGAGCCGCGCTCCTGGCCGGAGTGGACGCTGTCGCGCACGCTCGCGTGCCGGGCCTTCCAGTCGGTGCCGGCGGCGGAGGTCAGTGCAGGAGGTGATAGTAGAACGGCACCTCCACGGTGACGTGGGAGCCGAGCCTGGCGGGGGGAGGCGGGAAGGGGGCCGCCTCGCGTACGGCCGCCATCGCGGAGTCGCAGAGGATGGCGTGAGGGCAGCGGCCCACCACGGAGAGCCCGAGCAGTTGTCCTCGGGGGCCCACGGTGATGCGCAGGACGAAGCGGCCCTCGAGGCCCGCCCGGGCGGCCTCGTCGGGGTAGTGCATGTCCTCGAAGCGGTCCCGGAACATCACCTTGAAGTACGACTCCTCGTGAGCGGTGAGTTCATCCCGTGACGGGGCGGGCGGAGCGGCGGGCAGGAGCCCCGCGCTGCTCGCGGCGAGCACGCTGTTCACCACGCCACCGATGAGGCCGCTGGGCACGCCACTGGCCGCGCCACCTGGGGGCGCGGCTGTCGGAGGGGCGGCGGCGAGCGGAGGCTCCTCGGGGGCCTTCGCGGAGGGCCTGGCGGAAGAGGAGGGGCGGGGCTTCGGGAAGGGCCGTGCGCGGCGGGCGGTGGCCCGGCGAGACGCGGAAGGGGCGCTCACGGCGGGCACGGACGGAGGAGATGGTGGGGCGGCGAGCAAGCGCAGGACGAGCGCGGAGTCCTCGGGTTCGGCGCGTCCCGTGGCGACGGGTGAGCCCCGCCAGCAGGCGTCCAGACCCACGAGCAGGACGACATGAAGCGCGGCGATGACCGGGACCACGCAGCAGGTGCGCGCGAGGTCCCTGGCGCCTCGTGAGCGTGCGTGGATGATGGAGGCGAAGGGCCTCTGCGCGGCGAGGCCGTCCCTCGGACTTGCGTCCGGCATGCTCCATCCCCCCTTGCTCCCGCCGATGCGGGACGCCCCATCCATCCGGCATGGTGTTAGTGGCGGCGGACGCGTCCGTGAAGGGGGCTGGTCCTTGGGCGCCGTGCGGCGGTGCCCAGTCCACGAGGCGGATGTTGGCTGCCGGGCATCGCGCGGGGCGAGGTCAGGGGCTCCACGCGTGGACGTGGCCCTGGCCGGCGGCGTCGAGGGTGACAGTGTGGAGCGAGCGAGTGAGCTTCCCCGTGGCCTCGTCTCGCGTGTGGTGGAGGATGAGCGGGGCCACGGGGCTTTCGGGCAGGGCCTCGCGCAGCTTCGCGAGGGCGGCCTCGGGGCTTGGGGCGTCGAGGGTGAATGCCGTGGCGTGGCCGGTGAAGTTGGACTGGAGGAGCAGCTGGAGGTCCTCGGCTGTGCGGGGCTCGTCCGCGATGAGGACGTCCGGGTCTTGCCGCAGGAGCGCCCGCATCGCCTGGGCGAGCGGGAGGGTGTCGCTCACCTGCACCGTGCCGAAGCGCGCGTCGATGGCGCGCGGCTGCTCCAGGACGGCGAGGATGCGGGTGAAGTCCGGGAGGGCTTCGAGGGCCGCGTGGAGCGACGTGGTCCGCCCGGTGCCTCGCGCTCCGGAGAACACCACGGGCTGCCCTTGGAACAGGGTGTCGAGGCGCAGGAAGCGCTCGGTGAGGAACGCGGCCTCGGGCGTGCCCAGGTCCTCCAAGGTGGAGAAGGGAGGTTGCGCGGCGCGCAGCTTCGCGTCGCGTGCATGGGCCGCGATGGTGGTGCTGCCGGGGCTCTCCTGGAAGGTGACCCAGAAGTGGACCTCGGGCGTCGTGGCCACGGTGCCCCGCTCGGGGCGGGCGGCGTCGTGGCCTCGGCGGGTGAGGGTGGCGAGGGCCCCGCGCATCGACGCGAACAGCTCGGGCGTGAGGGGCTGACGCACGGCCTGCTTGTCCTGTCCCAACAGGCCCGAGTGCTCGGGAGCATCGGGGCGGAGGATGAAGAACGAGGTGCCCGCGATGCTCTCTTCCTCCTCGATGTCCGACCACACGGAGAACACGTGCGTGTGCGTCCGCGCGGCGAGGGAGAAGAGGGCGGCCGCGGCCTCGAGCGGCGACGCGGGTGGAGGGGGCGGCGCGGGCACCGGGATTCCCTCGGCAGAGAAGTGTTCGAGCAGGCCGGAAATCATCTCGGCGGGGGTGGTGGCGCGAGTGCTCAAGGTGCGGACTCCTCCGCGGGGGATGATGGCACGCGTCACGTGGCTTGGGGGTGACAGGGACGGGGGCTCGGGGCTACGAAGTGGTGATGAGCCAGGACTGGAACGCGGCGAACGCGCCCACGGCGGCGTTTGACGCTGGGGCCGAGCATCGTCTGCTGAACCGGTGGGTGGGGAGCTGGGAGGGGCCCACGCGGACGTGGTTCGACCCGTCGGGTGCGCCCGAGGAGTCCCGCACCCGGGCGAGTGTGGAGCCGCTGCTCGGCGGGCGCTTCGTGCGGTGGGACTATCACTCCACGGCGATGGGGCAGCCGCATGCGGGGCAGCTCATCGTGGGCTTCGATGTCCTGGAGAAGCAGTTCACCATGGCGTGGGTGGACAGCTTCCACATGAGCGCGAACATGATGGTCTCCACGGGGGCTGTCCGGGAGGACGGGCGCGTGTCCGTGCTGGGCAGCTACGCGGCGGGTGTCTGTGATGAGCAGGGCGTCACGCGTCCGCAGCGGTGGGGATGGCGGACGGTGATTCATCAGCCGGACGCGGACACGTTGGTGCTCGAGTCCTTCAACATCTCGCCCGAGGGACATGAGGACCGCGCGGTGGAGACTCGCCTGTCGCGGCGTCGCGAGGCGTAGCCGGGGATACACATGAAGCTGGATGACCTGGTGCTGGCGTTGACCGTCTCGTTGCTCCGCGTGGAGCGCGAGCGGTGGCTGGATGTGCTGACGCGGGTGGAGACCGAGCTGGGCTCGGGGTGGACGCTCCGGCTGTTGGAGGTGCCGGGGACCTTCTCGGTGGGCGCGCGGACGAAGGAGGGGCGGGAGCTGTCGCTGGAGTCCTGGCGCGAGGTGCTGGACGGCGAGGGGCTGGTGAGCGTCCGCGCCATGGACCTGGGGGGCATGGGCCCCGGAGAGCTGCCGGACTTCGTGTCGGCCGCCTTCGCGAACTCGGAGGCGCTGGTGCTGGACGTGCGCACGCGGAGCGGGGCGGGCCTGTACCAGCTGGAGGTGGTGTTCAGCGGCTCGTCGCTCATCACCTCGAAGCAGTTCGTGGACTTCGCGCGGGCGCAGCCGGGGGTGGAGCGGGTGATGGAGGCGCTCTCACATATCATCACGGACTCCAATCTGATGAACCAGCGCCCCGCGGTGGCGCCGGGGCAGGTGGGGGCCTACCTGTGCTCGCGCGAGGGCGCGGCGGTGTTCGACCTGGTGGGGAGCGACTTGCTGCGGGAGCTCCAGGCGGCGGTGCTGCGCGGGGGCGGCTCGGTGGTGATTGCCGAGGACTTCCGTCCGTTCTTCCAGACGTTGGACCCGGATGATTTCGAGCGGAGCCTGTTGCCGCCGGAGCGACTGGCGGAGTTCGTTCCGTCGGACGAGCGGCTGTATTTGACGGGAGAGGACTTCGCGCGGGACTTCGTGGCGCTGGTGGAGGCGCAGCCCTTCGCGGAGGACATCTGGAGGCGCGCGGCGGAGAACCTCAACCGCTTCCAGGGGGAGGGCGCGGCGCCGTACACGCCCGAGTCGTTGAAGATGGCGGATGGGGCCGCGCTGCGAGGGATTCCAGCGGGCAACCTGATGGAGGAGCTCCAGATGTGCTGCAAGGCACATGGGGCGGAGCTCGTCATTCCCGAGTCGTTGCGGGGGCGGGTGAGTGGGATGGGGCCGACGAAGGAGGAGCGGGCGAAGGACCCGGGGTGGATACCGGAGCGGGAGCGGTTGCGGCTGGTGCCGAATCACTCGGGCTATCAGGTGTATGTGTTCAACGCGTTGAAGGTGGCGCGTTCGCCGTTGTTGTCGCCGCGCGGGACGACGGACACGCGGCAGGAGTTGTTGCAGAGCTTGAGGGAGGCGGAGGACTTCGCGCAGCGCAAGGGGTCGCTCTTCGCGGAGGCGTTCCGGCTGGCGCGGGTGGTGTTGGAGGGGACGGGCTTTCAGCTTCGGGAGACGACGCCGGAGCGGCTGTCGGCGGTGCGGGAGGTGTTCCGGGGGGCGGAGCTGGGAGAGAGGGCGTGGGAGGCGTTCGAGCGCCGTCTGTCGTTGTTGGCGTTGTTCCAGGTGTTCCCCTCATCGGAGGAGCGGCTGAGGGGGCTGGTGGCGTGCTCGGTGGCGGATGTGTTTGGCGGGATGGGCTCGTGGAACGACGAGTTCTTCGAATCCGACGAGGACCAGGCCTGGTACGAGCGGGTGACGCAGCGGCTGTTCCGCGCGCTGCGCGAGTATTTCGTGACGGTGGTGAACGCGAGCTGAGTGGGGCGCGCGTCTATTCGTCGCGATGGACGGTGCTGGGGGAGAAGGCGGGCAGGCAGATGGCGACGTATTCAGCGCCCTCGGCTTCGGGGGTGCTGTAGCGCACCCATTCGCCGGGTTCGCAGACGACGGCCTGTCCGCCGCGCACGTCGAGGAAGCCGTTCTTGTGTTCGACGCGGAGGACGCCGGCGAGGACGAGGGTGATTTCCTTGAACTCGGGAGTCTGGCCTGGCTCCAGCCAGCCGCCGGGGCTGGTCATGTGAGCGACGCTGACGTCGGAGGTCTTGGTGGTGGCCTTCCCGACGTACTCGTGGATGAGCTTGGGCTTGTTGCCCACGGCCGTCACGCGCATGGGAGAGGGAATCAAGGTCGGCATGGATGGCTCGGGAGACTGCGGGGTGATGTCTCTTGGCGTGGCAGGTTACCGCACGCGCTTCGGGCCACCCACGGTTTCCCCTCGGGGGCTCGGGCTCCACGAACAAAAGAATACAGTTTCGCCGCATCCGTTCAGCGTGAGCAGCGCGGGCAGCGTGGGCCGGGTGGCTTGAGAGCCTTCAGCCGTGTCTTGCACGCGGCGAGGCGCCGTCCCCATCTTGCCCTTGGACTGGAGCACCCCTGCTCCCTTGGCCGCGTGGGAGCGTGCGGCCCGAGGCTCCCCGAGGACGACGACTCATGGCCCTTCAGATTCCAGGCACCGAGCACCACGCCTTCGAGCACCACTACCCCACGCCCGAGGCCGCGAGGAGCATCTACGACGAGCAGGACTTCCAGCGCGCAGTGGAGACCTATCGCTTCTTCTATCCCACCGTCTCCATGGAGGGCATCTTCAACGGCAACCGCGAGGCCGGCATCGAAGACGGCAAGGCCCTCATGTTGCTCGCCGTGGGCCCTCGCCACGTCGCCTTCACCGCGAACTCGGATACGCCCTACGTCTCCGGCGCGCTCGACTTGAAGGCCATGGGCCCCGTCGTCATCGACGTCCCTCCCGGCCCCTACATCGCGCTCATCAATGACCACCACCAGCGCTGGGTCGTCGACATGGGCATCCCCGGCCCCGATGCCGGCAAGGGCGGCAAGTACCTGGTGCTCCCTCCCGGCTTCTCGGGCATCACGCCCCCAGGCCATCACGTCGCCCGCTCCCAGACGTACAAGGTCCTCATCGCCATCCGCGCGCTCCCCATCGGCGGTGATGTCGCCGGCGCCCTGGAGGCACTCCGCAAGGTGAAGGTCCATCCCCTCTCGAATCCCGCCGCGGTGCTCCCCTACATCGACGGCACCACCCGCGCGCTCGATGCCACCCCGCTGCGCTGGGAGAACACTCTCGAGTATTGGCGCCGGCTCCATTCCATCATCAACGACGAACCCGTGCTGGAGGAGTTCCGCCCCATGTACGGCGCGCTCGCCGCGCTGGGCATCTCCAAGGGCAAACCCTTCACCCCCGATGAGCGCATGCGGGCCATCCTGGAGCGCGCCGCGGGCTTCGCCCTGGAGCAGATGCGCGTCGAGGGCTTCGCCAGCCAACGCCCCGACCGCGTCGTCTGGGCAGGGCGGCGCTGGGAGTGGCTTGGCCTGGTTGTCGATGACGCCAACTTCGAGACGCCCGAGTACCTGGACCTCCAGGCCCGGGACCGCTGGTTCGTCCAGGCCATCGTCGCCTCACCCGCCATGTTCCGACGGCAGGCGGGCGGCGGCTCCATCTACTTCCTTGTCGCACGCGACCAGCGCGGCGCCTACCTGGACGGCGGCAAGAACTACAAGCTCGTCGTCCCTCAGCCCGTCCCCGCGAAGATGTTCTGGTCCGTCACCGCCTACGACGCCAGGACGCGCTCTCAAGTCCAGACGCCCCAGGACAAGGCCGTGCTCGGCTCGCTCCAGACCCGCTTCCAACCCGGTCCGGATGGCTCCGTGGAGCTCTTCTTCGGACCCACGCCCCCCGCTGGCAAGGAACAACAGTGGCTCCAGACCGCCCCGGGCACGGGCTTCTTCCTCTACTTCCGCATCTACGGCCCCGAGCCCGCGAGCCTCGATGGCTCCTGGAAGCTCCACGACGTGACCGAGGCGTGACTCCCGCCGGAGGCAGCGGCCTGGGGCGAACGGGCGTCAGAGCCGCTGGTACATCACGAACGCGTCGACATCACCCGCGGTGGGATGGTGGAACGCGAGCGGGAGACGCCCGACGATTTCGAAGCCCATCGCCTGCCAGAGTTTCACGGCGCGTTCGTTCGTGCTGACGACGAAGTTGAACTGCATGGCGCGATAGCCGCGCGTGCGAGCGTGCTCCAGGGAGTGCGCGCACATGCCGCGCGCGACGCCACGGCCCGTCGCGGCCCTGCTCGTCATGTAGCCACAGTTGCAGACGTGCCGCCCGCCACCGGCCTGGTTCGGACGGATGTAGTAGGTGCCGACAATGACGCCGTCCTCCTCCGCGACGAACGTCTCCTTGTCCGGCCCGAACCAATACGCCAGCGCATCCGCTTCGCTCATGTTCGCGTCGAGCGCGTACGTCGTGCCTTCGCGAAGGGTGGGGATGAGGATGGCGATGATTCCAGGGGCATCACCGGCTTCGGCTCTCCTGATGCGCATGGAAGGAGCTTACCGGGGCGCTTCAGTCAGGCAACGGCCGACTCCGTCCTTCGCCGCCACCTACGAGGCAGACGTGCCGCCGCTCGGCTGCTCCTGGAACTCCAACCGGTTACCGAAGGGGTCCGCGCTGTGGAACCGGCGAACCCCCGGCACCGAGGCGTCCCAGGTCACCACGCATTCGGCGCCGAGCAGCCGCGCACCCAGCGCATCCAGCTGCGTCACCCGAAAGCCGGGATGCGCCTTCTTCGCTGGAAGGAACGGCTCCTCCACGCCCAGGTGGAGGCCCCGGCCATCCGCCAGCTCGAACCAGAGGCCCCCTCGTTTCGCCAGCTCCGGGGGCTTGGGCACCTCGCGCAACCCGAGCAGGTCTCCGTAGAAAACACGCGCCCTCGGCTCCTCTCCCCGAGGCATCGCGAGTTGGATGTGATCAAGCCCTTGAATCATGTCCTGCCCCCCTGTCTCGAATCGCGAGTCTGGCGGGACTCTAATCGCGGCAGGCCGCCCTCGCCCCCGCTTCATCCACGTGTCTTGTGGCCCACGCCAAGCCGCTCGCTGCACCGTGATTTCGCGGGGTTCCGCCCCTATTGACGATTGGCAGGCGACTTGAAAAGGAAGGCGTATCGGGCGCAGTCTCGCCCACTCCGGCTCCAAGGCTGGACCCCTTTCTCTTTCAAGGAAGCGCGATGCTTTCCGTCATCCTTGCCCTGCTGCTGTCGCAGACGCCGCCAGCCGCCAACCCGCGCCAGCAGGGCGTCCCCATCGGCAAGGGCAAGACGCTGCCCACCGTGCGTCTGAGCGCCCCCACCGGAGGGTGGACGGTGGACCGGATGCTGCTGGTCGAGGGCACCCTCAGCGACAACACCATCGACCCGGTGGTCGTCTCCATCAACGGCGACCGCTACCTGATGCGCACCTTCAACGGGCGCTTCAGCCGCAAGTTCCCCGCGGCCAGCGGCAAGAACATCGTCACGGTGATGGCCACCAACCAGGCCGGCACCGCGCGCGCGCAGTCCACCAGCTACGCGCAGATTCCCCCCGTCCCCTTCAAGGTCATCCTCACCAGCGACACGGACGGCGTGTACACGGACCTGCACGTCTACGAGCCCACCGACTCCAGCGTGAAGGACTCGGCGCTGCAAATCTCGAACATGGCGCACGTGTACTGGGCCGACACGTCCAGCCCCTCGGGTGGCACCTTCTTCCTCAACTCGCAGGGCGGTGACTTCGACCAGCCCGCGTATGGCCCGTACCTCTACATCCACCGCGCGCCCCCCAAGGGCGTCTACCTGGTGGCGACCAACTACTGGCCCAGCGGCGACAAGGCCCACACCGTGGCCACGCTCAACCTCTCGCTCTTCGAGGGCACGCCGCAGGAGGTCCGCCGCATGGTGCGCATCCCCCTGGCCACGCCGGGCACCACGCGCGTGCTCGCGTGGGTGAACATCCTGGGGGACGGTCAGGCGGAGGTCTACGTTCCCTCGCAGGACCCGAAGCCCACGCGCGCCAACTGGCCCAACAACCTGGACGCGGCCCTCAAGGAGCTCCAGTCCAACGGCGACGGCGGCGGCGAGTACTGACGCGCTTCACGTCTCGCGCCCGGGTCCCCACGCCATGCTCGCCGCTCTCTCCCTGCTCCTGTTCCTGGAGGCCTCGGCCCCGGTCGCGCCCGCGCCCCAGTCGCGCGACGTGCTGCTGAGGCGGCAGGTGGCGCAGCTGGCGCTCGCGCAGGTGAAGAAGCAGGACGCGGCGTGGCACCCGGACCAGCGCGACTGCGCGGGCCTCATCCGCTTCGTGTTCCGCGCCGCCTACAAGAACATCGCCCCCGAGCGTCTGTCTTCACCGCTGTGGTTGGACGCCCAGGGCAAGCCCTCGGACTTCGCGGACGCGGAGACGCTGTTGCAGCACAGCCTGGTGCCGTTGGGCCGGGACGAGGCCACGCGTGAGCGCGTGCGCACCGGGGACGTGGTGGCCTTCCGCCGGGAGCAGGACTCCGGCCCCATCTTCCATCTCATGCTGGTGGTGCGCCCCGAGGACCGGGCGCATGCACCCGCGCGTGTCGTCTATCACCCGGGGGAGAAGGGCGCCGCGGTGCGCACCGGGCTCCTCCACAATCTCGCCGACGAGGCGCCTCGAGAGTGGCGTCCGGTGCCCGCGAACAGCGCGTTCCTCGGCTTCTATCGTTTCAAGGAATGGATGCCATGACATCTCCGTCGAGCCCTCCCCCGGGCCCGCCCCCCGCGGCGAGCCCACCTCCTCAGCGAGGCGGTCCCAACAAGGGGCTGCTCGTGGGTGTGGTTGTCGTCGTCGCCGTGGTGGCCGTGGGCGCGTTCCTGCTGGGCCGCCGCTCGGGGTCGTCCGATTCGGATGACGGCCTGAGCGTTCCGCTCATCTCGGGCACCGGCGGCAAGTCGGCGAGCGAGGCGCAGGTGGAGGGCATGCCCGAGCCGACCACGGCGGACATGACGGTGCCGGACAACGCCGCGCCCGAGGCCTTCTGGGTGGACGTGCTCCATCCGGCGAAGGTGCGCGACGCGATGGCTCGCAACACGTGGCTGCGCTCGCAGCTCTCGCAGCCGCTGGGCAAGGGCTTCGTGGGCGGTTGGGCCGCGTTCCTGGGCTCCACCGGCGAGGACCTGAAGGGCGGCTTCAACGGCGCCGTGCTGGACCTGCTCGTGGGCAAGTTGGGCAACGCGCCGTTCCGCGTGATGTGGTTCGCGGGTGATGCGCGCGCGAGCACTCCCGCGTTCATCGTCCCCAAGGCGAAGGAGTCGATGCTCACGGCCTTCAACGTGCTGGACGCGGTGGCCAGGCGCGGCACGCTCGTGGCGAAGACGTGTCCGGGTGGCGGGGCCACGTCGGTGGCGGACGGGTTCGAGGTGAAGCGCTGGCTGGTGGCGGAGCAGACGCTGTGGGCGGGCAAGTCGCAGGACCGCGTGGTCCTGGCGCGCCACCCCGTCGCGGTGTTGCAGGGCCTGTGCATGGAGTCGCCCGACCTGGAGCCCGAGGACGGCGTGGACGTGGAGGTGGGGCTCTACACGGAGCTGCTCGGCCGCGACTCGCAGTTGATGGGGCACGTGCTGGGGATGGGGCCGCTCACGCGCCTCCAGTTCGCGGTGGAGGGAGACCGGCTGGTGGGCAAGGGCATCGCGGGGGAGCTGAAGGAGGGCGTCACGCACCTGGACACCGCGCCGCTGTCGGATGAGCTGCTCAAGCTGGTGCCCGAGGAGACGCCGGTGTTGCTCGCCGTGCAGCTGAAGCTGCCGGAGACGCTGAACACCGAGACGCTGAAGGAGTTCTGGAAGTCGGGCGGCAAGGGCCCCACGCGCACGCGGCAGGTGGCGGTGGTGTGGACTCCGCGCGGGGACTCGTCGCTGCCCCAGGATGTGTCGCTGGTGTGGGGACGGCAGGAGGACGCGACGTCGCTCCAGGTCCTGTTCGCGGGGGGCTCGCACAAGGTGGTGTCGGCGACGCTGTGCAACCACGTGGTGCTGGCGTCGAGCGAGGCGGAGCTGTCCACGCTGCGCGCGGCGTGTGAAGGCAAGAAGCCCAGCCTGCTGAACGCGGCGGGGCCGGTCGTGGCGGGGCTGCGTGAGCCCGGCTCGGTGGTGGTGGGGGTGAATCTGGGGCGGATGCTCAGCGGCCTGACGATGGACGGTTATCTGTCCGAGGTCCGGGGGGGACGCAACGCGCCCATCCCGAAGACGGTGCCCCCTGAAATCGAAGCGGCGCGGCGCGACCTGGAGTCGCTGCCGTACCTGGGCCTGCGCGGCACCGTGCGGGGCGATTCGTTGGTTCCTGGAGGTTTCGGGTCATGAGGACGGTAGCTCGACTCGCGGTACTGGCGGCGGTGGCGCTGTCCGGCATGGCCCTGGCCAAGCCGCTCTACATCACGGTGCCGCGTTCGTATGTCAGCGGTGAGCCGGTGGCGGTGGACGTGGCCTTCGAGGACAAGGGGCCGGTGGAGCTGCGCGTCCTCAAGCCCGACAACCTGGAGGCGTTCATCCGCGCGCAGGGCGACCTGCGCCGCGCGTACCAGACGCCGCCCACGATGACGAACCCGGGCCGCGCGCTCAGCCGCGGCGTCAACGCGGTGAGCTCGCCGGGCAAGTGGCTGTTGGGCGCGCTCAACACCAGCTTCCGCGACACGGTGGGCGACGTGCTGCCACAGGCGCCGAACCTGCCGGGCTCCAACGAGCCGTTGGCGAAGGTGTCCGAGGGCCCCAAGAAGCTGGTCGGTGTGCCGGCGGGCTTCACGGTGGCGCGCAGCCAGTGGCTGAACCTGGACCTGGGCGGCGCAGAGCGCGACTTCAACGTGCCGGGCTTCGACACCAGTGGTGGCGGCTATGGCTTCCAGGAGCGCCGCGTGGTGCTCGCGCCGCTGCCCGCGGGCACGTACGTGCTCCAGCTGGTGCAGGGGTTGGTGGAGGGCCAGGTGGTGCTCGTCGTGAGCGACCTGACGGTGCAGCTGAAGCAGACGGATGGCGAGGTGCTGGTGCGCGTGGCGGGCCGGGACCAGAAGCCGGCGGTGGGCGCGCAGGTGCAGGTGTATCTGCCCAAGGGCAAGGGCCCCGCGGGGACCACGGACAACAAGGGCGAGGTGCGCCTGTCCGTGACGGAGCCGCGCATCATCGCCACCGCGTCGGTGGGCGGCGACACGGCCATCGTCGACACGGACTTCTACTCCACGCTGGCGGTGGCGCCGGACGTGTTCATCTACAGCGACCGGCCCATCTACAAGCCGGGCCACGAGGTGAAGTTCCGCGGCGTGCTGCGCCAGCCGGACACGTACCTGGCGCGCCTGTTCACGCCGAAGAAGCGCGACGTGACGGTGAAGCTCATCTCGCAGGAGGGCCGCGCCCTCACCACGCGCGTGGCGGTGGATGAGTTCGGCGCCTTCCACGGCACGCTCAAGGTGCCCGAGGACCTGGGCACGGGTGTGATGCGCGTGGAGGCGGAGCTGGATGGACAGCCGCACCAGGGCGAGGCGCGCGTGCAGGACTACGTGAAGCCCACGTTCTACCTGGAGGCGGAGCCCGAGTCGGAGACGGTGGTGCCGGGCCAGAATCTGCGCGTGACGGTGCGCGCGCGGCGCTACGCGGGTGGCGTGCCCGCGGGCGCGAAGTACGAGGTGTTCCTCTACCGCACGCTGCTGGACGCGCCCGCGTGGGTGGATGACTCCGGCAAGGGCGGGCAGGGCAGCGACGTGACGTACGGCTCGCAGTCCACCAACGAGGGCAAGCTGAGCGTGCCCGAGCGCCTGTACTCCTCCGTCTCGGAGCGCGGCGCGAGCGAGGACCCGTGGTCCTCCGCTTCGGCCTTCGACGCGAGCGGCGAGGCGCGCATCGAAATCGCGGTGCCGGAGCTGAAGGCGGGGGAGGACAGGCTGCCGTATCGCTACTCGCTCACCGTGCGCGCGCGGGATGACCAGGAGACGTTCGCCAACTCCACGACGGCCTTCTTCCTGTCGAAGGTGGAGGTGCTGGGGCTCGCGCGGTATTCGGACGCGGTGGTGGCCAAGGGCGGCGAGGCGATGCTGGCGGTGCGCGCGACGACGCTGTCGGGCAAGGCCTACGGCGTCACGCAGGGCGAGGTGGAGTTCGTGCTGCGCCGCGCGGATGGTTCGGAGAAGAGCCTGGGCAAGCGCTCCTTCACCACGGCGGCGGACGGGACGCACCGCGAGAAGGTGCCCACCTCCGACGTGGGCGCGGTGCTCGCGCGGGTCACGGTGAAGGACAAGCGCGGTGAGGCGTGGCAGGGCGAGGAGTCGCTGCTGGTGATTGGCGCGGCGGACGAGCCGGTGGCGCAGGTGCCGAACCTCACGCTGGCCTCGCTGTCGGGCACGCTGGAGCCGGGCGACACGGCGCGGCTGGTGGCGCTGATGCCGGATGGCTGGGGTTCGGGGGGCCGCGACGCGGGCCCGGTGTGGGTGACGCTGTCGGGCGCGCGGCTGCATGACACGCAGATGGTGGAGCTCAAGGGCCGCACGCTGGTGCACAGCTTCAACGTGGAGAAGCGCTTTGGCGGCGCGGTGTACGCGTCCGTCGCGTACCCCACGGCCACGGGCCGGTGGGAGGAGCGCACGGTGTCCTTCCGCGTGATTCCGCGCGAGCGCACCCTCACGGTGGAGCTGCAGCCCCGCCGCGCGGAGGCCACGCCGCTCACCGAGCAGAGCATCGACGTGCGTGTCACGGACCACGAGGGCAAGGGCGTGGTGGCCCAGCTCTCCGTGGGTGTGGTGGACAAGGCCGTCTACGCCATCCAGACGGAGTTCCGTCCCCGGGTGCTGGACTTCTTCTACCCGCCCGCGCGCAACAACGTGTCCAACTTCTACTCGGCGGAGTTCCAGGGCTACGGCTATGGCGAGGCGCTGGCGCGCAAGATGGCGGGCCTGCCGGACCATGCCTTCGCGTCCATCAAGCCGCCCAGCCGCCAGACGAAGGATTTGGAGAAGGACACCGCGCACTGGGACCCGACGGTGGTGACGGACCGGGATGGCCGCGCCACGGTGCGCTTCACGCTGCCGTCCAACCAGACGTTGTGGGTGGTGACGGCGGTGGCGGCGGACACGTCCGGCCGCTTCGGCGAGGGCACGTCCGAGTTCGCCACGCGCGGTGGGTTGAACCTGTACGCCGCGCTGCCGCAGTTCATGCGCGAGGGTGACGAGGCGTTGGCCTCCGTGCGCCTGTCCGCGGGTGAGAAGGCGCCGCCGAGCCAGGTGCTGGACGTGAAGCTCGCGTCGCTGGGCGCGCTGAAGGCGGACCAGTCGCAGCACAAGGTGGAGCTGGCGAAGGGCGGCGAGCAGGTGGTGCCGCTGACGCTGAAGGCCACGGCGACGGGCGCCGCGCAGCTAGCGGTGGACGTGTCCGGCGGCAAGGACCCGCTGAAGGACCGCAAGCTGTTCCAGGTGGAGCCCGCGGCGGTGGAGGACTTCGTCAAGGTGAGCGCCTGGGGGGGCGGCGCGCTGGAGGTGCCCGCGGCGAAGGAGGCAACACTGACGAGCGTGGAGCTGGTGCTCCAGCCGTCCATCGTGGACGCGGCGCTGTCCAACGTGCGGGAGCTGTTGACGTACCCGTACGGCTGCCTGGAGCAGCTGGTGTCGACGACGGTGCCGAACGTGGCGGTGTACCAGGTGCTCCAGAAGGGCGACGCGCTGGCGAAGCTGGACCCGGACACGCAGGCGCTGTTGGAGGAGGCGCGCAGCCGCTCGGTGCAGGGCACGGCGCGCATCCTCAACCTGTCGGTGAAGGGCGGCGGCTTCACCTGGTTCGGCGGCTACAACACGCCCAGCCTGCCCTTGACGCTCATCGCGCTGGATGGTCTGGCGTACGCCTCCGAGGCGGGGCTGGTGGACCGCGCGGACCCGCGCATCGTGGAGAGCGCGAAGTGGCTGGAGGCGCAGGAGGGGCTGCCGCCCGAGTACGAGGCGACGCGTGCGTACGTGCTGGCGCGCCTGGACGGGCCAAAGCAGGCGGCGCGGGTGCGTGCGCTGGTGGAGTCGGCCGAGTCGGGTGACCTGTACCCGCTGGCGCTGGCGGTGCTCGCGGCGGAGAAGGCGGGCATCATCAAGGAGCCCGCGTTGCAGGCGCGCATCAACACGCTGGTGAAGAAGAGCTCCGAGGGCTTCGTCACGCTGGCCGCGTACCGTCCGGGCCAGCAGATGGAGATGTCCGAGGCGTTCTTCCGCTTCCCGCTGCGGCGCGTGGGCATGACGGCCATCGCGGCGCACGCGGCCTCGTTCGGCTCGCTCGATGTCACCCGCGCGCGCAAGCGCATCCTGGAGATGCTGTCCGAGCCGGACCTGTCCACGTTCGACCGGAGCACCGCGCTCTTGCACTCGCTGTGGCTGCTCGAGCGCGACGTGAAGGCGTTCAAGGGCATGACGCCGCCCGAGGTGAAGGGGGTGAAGGGCGACGTGAAGTTCGCGCCTCGCGGCATGGGGCTGGTGGCGATGCTGTCGCCGGGGACGCGCACGGTGGACGTGGGCGGCTTCGACGGCGTGGCGACGCTCCAGGCCACCGCGCGCACGCCGGTGGCAGCGGCGGGAGTCCAGGCGGAGGGCATGTCCCTGCAGCGCGCCTACTACGTGCTGCGCGAGGGCGGGAGGGTGAAGCTGAACGCGGGGGACACGGTGTCCCAGGGCGAGGAGGTCTACGTGGAGCTGACGATGGACGCGCGCGGTGGCAACGCGGTGCGGTCGGCGTACTACGTGGTGGAGGACTCGGTGCCCGCGGGCTTCGTGGCGCTCCAGGAGGACAAGGCGTTCCGGGGGCCGCCGCACGCGCTGCCCTTGGCGCCCGAGGCGTTGAAGCGCCGGGTGCTGGACCCGGAGCGGGCCACCTTCTTCTTCGAGGAGCCCGCGCCCTGGAGCGACAGCCCGCGCACGGTGGGTTACGTGCTGCGCGCCCAGTTCCCGGGCACGTTCTCCGCGCCTCCCGCGCGCATCGAGGACATGTACGTCGCGAGCATCCACGGCCGGACGGCGGGCGACACGCTGAAGGTCGTCCCGTCGAAGAAGAGCACGGGAGACCTGTAGCGCATGGGGTGGGCCTCCATGGTGGCCGTGCTGTTGGCGGCCACCCCCACCTTCGTCACGCGAGGGGACGTGACGCCCGAGCCTGACCTTCGCCGCGAGGCGGAAGCCGGCTGGGCGGCGCTGGAGGCGGTGTATGTGGCGGAGGCGGGTGGAGCGCCGGCGAAGGCACCGGGCTCCATCGTCCTCCAGAAGGGCGCGGCCCTGTCGCCCGAGCGCAACGCGCAGGGCCGGCCGGGCTTCGTCGAGTTGAGGCAGAACACGCCCGGCGTGCTGGATGAGCGGCTGCGGGTGGCCCTGCGGCACGAGCTGGCGCATCAGCTCTTGTGGTGGGCCTGTCCCCAATCGAGCGAGGACCGGCTGTTCCACGAGGCCTTCGCGGTGGCGCTGAGCGGCGAATTGCCCGCGTGGCGCGAGGGGGCCTATCAATCCCTGTCGCGCGCGGCGGCGGAGCTGGCGTCGGCGCCGGCGGTGGATTCAACGCGGGCGCGGCGGGCGCTGGCGCGGCTGCTTAGTGAGTCGGTGGGTTTCCCCAAGGCGCTGTCGCGCAGGCTTCGCCAGTGTCACGACGGCGCGCGGTGGGTGGTGCCGCTGTCCATCGACGAGCTGGCGGACGTGCAGGTGCGCGCGGCGGGCCCGGCCACGGTGGTGGTGAGCCGGCACTCGGGGGAGGTGGTGTTGTCGGAGGGGGAGGTGCGGCGCGCGCTGCCGTATGGCTCGGTGCTGAAGCCCTTCGTCTATGCGGCGGGCGTGGGGCATCCGGTGCTCCCTCCGCGTGCGGACGTGCAGGAGTGGGCGTGTGGGCCGGGGCTGCCGAAGGGCGTGGACGCGCGCACGGCGATGCTGCGCTCATGCAACGGATACTTCCTGGACTGGGAGGCGAGCGGCACCGCGCCTCGGGGCTTCGGTGCGTGGGAGCCCGTGTTGTCGGCGCTGGGGCTGACGGGGAAGCCCGCGGACATGGCGGACGTGGTGGGGCTGCGCTCGACGCTGGCGCTGTCTCCGTGGGGGATGGCGCAGGCGTATCGCTTGTTGGCGGAGGCTCGTCCGGATGTGCTCGCCCTGCTCGCGGACAACGCGGCGCGAGGCACGTTGGCGGAGCTGCCCGCGTCGAAGGCGCTCTCGGGGGTGTCGACGAAGACGGGCACGGTGCGGGACGCGGCGAGCCGTCCTCAGTACGGGTGGATTGCCGCGGTGGATGGAGACCTGGTGGTGGTGGCGGTGCGCCCCGGGAAGATGCCGCGCCAGTTCGCGGAGGAGATTCCGGAGGCCCTGGCGCGAGCGCGCAAGCAGGCGGGACTCGAGGCGGCGCGCGTGCAGGTGCTGGGCCTGGTGTCCTCGCGCGAAGTGGAGGCGCGGTGCTCGGGCGTGGGGTTCGCGGTGGACGAGGGGATGCCGAAGGCGGCGCCCTCCGACTGGGCTCGGCTCGAGGGGCTCACGGCGCGCGGCCCGGCGGTGTGTCTGGGCGCACCCTGGAGGCTTCGTTTCCCGAAGGGGCCGGAGGAAGGGCGGGACTACGCGGGGGTCTTCACGTGGTCACCGCCGCCCGCGTACCGGCCTCCCTCGGAGGTGCCCACGTCGTCCAGCGCGCTGAAGGCGCGGCGCGGTTCGGACTTCGTGTTCCGCACCACGCGTTTGCAATACACGGCGGGCGTGGTGGCGGCGGAGGATGTGACGCTGAAGGGTGAAGCGCGTCTGGCCCTGGCGCGCGTGGTGGCGCACAACGAACGGCACAGCCGTCACCCGGGCCGCGCCGTCTGTGACACGACCCATTGCCAGGCGTTCCGCGGCACGGTGCGCGTGCAGCGCGACGACGCGAAGGCGCTGGGGCTTCCCGCGCTGAAGTGGAAGGAGTGGCTGTTGTTCTCGCAGGGAGGACAGGAGCCCTGGAAGGAGGAGCGGACGCGGGGCGAGGTCGAGCGGATTCTGGGCAAGGGCCTGGTGTCGCTGCGCTTCGAGGCGGGGCGGGTGCAATACCTGCTCACCGAACGCGATGGCTCGGCGACGTATGAGGAGGGCCGCTCGCTGCCGTGTGAGCTGTTGCGCTCGGGGTTGAAGCTGCTGTCGTGTCCTCGGACGGCCTCGTTCAACGGCGGGGTGCTCGTCTTCGAGGGACGCGGGCGCGGCCATGGTGAGGGATTGGACGTCGAGGCGGCGAAGGCCAGTGGGCTTCGCAGTGATGCGATGCTCGAGGCCGCGTATGGCCGCTCGCGGCCGGAGCCTCGTGACGGGGAGGCTGAGTAGGTCAGGCCGCGGACTGGACGTTGGCGGGCTTGGGGAACGTGAGCGTCGCGCGCGTGCCCTGCTGGGGGGCGTGGTGGAAGGAGAGTGTTCCACCGTGTGCCTCGACGATGCGGCGCACGAGCGTGAGCCCGAGCCCCAGCCCTCCCGTCTCGCGCGCGCGGCTGCGGTCGGTCCGGAAGAAGGGCGTGGAGAGCTGGGGCAGGTCCGTGGCGCTGATGCCGATGCCTCGGTCCTCGACCTCCAACCGCACGGAGTCCGCGTCCACCTGGGCTCGGAGCGTCACGGGACTGCCGGGCTCCGAGTACTTGCGTGCGTTGTCGAGCAGGTTGTGAAGCGCGCGCCGCACCAGCACCGGGTCGGCGTCCAGCTCGGGCGGGTCTGATGGGAGCGACAATTGGAGCGGACAGTCGGGCGCGCCGCGCTGGAAGCGCTCGACGGTGTCCTTCAGGAAGTCGTTGAGCGGGAGGAGGGTTCGCTGCACACGAGGGCCCGGCTGGCCCGCCTGGTTCACCGCCAGGTCCAACCGCGCCATCTGCATCACTCCGTCCACCAGTTGCTGGAGCTCGCCGATGTCGCGCCGCAGCTCCGGCAGCCGCTTCGCCAGCTCATCGGGGTGTCCATCCTCGACCAGGTCGAGTGTCACGCCGAGGCGCGCCAGGGGCGTGCGCAGCTCGTGAGAGACATTGGCGAGCAGCTCCTTCTGGCCTCGGATGAGGCCTTCCATCCTCGCGGCCATCTCGTCGAAGGTGCGCCCCAGGGTCGCCACCTCGCTGCGGCCCTTGAGTCCGATGCGCGCGGACAGGCGGCCTTGGCCGAACTCCTCCACCACCGCCGTCAGCCGCTCCAGGGGGGCGGCAATCAACCGCGCCGCGGGCACCGACACCACCGCCATCACGAACAGCACGAGGGCCAGCAGTCCTCCCATCACCGAGTAGTACTTGGGGGGCGTGGGCGAGTAGTGGAGGAGGTAGCCCACCAGGGTGTCGCCCTTCCAGGTGGGGACGACCAGGACTGTCTTGCCGTCGCGCTTGAACCAGAACTGCCCCGTCCGGAGGTTGCGCAGCTCGCCGTCATCCAGCGCCTTGAAGGGCGGCTTCGCCGAGGAGAGCTTCATCGTCCCTTGCAGGTCATACAGCGTGGCCTGGAGTCCCCGCTCCACCGCGAGCACGTCCAACAGGGGGCCCAGTTCGGGGTCCCCCGTGAGGGCCAGCGTCTCCAGCCGCCGGTAGTTCTCGTTGATGATCTCCTCTCCATACTTGCCATCCAGGATGGAGCCGGTGATGGCGACACTCGTGACGGCGCCCACGAGCAACACCATCCCGTAGAGGTAGATGCGCCAGAACATCCGGCGAGGGTGGAACCAGCCCAGAGGCTTCATGCCTCGTCACCTCGCTCCAGCACGTAGCCCACGCCGCGCACCGTCTTGAGCAGACGGGGATGGCGCGCGTCGTCCCCCAGCTTCTGGCGCAGCCGGGACACATGCACGTCGATGGCCCGGTCCACGGGCCCGTCCACGTCGCCGTGCTTCGCCAGCTCCAGCAACTGCTCGCGCGAGAGCACCCGCCCGGCGCGCTCCGCGAGCCCGAGCAGCAGCGCGAACTCGTGCTGGGTCAACGGCAGGGCCTGGCCCTTGAGGGTGGCCTTCATGGCGGCGCGGTCCAGGCAGAGCTCGCCCACGCGCAGCACCTCGCGCGCGGGGCCCAGGTGTCCCCGGCTGCGGCGCACCAGCGCCTGGATGCGGGCCAGCAGCTCGCGCGAGGAGAAGGGCTTGGGCAGGTAGTCATCCGCGCCCAGCTCCAGGCCCATCACCCGGTCCGCCTCCTCGCCGCGCGCGGTGAGCATCAGGATGGGGACCGCCGAGCGCGCGCGCAGCTCCCGGCACACGGTGAGCCCATCCTTCCGGGGCAGCATGATGTCGATGAGGATGGCATCGAACGAGCGCCGCGAGGCCTCCTGAAGGCCCAGCTCCCCGTCGCGAGCGATGCAGGTCCGCACGCCCTGCCGCTCCAGGTACTCGGCGGTGAGCCGCGCGAGGTGGCTGTCATCCTCGATGAGGAGCACGTCGATGTGGGGCGATGGCGAGTTCATCGTGCCTCCAGCCTAGCGTGGCGAAGCCGAGCCTTGGGTCTGGGTGGCGCTGCCCGCGGGGGGCGACCCCATGCCCACCAACTCCTTCACGCGCAGAGGGAATGCGGAGAAGGAGTCGGCGAAGGGAGGTTCTTCCTTCGCGTCCTCGGGATACTTGTACATGCGCACCGCGACCAACTGGTGCTCGGGAAGAACGACCAGGTACTGTCCCAGCCAGCCATTGCCATTGGCGCCGATGAGGGGGCCTTTTTCGGACCGGCAGGGCTTCTGGTTCCGGCCCAGGATTTCCTTCTGGAACTCCGGAAGGGGAACCCCCAGCGCCTCGAGGTACGCGCCGTCGTCGTAGAAGTCCCGTCCCAGCAGGGCCGTCGCCGCCTGGATGAGGGACTGGGGAACCCCTGCCTCCTTCCAGGTCGACAGCAGCACCTCGTCCACGAAGTACCGATGCCAGGCTGTCTCGGGCCACCACAAGAGGCCCGTCCCACTGGCGGGGCCTTCACCCGGGGCCAACATCCGCTTCACCCACTCCTGCGGCAGCAACTGGCGGAGCTGCCACAGGCCACCGTTCACGAGGAGCTGTCCCAGCTTCGCCAAGTCCCTCGGCTGGATTTGCAGGCCCGACATGGCGTGGGGATTGCCCGCCTTGTCCAGCGTCCAGCTGTAGTCCGTGATGCCCATGGGACGGAAGAGCGTGTCCCCGAGGTAGCGGTCCATGCGCTTGCCGGAGGCCTTCTCGACGATGGCCGCCAACACATTGACAGCCTTGTTGTTGTACTGGAGCTGCGTGCCGGGCGCGTGGGCCATCTCCGAGGCGAGCGCGAGCTTCACGAAGTCCGGACTCTGGTAGATTTCCTTCGTCCCTGGCCCGCCGACCTCGAGGCCCGAGGTGTGGGTGAGCAGGTGGCGCAAGGTGATGTCCTTCTTGCGGCCCTGGTTCCACTCCGCGAAGTACTGGTGCACCGGCACGTCCAGCGAGGGAATCTTCCCGTCCGCCAGCAGCTTCACGACGGCCATGCCCACCACGGACTTGGTGACGGACATCGCCTCGATGCGGGTGGAGGGCTTGCCGAAGGTCCACTCCCCGATGAGCTTGCCGTTCTTCAGGATGACGACTGCGCTCGAGTGGGTCGCCTTGGCCTCCTCGAGCAGCCGCTCCAGGGCCTGGGGGTCGATTCCTTCCGCCTCCGGCGAGGTCGCGCGAGGCAGGTCTCGTGGCGGCGCGGCGAGGGACGGGCCCGCCACGAGCAGCGACAAGCACGCGGCGAGGAGGGTGAAGAAGACTCGAGCGACTCCGCGACGGTGACGACGGTATGGGAACATCAGAGGACCCCCCAGGGCTTCAGGTAGTTGGGATGGTCGTACTCAACGCCCGTCATGTCGCGGCGGTATGTGCGGAATGTAAACGATTGTAACGGTCGGGCCGCCCCTCAAAAAAGACAACGCCAGAGCCTCCGGAAGGAGACTCTGGCGCCATCCCAGCTGTCAGGCTGTCGGGGGAAGACTAGCGGTAGGTCGCGGTGAGGCTGTCCGCGCGCGCCACCTGACCCGCGGTGAACGAGTTCATGCAGGAGTCGTCCGTGTAGTCCATGAAGTTGGTGATGGGGTCCGCGCCCTCGCCCGCGCACGTGTCGCGGCCAGCAGGGCAGCCGTAGGCGGGAGAGGCCTCGGCCGGGGTGTCGCTCACGGAGTCGCCCGTTGCCGTGCAGCCGCCCTGGAACGTGTGGTACAGGCCCAGCCAGTGGCCGACCTCGTGCGTGCCCGTGTCACCCTCGTTGTAGGGCGCCGCGGAGCCGCCGGGGACGCTGCTGTAGAGGAGGACCACGCCGTCCATGGTGGGGCTGCTCTTGTAGCTGGAGGGGAACGTCGCCCAGCCCAGCAGGCCGCCGCTCAGGTTGGCGGAGTAGATGTTGAGGCTCTCGGGGCCGCCCTTGCGCAGCGCCTTCTTCATGGCGCGCTCGTTGGCGCTGCCATCCTTCAGGGCGAACCACTTGGAGTTGTTCGTGCGCGTCACGCCCTGGAGGACGAAGCGGAACGGGGTGTTGGCGTACGCCGCGTTCAGCACGTTCATCTGCGCGGTGATCTGCGAATCCGGAACGTCGCCGTTCGCGATGCCCGTGCCCTTGTTGATGACGTGATAGTAGGTCGGCACCGTCACCGAGCCCACCGCGCGCATCTCCTGCTTGCGGGTCTTCACGTAGGCGTCGATGGCGGCGCGCTCCTCGGCGGAGGGCTCCACCGTCGCGCAGCCACGCAGGCCCGCGGTCTGCTCCCCGACGGGGTCGGCCGGCGTCTGCGTCTCCGCCGCAGTGTCACCCTGACATGCGGTCAGGCTGAACAGCGCACCAGCAACCACGGCCAGACGACTCGCTCGCTTCGCGACGTTGCCAATCATTGCCAACTCCAGGGGAAGAGGGTGAAACAACGAATACCCGAGTGCAGCAGCGGGAGTCAACGGCGCCATGAGACATTTTGTCTTGATTCCGCGTATGAATGACACCGCACCGCGGGACACATGGGACATGCATGCACCAGTCGCGAGGGGGTGAATGTAAAATGTCTTTCATTGTCACCCGTGGCTGGCGCGGGGCCGTGGGTGTCCGGCGCCACACGGGCGGGTGGGCCAAGAGGGGCGGGCGGACGAGCGGGCGGAGATTGCCGGGTTCCGGGGGCTGGACCACCTTGCGTCATTCCCTGTCGACGAGGAGGACGGCATGGCTCGAAAGATTCGTGGTGGTGGTGTGGCGGCCCTGGCGGCGGCGCTGGTGTTTGGGGCCATGACGGGGCCCGCGCGGGCGGAGGACCCCAGCAAGAAGACGCGCAAGGAGCAGAAGGAGATTGGCGAGGCCGCGGCGGAGCGCACGTTGTACGTGGGCAAGCTGGCCCTCTTCGACGCCAAGCAGATAGCACTGGGGAACATGGCGCTGGAGAAGTCGCAGAACCCGGAGGTGCGCGCGTTCGCCCAGAAGCTGGTGGATGACCGTCGCCAGCATGTGTCCGACCTGAAGACGTGGGCGGATGCCAAGTCCATCGAGGTGGCGAACATCGACCTGTCCCAGCCTGGCACCGCCACGGGTGGTGCGGGCCGCACCGACGAGTCGTCGGCGCCCCCCGCGATGCGCGAGGGCTACAACGAGAAGATGAAGGGCGTGGACGAGCGCCTGGACAAGGCCATCACCGAGGCCGAGAAGGACCTGGACAAGCTGCGCGAGAAGAACGGCAAGGACTTCGACAAGGCGTTCCTCTCGCACGTCGCCGACGGCAGCAAGAAGGGCCAGAGCCTGGTGAAGGAAGGCCAGCAGACGTATCGCTCCGATGGCGCCTTCAGCGCGCTGCTCAGCCAGACGCGCCAGGGCATCGAGCGGGAGGAGACGCAGGCGAAGGCGCTCGAGAAGCACGTGCGCTGAAGCCTCTCTCGGAGCGCACCGGGTGGACGCGGCGCGGTGACATCCGGTCACCGCGCCGTCGTCGTGTTCCCGGAGCGGGGCTCGACGGGAGAGGGGCCCGTCCGAAGGAAGCCCGCCCGGGTCGCGGGGCGTCGGGTGGCGAACACCCGGTGCCGGCTGGATGCGGGTTGACGCCGCGTGGGGCGATACCTATCCCGACGCATGGCCAATGCCTGGAGAGGGGTGCTGACCGCGGGGTGCGTGGCGCTGAGCGCATGCACGGCGCCGTCGCCCCATGTCGCGCCCGTCGCGCCGGAGGGGGCCACACCCGTGGGCCCCTTCGCGCCGGAGGCCCGCGCGCTCTTCGACGGCTGCATTCCGATTCCCGACAGCGTGACGTCCCGGCTGTATCGCTGTGGCGAGGTGACGGTGTGGCTGGCGGAGCGCGAGGGGGTGCCCGCGGAGCAGGTGCTCGGGCTGGCTCGGGCCCGGGTGGTGGAGCGCTTGGGGGAGCGGGTGGTGGTGGCGGAGGGGGAGTTGCCGCTGGTGGGGCGTTCGTGGCCCGCGGCCCGCTTCGCCGTCTGTGAATCGGGGGAAGCCGGGGCAGGGGCGTGCCGCGCGGGAGGATATCTGGTCGCGGTGGAGGCGGGGTTGGGCAGACAGCGGGAGCTCGGGTGTGTGGCGGGAGGCAACAGCGCGCCCGCCCTGGCGCGGTGTCTGGAGTTCTTCGAGTACCTGGCGGCCCATGGCAGCCCGGAGGGAGACGCGCTGGACGCGGCGGCGTTGTTGCTTCCGCCCCGGCTGCCCTGGCGCTCGCTCGCGGTGCCCGAGGGCTGTCTGCCCGTCGCGTCGACGAGCCGGGCGGGCCGCATCCGCTGCGCTGACGCGTCCTTCGTGTGGAGTGTGTATCGCCCCGCGCGCGCCGAGGTGACGGAGCGTTGGAGGGACCAGGGGGTGGCCGAGCTGCGGGACGCGCTTTCCGGCGCGGGGCCGGTGGAGGAGGTGGCCTGTCGGCTGGAGCAGCTCCCCGCGCGGTGTCTGCGTTTCACGGCGCCGTCGGCCCGGGGGCCGTTGGTGGTCTGGGTGGGCGCGGTGCAGTGGGAGGACCGAGCACTGTTCGCCGCGTGTGGTTTCCTCGCGGAGTCGGAGCCGGACTTCCCCTCGGTCTGCAATGGTGCCTTCTCGCTGCCTTGAACCCTCGCGAGGGCGTGAAGGGACGGACCCGTGTATGCCTTGCAGGATGTCTCCAAGCGCTTCGGGACGACAGAGGCGCTGCGCTCGCTGACGCTCACCCTGCCAGCGGGGCGCACCACCGTGCTGCTCGGGCCGAGTGGCTGTGGGAAGTCCACGCTCATCCGGCTGCTCAATGGCTTGCTGCATCCGGACTCAGGCCGCGTCCTGTACTCGGGCAAGCCGTTGCCCACGGAGGCGAAGGCGCTGCGCGAGCTGCGTCACCGCGTGGGGTACGCGCTCCAGGGCGGCGGGTTGTTTCCGCACCTCACCGGCGAGAGGAACGTCACGCTCATGGCCCGGCACCTGCGTTGGCCGGAGGCGCGCATCCGCGAGCGGCGGGACATGCTGGTGGAGTTGACGCGGTTTCCCCCCGAGGCGCTCGGGCGCTATCCGGCGCAGCTCTCCGGAGGGCAGCGCCAGCGGGTGGCGTTGATGCGCGCGTTGATGTTGGACCCGGAGGTGTTGCTGCTCGATGAGCCGTTGGGCGCGTTGGACCCGCTGGTCCGGCATGAGCTGCAAGCGGACCTGCGGACCATCTTCGCGCGGCTGCGCAAGTCGGTGGTCCTGGTGACCCATGACCTCGCGGAGGCGGCATTCCTCGGCGACGGCATCGTCCTCATGCGCGAGGGGCAGGTGGTGCAGCAGGGGCGCCTGGTGGACCTGGAGGAGCGTCCCTCGGACCCGTTCGTCACGCGCTTCATCCAGGCCCAGCGGTGGGCCGCCTCATCCCCGGACTCCGGTCCTGCTCCTGGTGGAGCGCCGACATGAGCTCGAGGCGGCCGGGCCTCGTGGGGCTCCTCCTGCTCGTGGGGATGATGGCCGCGTCCTCGTGCGAACGCGCGAGCTCGACGGAGGGCCGGCCCACGGTGCGCGTGGGGTCCAAGAAGTTCACCGAGTCCGTCATCCTGGGGGAGATGGTGGCGCAGCTCGCGAAGAGCGCGGGGGTCTCGGTGCGGCACCGGCGCGAGCTGGGAGGGACCGCGGTGCTCTGGGAGGCGCTGCGCCGCGACGAGCTGGATGTGTATCCCGAATACACAGGCACCCTGCGTCTGGAGTTGTTGTCGCGCCTTGGATTGAAGGACGACGAGGCCCTGCGTGCCGCGCTGGCCAAGGAAGGGCTGCGCATGAGCGCGCCGCTGGGCTTCAACAACACGTATGCGCTGGGCATGAAGGAGTCCGAAGCCGAGCGGCTGGGCATCCGCCGCATCTCAGACCTGCGCGCCCATCCCGAGCTGCGCCTGGGCTTCAGCAATGAGTTCATGGAGCGCGCCGACGGCTGGCCCGCGCTGCGAGACACCTATCGGCTCCCGCAGCGTGAGGTGCGAGGCCTGGACCATGACCTCGCCTATCGCGGCCTGGAGGCGGGCTCGGTGCAGGTGACGGACCTGTACTCGACGGACGCGGAGATTGAAGCCCATGGCCTGCGTGTCCTCGAGGACGACGCGCACCACTTCCCCGTGTACGACGCCGTGCTGCTCTATCGCGCGGACCTGGGGTCGCGGGCCCCCGAGGCGCTGGCGGCGATGCTTCGGCTCGCGGGCACGGTGTCGGAAGACGAGATGGTGAAGCTCAACGCGCGTGTGCGATTGGGCCGTGTGCCCGAGGCGCAGGTGGCCTCGGGCTTCCTCGCGAGCCGCTTGGGGGTCGCGACGAAGGTGAAGGGGGAGGGTCTTGTCTCCCGCGTGTGGCACCGCACCCGGGAGCACCTGTCGCTCGTCGGTGTGTCATTGCTGGCGGCGGTGGCGTTCGCGGTGCCATTGGGTGTCATCGCCGCGCGCCGTCCCCGGTTGGGGCAGGCGGTGTTGGGATTGGCCGGCGTCCTCCAGACGATTCCCTCGCTGGCGCTGCTGGTGGTGATGATTCCCTTGTTAGGGATTGGCTCACGTCCAGCCCTGGCCGCGCTGTTCCTCTACAGCCTGCTGCCCATCGTCCGGAACACCACGGCGGGACTGACGGGCATCCCCCTGGAGGTGCGCGAGTCCGCGGATGCGCTGGGCCTGCCGCCGCGCGCGAGGCTGTGGCGCATCGACCTGCCCATGGCCTCACCCTCCATCCTGGCGGGCATCCAGACGGCCGCCGTCATCAACGTGGGCACCGCCACCCTGGGCGCATTGGTGGGCGCGGGGGGCTACGGGCAGCCCATCCTCACGGGCATCCGCTTGGATGACACGGGGCTCATCCTCGAGGGAGCGATTCCCGCCGCCGTGCTGGCCCTGCTCGTCAGCGCGCTGGTGGAAGCCGCGGGGCGGGTGCTCGTGCCCCGGGGACTTCGCCTGCGCGCGGAGTCGGAATCCCACTGACGGGAGGGTCCTACACCGGCGAGGGGTGCGTGGAGGCCGTCGCCGCCACGGGCTCGGCGCGAGGCGCGTCGGACGCCAGCCCCGCGGCGCACAGGCTCACCACCGCCATCCACACGAAGTCCGCCATCAGCAGGTGCACCAGCTGCAACCACACGGGCGCCAGCAGCACCACGTTCACCACGCCCACCGCGAGCTGCGTGACGTACAGGCCGGTGATGACCGCCGCGGCGCGCTTCACCTCGGCGGATGGCCGCAGCTTCGCCATCCACCGCCCCACGAAGACCAGCAGCGCGCCCATGCACACCGCCAGCACCGGGTGCAGCACCCGCCGGCGGACCAGGACATGCGCCGTGTCGGACACGTCCTGGCGCAAGCCCTCCATCAGCGTCTCGGAGGGGAACAGCGTGTCGCCCAGCGCGGCGATGGCGCCGCTCACGCCCAAGAGCAACATCCCCGCGAGGCTCACGCCCACCAGCGCGCCCACCCAGCCCTGGCCCCGGAACGTCAGGGGGGCTCGGCCTCGGGAGAACCACACCACCAGCGTCTGCGCGCCCACGAGCAGGAACGTGTTGACCAGGTGCACGCCCATCCACACCGCGCGCCCCATGGAGGCGTTGTCCGCCACGTACTTGAGGAGGACGATGCCCGCCCCGACGAGCGCCTCGGTCAGCATGAAGAACAGCGCCCAGCTCGCCGCCTTGCGCACCGGGTGGCCCTTGGCGTGCGCCCGGAGTGCCCACACACACAGCGCCACCGCGAGCATCATGACCAGCCCGCTCGTCACCCGGTGGGTGTACTCGATGAGTGTCTGGACCGTGGGTTCACGCGGCACCACCTCGCCGTTGCACACCGGCCAGTGGTCTCCGCAGCCCGCCCCGGAGCCCGTGGCCCGGACGAAGGCACCCCACAGAATCACCCCCAGCGTGAAGACCAGCACTCCAACGCTGAAGACCTGGAACCGACGTGACGAGGCGGCGTGATTCATCGCGCTCCCCTTAACTCACTTCGCCCCCACCCGCTGCCCGGCGCTCCCCACCCCGCTTCAACCCGCCCATCAGCCCGGCTGCTCGGCTCCCTCCTCGCGGAGCACCCGCCCATATCCGGAAGGGCCACGCCGGATGCTCCAGGGCCCCATTGGATATACGTGTGTGCCGCTCCCACCCGTTCGGATGATTTCCATTGAACACTTCCTCGCGTCCACGGGCTGGCACGTCCAGTGCTTAACGAATGCTCAGTGGGCGACGGACCTCTTCGGAGGCTGGCGACACACCGCTTGAACAGGAGGCCGCTTTCGAGTGGTCCCGGCACCCAAGGGTCGAAGCTTCCCCCCTCTTCGACCCGTGGGTGTGTTCTTTCAGAGGCAGTGGGTTTCGATGCCTCGATGGGTTCCCACAGGGGTGTGGGGAAACAGGGCGGGGCGCATCGCGGGTTGGGGACGATTCCTCTGCCCTCAGCCCGCGATGCGCATCTGCTCCGCCCCCAACACCGCTGGCAGGGGCCCGTAGGCCATGGAGCGCTCGATGACGTTGCGCAGCTCGCGCACGTTGCCGGGCCAGGCGTGGGACATCAGCGCCGCCAGGGCATCCGGTCCCAGCTGTGGAGGCTGTTGGCCCTCGGGCGTGAGCTGCCGGACGAAGTGCCGGGCCAGGGCCACCACGTCCTCGCGCCGCTCGCGCAGGGGCGGCACTCGCACGGGCACCACGTGGAGCCGGTAGTACAGGTCCTCGCGGAAGCGGCCCTCTCGGACCAGCTGGCTCAAGTCGCGATGCGTGGCGGCCACCACGCGCACGTCCACTTCCACCGGGCGCGTCTCGCCCAGGGGGAAGACCTCGCCGTTCTCCAGCACGCGCAGGAGCTTGGGCTGGACGTCCAGCGGCAGCTCGCCAATCTCGTCCAGGAACAGGGTGCCGCCATGCGCGGCGCGCAGCACGCCGGGGTGGTCCGAGGCCGCGCCGGTGAAGGCGCCCCTGCGGTAGCCGAAGAGCTGGCCCTCGAAGAGCTCGCGGGGGACGGCGGCGCAGTTGAAGGCGACGTAGGGCCGCTGCGCGCGAGTGGACAGCACGTGGAGCGCCCGCGCGACGACTTCCTTTCCCGCGCCGGACTCGCCCGTGACGATGACGGTGGAGCGGCTGGCGGACAGGCGCGCCAGCTCCGCGCGCAGCCGCTTCATGGACGGCGAGGCGGCGATGAAGCCCGGCAGCTCCGCGTCCCGGTCCGGCTCCTCCGACGGCGGGGGATGGAGCGAGGGAGGCTCCACCGCCTCCTCCACCGCCGCGAAGCCCCGCAGCGCCGCCACCTCCAGCGCGAAGCCGCTCAGCCGCGACAGCGCGGTGAGCAGCGCGCGACCATCGGCGGGCAGCGGGCCCGCGACGCCGACTCGCAGCCTGCGGCCACAGCCATCGCCGAACTCCACCTCGTCGGTGACGGGGAGGCTGTTCGTCCCCGCCAGCAGCGTGACACGCCCCTGCGAGTCCACTTCCTCCAGCCGGGGGGCGCTGCCAGGGAACAGGCCCTCCAACACGCCCAGCAATTCGCGCTGGATGCGGGGGGCGCCGATGCCGCGCACGGAGAGCCGCTCGAAGGGCACGACCAAGGCCTCCGCGCCCAGGCCCGTGGAGGCGAACGCGCCCTGGGTCGTGCTCCCCACCCGGAGGGGCGGCGACGTTGGGGGGCTGAGGTCGGGCGGCAGGGGCATTCCCAGCCGGCGCAGCTCCGCCTCGCTGGCGGCCACCAGCTCCGCGGCGGCGGGGTCTCCCTCGTGGCGCGCCAGGCGGGCCAGGAGGATGCGCGTGGAGGCGGCCATGCAGACATCGCCCGAGAGGCGGAAGGTGCCGAGTGACGCCTCCAGCAGCTCGCGGGCCTCGCGCGTGCGCCCGTCGAGCACGAGCATGACTCCCTCGAAGCGGTGCAGCAGCGCGGAGTGCCACGCCGAGGGCATCCGCTCCAGGAACGTGCGCGCCCGGCGCAGCACCGCGCGGCCTTCTTCGCGTTGCCCCGCGTAGGCTCGCGCGGCCGTCTCGTACAGCAGGCACTCGCGGCGCAGGTAGGGCCAGCCGCCCAGCTCCATGCCGCGCAGGCTCGCGGTGGCGAAGCCCTCGGCGGCGCGCTGGGTGAGGCCGTCGGACAGGTCCGCCGCCGCCTCCACGAAGAGGGCATAGGCGCTGGTGAGGGCGCGCTGGACGGGGCCGTCGTGGGTGGCCAGCTTCGCCGCCAGCCGCCGCAGCTCCGAGGGGCGGTTCGTCGTCAGCCAGAGCTTCGCGCGGGTGAGGGCCAGGTTCAGCGGCGTCCAGCTCAGCTCGGCCACCACCGCGTCGGCCTCGTCCAGCACCGTCTCCGCCTCGGTGAAGCGCGCCAGCCGCAGCAGGGCCTCGGCCTCCGCGCGCGCGGCGAAGATGAAGGAGAAGCCCCGCGCCATGCGTCCGCCGTACGCGGCTTCTCGCGCGCGGCGCACCAGCAGCAGTGCCTCCTCCGGCTCGCAGGCTTCCTCCAACCGGCGCTGCGCGAGGAAGGCCAGGTTGCGCGCCTCCAGGAACGCATAGCCCAACCGCGCCGAGCCCTGGGCCACGTCGCGGAAGCGCCGCGTGGCCTGCGTGGCCTCGCCCCGGAGGGCCTCCTCGTGGGCGCACAGGTCCTCGGCCAAGAGCCGCAGCGCCGGGACGGTGACCTCCGTGAGCGCCTCCGCCACCCGCCCCGAGTAGCGCGCCAGCCGCTCCGCGTCGCCCAGGTAGAAGGCGCTCCACATCTGTGCCATGCGCACCAGGCAGTTCGCGTCCGCGTCCGGCCGGTCCGCCATCAGCGCGTCCGCCCGGGCCGCGTGGGCGTCGGATCTGCCAGCGTCCAGCAGCTTGCCGTCCGGCGAGGCATAGAGGTTGGCGGCCAGCGCGTGCACCTGGAGCTCCACCCACTCCGGGAGCAGCCCCGTCTCCGCCTCGCCCAGGTGGGGCAGCAGCGTCGCGAGCGCGCCCCGGCTGTCCTCGCGTCCCCAGCGCTGGAGGTGGGACAGGCCCACCGCCGCCAGGGCCCGCGCGCCAGGGGTCCGCAGCACGCCCGAGGCCAGCAGCGACAGCAGCGCCTCCTCGGCTGCGCGCCACTCCGCCCGCTTCAGCAGCTCCAGGCAGGGTTGGAGCCGGGCGTTCTCCTCCGTGCTCAGCGCCTGGCGCGAGAGGGACGGCAGGCGGGACACCCCCGTCAGTCCACCGCCCTCCAGCAGCTGGCGCAGCGACTGGGCCACCTTCCCCCGGGGCTTGCGGGCCTGGGGCGCCGACTCGGGCAGCTCCCAGCGGTACACCGTCAGAGGGGTGACGCCCAGCATCCGGGCGAAGGCGGCACGGCTATGCCCTCCACGCAGGGCGCGGATGGCATCGGGACTCAGGTCCGTGCGCGTTCCCTTCTCCTCCAGGTTCTCCACGACACCGCACCCCTTGTGCCCCCCGCCGAGACAGCCTCATCGGCCTTTTCCAGGGAGAATGCAATCGGTTGGATATTTCCATGGATGACGGACAGGGGCCCCCGGGTGCAGTGGGGTAGGCACAGACCCGGACACATGCATCGGGATGCCTTCCCTGGGACGGCCGAGCCGTTATCGTACAGCGTGCCCGAACGCGTTCCCGAATCACCCGTCCCTTCCGAACTTCAGGATGAACGTCTGCGCCGGCTGGAGACAGCCCTCACCGAGGGCCGTGCGCGCGAGGACGCGGCGGTGGAGGCCTGGGTCCGGAAGACGGGGCGGCTGCCTCCTCGCAAGGTGAGGCGCCAGTGGGAGAAGCAGTGGCGCAAGGAGGCCCAGCGCTCGGTCCGCGCGGCGGAGAAGGCGAAGCGCGACGAGGGTAGATACGAGCAGAACCCCGCGAAGGCGGCGGCCTACACGGTGGTGGGCCTCATCTGTGCACTGATGGCCGTGGGCGACCGGCGCTACTTCTGGCTCGTCTTCGTCGCGCTGGGCTTCTTCCTGTCGGCGGCGAAACACATGAAGGGCCCCTCGGTGGAGAAGAAGGCGCTGCCGGAGAGCGAGGGCGAGAAGGACGTGCGCGAGGCGACACCTCAGCCCGAGTCCCAGCCGCGGCTCCAGACGCCGCCTCCGTCCCAGGCGAAGGAGCCGGAGGACCCCCGCACGGCGAAGGTGGATGCGCTGTGCACGCGGCTGTTGGCGGAGCTGCGCGAGGGCCCGTCCGTGTTGCGCGAGGTGGTGCATGCGCCGGAGCGCACGGTGGAGGCGCTGCGCAAGGGGTGTCACGCGCTGGTGCGGCGGGAGCGGGAGTTGAGGGCGCTGGTGACGCCGGAGGAGGCGCGGCGGTTGGAGTCGGAGCGGGAGACGCTCTCGGCGCGGGTGGAGGCGGAGAAGGACGCGGTGGTGCGTGAGCGATTGAAGGGCGCGCTGGCCGCGTTGGATTCACAGCGGCAGCAGCGCGCGGAGCTGGCCACGGCGGCGGACCGTCTCGAGGCCGAGCACGTGCGGCTCTATTACACGCTCGAGGGTTTGTACGCGCAGGTGCTGCGCGTGCGCTCGGCGGACGCGGCCGGCGAGGACATCGCCGGATTGGGCTTGCGCCAGAGCGTGGAGAAGCTGGGCGCGGAGGTGGAGGCGGTGACGGAGGCGCTGGAGGAGGCCCACCGTCCGCACGATGGCCGGGTGCGCACGCGCTGAGCGTCACTCGCTGACGGCGCCTGCGCGAGGCGCGGGTTCGGCGCTGGAGGAACTGGCGACGCGCACCGTCTTGGCGTTGAGGAACTCGTGCAGGCCCAGGTCCGCGAGCTCGCGCCCGTGGCCCGAGTGCTTCACACCCCCAAAGGGCAGCCGCGCGTCGGAGACCACCATCTCGTTGACGAACACCATGCCGGCCTCGAGCCCGTCGATGAACTGACGCTGCTCCTCGGTGTCGCGGGTCCACACGCTCGCGCCCAAGCCGAACGGTGTCGCGTTGGCGAGCTCGAGCGCATGCGCCGCGTCCCGTGCGCGCAGCAGCGTGGCCACCGGGCCGAACAGCTCTTCTTGGAACGCGGGTGACTGGGGCGGCGGGTCCGCGAGCACGGTGGGCGGATAGAAGTGACCGGGGCCCTGCAAGGGTTTGCCGCCGAGGAGCAGTCGCGCCCCGGCCTTCACGCTGGCCTCCACCTGCGCATGCAACCCTTGGAGGATGCCGCTGGTGGCCAGGGGGCCGATGTCTGTCTTGGGGTCCATGGGGTCGCCCACGGTGATGCGTTTGAGCCGCTCGATGAAGCGGCGCTCGAACTCGTCGGCGATGGGGGCTGCGAGGATGAAGCGCTTCGCGGCGATGCAGGACTGGCCATTGTTGACCAGGCGCGCGGACACGGCGGTCTCCACGGCCTTCTCCAGGTCCGCGCTCGGCAGGACGATGAACGGGTCGCTGCCGCCCAGCTCCAACACCACCTTCTTGAGCGCCTTGCCCGCGGAGGCGCCCACGGCCCGGCCCGCGCCCTCGCTCCCGGTGAGTGTCACGGCGCGCACGCGCGGGTCCTCGATGACGCGATTCACCTCCGACGTCTCGATGAGCAGCGTCTGGAAGGCGCCGATGGGGAAACCCGATTGCAGGAACAACTCCTCCAGCGCGAGCGCGCACTGGGGCACGTTGTGCGCGTGTTTGAGCAGGCCCACGTTGCCCGCCATCAGCGCGGGCGCGGCGAAGCGCACCACCTGCCAGAAGGGGAAGTTCCACGGCATGACGGCGAGCACGGGCCCCAGGGGTTGGTAGCGCACGAAGGCCGTGTCACCGCCCACCTCGACGGGGCGGTCCTTGAGCAGGCCCTCCGCCTTGGCGACGTAGTAGCGGCACGCGGTGGCGCACTTGCGAGCCTCGGCCTTCGCGGCCTCCAGGGGCTTGCCCATCTCCTCCGTCATGATGCGCCCGTACCGCTCCGCCTCCGCGTCGAGCAGCTCCGCGGCGCGGCGCATCCACCGGGCGCGCTCGGCGAAGGACGTGCGGCGGTATTCGAGGAACGTGTCCGCCGCGCGCTGGAGCTTCGACTCCAGCTCCGCCGGGGTGAGGGCATCGAACGTGCGCAGCGTCTTTCCCGTCGCCGGGTTCTGGGTCGCGATGGCCATGAGGGTCTCCTCCCACGGCGGGTGATAGCAGCCGGACACGCTCGGACAATGGCTGACGGAGTGGAGCGTCCGGGGGCACACGTGCCCGGCCCCGTGCGTTCCTGAAATGCGACAGAATGCCCGGCTCCCGCCATGCCCCAGCTCCTGGTCCTCCCCGACGGCCGCCGTCTTCCCCTGGACAAGCCGGTGGTCTCCATCGGCTCCGACGCGACGTGCGACGCCGTGGTGCAGGCGCCCGGCGTGAAGCCGAGCCACGCGTTGCTATTCCGCGACGCGCGCGGCTGGAGCGTGTCCCCCGCGGGACGCGGCTGTGACGTGCGGGTGCGGGGCAAGCGCGTGGACCTGGCGCCCCTGGAGCCAGGGGACCGCGTGCGGGTGGGCACGGTGGAGCTGGAGCTCATCGACTCGGTGGAGTCGCCGTCCACTCGAGAGGAACACGCCCCTCGTCGCAACGAGGGCCGCGTGGTGGCGGTGCTGTCGGAGCTGGCTTCCAGGCTGTTGGTGCAGCGTCCGCCGCAGGAGGTGCTGGAGGTGGCGATGCGGGGGCTCGCCGAGGTGGTGGGCGCGGACGTGGGCTTCCTCGTCACGGCGGATTCGCTCGACGGCCCGCGCCGCGTGTTGTGCGCCACGGGCACGCGGCCGGATGTGGCGGTGGTGGACAGCCTGGTGGACCGGGTGATGACGTCGGGTGCGCCCGTGCGTGTGGCGGACGTGGCCTCCGACGCGGCGCTCTCGGGAGCACCGAGTCTCCTGGCGCTGCGGTTGGGCTCGGCGCTGGTGGTGCCGCTGCGGGTGGAGTCGGTGCCGTTGTCGGTGGTGTACCTGGGGCGGAGGCTGGGCGCGCCGGCGTTCTCCTCGGGGGAGCTGGAAGAGGCGATGGCGCTCTCCGGACTCGCGGCGCTGCTGCTCTCCACCCGGCGCGAGCTGACGGAGCTGCGCGCGCAGGTGGATGGACTCACCCGCCGCATCGAGGCGGCGACCTTCGAGGGACTCATCGGCGAGTCTCCCCCGATGCGCGCGATGTACCGGCAGGTGGAGCGGCTGGGGCCCACGCCGCTCAACGTGCTCATCCAAGGGGAGACGGGCACGGGCAAGGAGCTGGTGGCCAAGGCGTTGCACCGGCGCAGTGGCCGCCGGGGACGGCTGGTGGCCATCAACTGCGCGGCGCTGCCGGAGAACCTCATCGAGCGCGAGCTCTTCGGCCATGCGCGCGGAGCCTTCACGGGCGCGGGCCCGGAGCGAGCCGGATTGGTGGAGGCCGCCGATGGAGGCACGCTGTTCCTGGATGAGATTGGCGACATGCCCCTGTCGCTTCAAACGCGGCTGTTGCGGGTGGTGCAGGAGCGCGAGGTGACGCGGTTGGGTGAGCACCAGCCACGCAAGGTGGACGTGCGCGTGGTGTCCGCGACCCACGTCGAGCTGGAGGAGGCCGTGCGCCGAGGCACCTTCCGCGCGGACCTGCGCTTCCGCTTGGAGGAGGTGCGCGTGGAGGTTCCTCCGCTCCGGGAGCGCGGCGACGACGTGCTGCTCATCGCGCACCATGTCCTGTCACAGGAAGCGCGCAAGGCGCGAGGCTTCACGCAGAAGGCGGCGGAGGCGCTGCGCGGCCACCCCTTCCCCGGCAACGTGCGGGAGCTGGCGTCGCGCGTGCGCCGCGCGGCGGTGCTGGCCTCGGATGAGCTGCTGCGGCCGGAGGACCTGGAGCTCGGTGGTGATGGCGCACCGATGGTGCCCTTGGAGGAAGCGCGCGAGGCCTTCGTGCAGCGCTACGTGCGCGAGGCGATTACTCGCAGCGGGGGCAGCAAGAAGGACGCGGCGGCGGCGCTGGGCATCGGCCTGCGCTCCCTGTTCCGCTACCTGGGCGAAGGGGACTGACACGCCGCCTCCTCGGGAGGCCTCGCGGGCGTGCCAATCCTGGCACGTTCTGGCCGCGCCGAACCCCCGGAAGGCCCTGGGCCCTCTCGCAACCCCGTGGAATCGGGGCACTCACGTGCCGGATGAGGTCTCGGCACGGCCGTTGCGATGGGGGGATGCATCGCGCGCTGGTGGGGGAGTGCTGGCGCGCCACTGAACCTCACGGAGACGGACATGAAGCATGTGGTGATGGGATTGTTCCTGGCGCTGGCGGTGGTGGGTTGTGGCGGCACGAAGGACGACGACGGCGGGGTTGATGACCCCGGTACCAAGACGGAGGGCCTGTGCAGCGCGTCCAAGGCCTGCCCCTCGGGCCAGTTCTGTTTCAACGGCCTGTGCGCCATCGGCTGTCAGTCCAACGCCAACTGCGCGGCGGACCAGTACTGCGACCTCGAGGACACGGGCATGCCCGCCGCCTTCTGCAAGAACAAGAAGGCCGGGACGTGCAGCTCCAACAGCCAGTGCTTGAGCAACCAGATTTGCATCGAGGGCCTGTGCAGCCTGAAGCCGCCCGAGAACCCGCCTTCGTGCAACCCCAACACGTCGGACTTCAAGGACGGCTGTGACACGTATTCGGTGTGCCTGGACCCGGATGACCAGGGCAGCCAGAAGCCGTACTGCGCCAGCTTCGCGCCGTGCCCCGAGGACGGCGTGTGCCCCACGGGCCTGGGCGGCTCGGTGTGCAACGACGGATATCTGGCGAACAAGGGCCGCTTCTGCATGCAGGGCCTCTGCCGTGAGAACTCCAACTGCCCCTCGTCGTGGAACTGCGTGAAGCCCTTCACGGGCGCCGTGCTGGGCTTCTGCAGCCCCGGCACCCTGGGCATGCCGTGCACCGAGAACGCCCAGTGCAAGAGCGGCCAGTGCTTCTCCGCGCCCGGCATGATGGGCGCCTGCATGTAGTCGGTGGGCATGGGCCTCGTGTCCCCGAGTCGGGGGACGCGAGGTCCTGCTCCGGGGGCTGCTCTCCGCGGGAGGCTCCGCGTAGAGTGGCCAGCGCCTTGGTGATGATTCCTCGCGTCCTCTCGTTCTTGTTGCCGGTGTCGGTGCTGCTCTTCGCATCGGGCTGCCCGCTGGACATTCGCATCCGCTGTGAAGACTCCCGGGAGTGTTCGTCCGGGCAGGTCTGCGTGCGCGGGGGTTGCGAGGACCTGCTCGGGGAGCGGGTGGGGGATGATTGCGAGTCGGACGCGGAATGTGGTCCGGGCTTCACCTGCGGCGAGGGATTCCCGGGCGGGTACTGTCTCCTGGCGTGTTCGAGGGAGAGGCCCTGTCCGGAGGGGAGTGTCTGCGCGACGGACCTGGGCCGGTGCCTGCGGACCTGTGGCGAGCACTGTGCCCGGCCGGGGTATGGCTGTGGTCCCGTGCCGGAGTCCTCGGGTCCTCTCGACGCCTGCGTGCCGGTGGCGACACCGGCGGACGGCGGGAGCGACGGCGGTTGCACGGGGGCGGGGTGTGTCCCGGACGCGGGTTGTTCGGGCACGGTGCCGGAGGGCGGGACGTGTACTCGACCCTGTGAGTGCGCGGGTGCCTCGGCGGTCTGCGACAACGGGACGTGCGCGCGGACGTGTGAGACGGACTTCCAGTGCAGCGCCGGGTGGCGTTGCAGACATGACGTGTGTGTCGTGGGGCCTCGGTTGGGGGAGCCGTGCCGGGACTCCTTCGAGTGCGCGGTCTACGCCAGCTGCCCCAAGGAGCGGCTGCGGTGCGAGGAGACCTGCAACCCGCAGGTGGGCGGGCTCTGCTCGGCCGGATATCAATGCGCGCCGGACGGACTGTGCGTGCGGGAGTGTACGGGGACGCCCGTCTCCGTGGGGGAAGAGTGCGAGAACTCGATGGACTGCGCTGCGTGCAGCGTGTGCGTGGCGTCCGCGCCGGGGTTGCGCTGCCGGCAGCCGTGCCGGTTGGACCGGGACTGTCCTGGGGGCGCGGCGGGGGCCTGTGAGCAGGTGGGGCAGACGAAGGTCTGCCGGTTGTAGGAGGGGGCTGAAGCGGCTGGGTTGCTCGCGGGGGGCTGCTCCCGGAGAATGCCCGGGTGATGACGGGTGAGGTGCTTTCGGGCCGTTACCGGCTCGAGCGGGAGCTGGGGCGTGGAGGAATGGCCACGGTCTTCCTGGCGACGGACTTGCGGCTGGCTCGCCCGGTGGCGTTGAAGCGCATGCATCCGGGGGGAGACGCGGGGCGCGCGGAGCGCTTCCGCCGCGAGGCCGAGCTGGCCGCGTCGCTTCACCATCCCAACGTCCTGGAGGTGCACGACTACGGCGAGGACGGGGCTCATGGCCCGTTCCTCGTATGCGAGTGGGTGCGGGGTGAGGACCTGCGGGTGTTGGCGGGGAGGCTCGGGCCGGTGCCGCCCGAGGCCGCGATGGTGCTGGCCTGGGAGCTGGCGCGTGCGTTGTCGGCGGCGCATGCGGTGGGCATCGTCCATCGGGACGTGAAGCCGGAGAACGTGCTGGTGGCCGAGGGTGGGCCGCTGAAGCTCGCGGACTTCGGGCTCGCGGCGTTGGAGGACCAGGAGCGGCTGACGAGCACGGGGGCGGTGACGGGCTCGCTGCCGTACATGGCGCCCGAGCGAATTGACACGGGGGCGTATTCGTCCGCGTCGGATGTGTATGCGGTGGGGGTCATCCTGTTCGAGCTGTGCTCGGGGACCACGCCGCATGCGGGCAAGGGTGCCGCGCACCTGGCCGCGTCGGTGATGACGAAGGATGCGCCGTCGTTGACGGAGTTGGTGCCGGGCACGCCCGAGGCGCTGGCTTCGCTGGTGGCGAGGTGTCTGGCGCGGGATGCGCGGGACAGACCGCGAGACGGCGCGGTGCTCGCTGCGGCGCTGGAGGAGCTGCTCCTGAAGCAGGTGGGGCCGCCGGCCGAGGTGGTGCGGGAGTTCTTTGGAAATCCAGTGGCTGTTGCAGCGAAGTGGCGGAGAGGCCGCTTCGAGCGGTTGTTGGAGGAGGGGCGCGGGCTGCTGGCGCGAGGGGAAGGGGCGCGGGCGGCGAAGGTGCTCAACGCCGCGTTGGTGGTGGAGCCCGGCTCGGCGGAGGTGATGATGCTGCTGCGCGAGGGGCCGGCGCGTAAGGGGAGCTGGAAGGGTGGGGCCATCGCGGCGGGGCTTGTCGGGTGCGCGGTGGTGGGGTGGGGCGGATGGACGCTGTTGCGTTCGAGTGAAGGTTTGGGCGTGGGGCCCGTCAGTCCCGCCGCCATGCAGAAGCCGGTAGGAGTGGAAGAGGCGGGGAGCCCTCGTCGAGCCGAAGTCCCGACGCGTCAGCAGGACGCGGTGAGGGTGCCCGCGGGGACTGGGCGGGAGTTGGGAACACAGGCATCTGTGTCGCCTCCGCGCGAAGCGGCGAGCGGCGTGGAGATATCCGAGGCAGGTCGCTCTTCTGCGTTTGAGGGTGCGGAGGCTCAGGGGACTCCTGTCGGCCCGCGGCACTCCGCGCGGAGCGGAGAATCTTCCGGGAGCGGCAAGGCACCTGCGTCCGCTTCGACGGGCGGTGTGGCAAGCGAACCTCGCGAACGGGCAAAGGTCGCGGAGCGAAAGCCTGAACCGGCGAAGCTCCCACGGACTTCTTCCCCGGAGAGTGCTCCGTCAGCGGGCCCCGCATCGGCGACGCGTTCGGAGGGCGTGCAGCCACAGCCCGCCGTGTTGAAGGTGACGTCGCGTCCGTGGGCGGAGGTGTTCGTGAATGGAGAGAGCCGGGGCTACACGCCTCGCGTGCGAGAGCTCTCCCTCCCCGCGGGCACCCACCAACTGCGTTTCGTGAATCCGCTGTGCGACGAAGTCGACATCGCGGTGACGCTCGCAGCCGGGGAGACGGTGGCGCGCGACGTGGTGCTGACGCTGCGCAAGGCGGAGGTCGCCATCCATGCGCCCGTGGGCGCGAGGCTCTTCGTGGATGGACGTGAGGTGGGCACCGCGCCGTTGCCGGGCCCGGTGTCGCTCGAGCACGGGAAGCACCGTGTGAGTGCGCATCTGCCCGGAGCCACTCCCGTGCAGCGAGAGGTGGAAGTGGTGGCAGGACGCCGTCTCGAGGTGTCGCTGGAGGTGACACCGTGATGGGGGCGGCGTGGTTGTTGGTGGTGCTCGCGGCGTCACCGCTCGATGGGGCTCGGAGCGCCTATCAGTCTGGCGAGCTGACGCAGGCCCGCTCGGAGCTGGAGTCGCTGCTCTATCCGCTGAAGTTGGAGGGAGAGTCGCTGGAGGCGGAGGGGCACCTGTTGCTCGCGGCGACGTATCACGCGCAGGAGGAGAACGCGCGCGCCGAGGACGAGGTGGTGCGTGCGTTCGCCGTGCGCGAGGACCTGTCGGTGGACCCGCTGTTGTACCCGCCAGACTTTCTCGCCTTCGTGGGGCGAGCCCGCGCGCAGCATCAATCGCGCATCGCGGAGTTGCGTGCGGAGCGGCGTCCGCGCCTGGTGCCTTCTCCCACGCCGCTGGTCGAACTCGTGCCCAAGGACGCCGTGGTGCCGACGCTGACGCGTGCCTGGTATCTGGCGCCGCTGGGAATCGGGCACTTCAAGCATGGGCGTTCGAGGATGGGGACGGTGATGGCGGTGACGCAGGGGGTGGGGCTCGCGATGGCGGGGGCTTCGTTGGGGATGTCGTTGTCGATGCGGGGCGCGGACGGGCGTTACAGCGCGAGTGACGCGGAGAAGGCGCGGACGCTCAACGTGACGTACCTGGTGGGGGCGTATCTGTTCGCGGCGGCCTATACGTATGGCGTGTTGGATGGGGTGGTGTTGGCGCCGGAGTCGCCTGCCCGGCCGGGGCCCTGAGGGACAGGCGGGATTTTCGGAGTCCCCTGCCTGCATTTAGATGCGGGGAAATGGAGGTCAGTATGGCGCGCGAAATCGTCCAAGAGCGTTCGTTCAACCCCATCATCTCGGGGTTGCTGTCGCTCTTCTTCCCGGGGTTGGGGCAGCTCTACAAGGGGCAGCTCATCCGGGCCATCCTGTGGTTCTGCTTCGTCGGCGCGGGCTACTGGCTGTTCATCATCCCGGGAGTCGTGCTGCACATCTTCTGCGTGCTGGGCGCCACGTTCGGCAGTGCGGGGAAGGAGCGGTTCCGGTTCGCCCGGTAGCCGAGGGCCTCGCGGCATGACGAAACGATGACCCTGCGTGGGCGGAGTGTCGGCCAACAGAGGTGAAGGGCCGTGTACTCAAGGGGCTGTCTCTTCTCACAAGGAGCAGCCGCGTGGGTATGTCGATGGGTGGTCGCGGTGGGATGAAGAGTGAGATCAACGTCACGCCCTTGGTCGACGTGGTGTTGGTGCTCCTCATCATCTTCATGGTGGTGACACCGATGATGAAGCGGGGGAAGGACGTCGAGCTTCCCCAGGCGCGGCAGACCGAGAAGGAGGATGGACCCGACCCGTTGGTCCTCTCCGTGACACCGGACCGGAAGCTGTTCGTGGAGTCGGTGGTGTCCTCGGACGACGCGGACTTCCAGGCGAAGTTGCGGGATGCGATGCGGGCGGACCCTCGGCGGCGGTTGTTGCTGAAGGCGGACCAGTCGTTGACCTACAGCGACGTGATGAAGGTGATGAAGCTGGCGCATGGCTCGGGTGCGCAGCAGATCTCCCTCGCGGTGGTGGAGCTGAAGAAAGACGAGTAGCGAGCGAATCCGTGGGACAGGCGAGCCTTGGTGCGAGCGCCAGGGCATAGTGTCGCGCATATGCGGGGACACTGGGCGCGGATGTCCGAGCGGCACGTGGCGGTGACGCGGCTCTACGGGATGCTGCTGTTGCTGTTGGTGTGCTGCCTGGGGTTCATCGCGCTGTCGGATGAAGTGACGGAGGGGGAGACGCAGGACTTCGACGAGCGGGTGTTGCGTGCGATGCGCAGCCCTGAAGACCTGTCGGTGCCGCGAGGACCGTGGTGGCTGCGTCCCATGGCGGAGGACGTGACGTCACTGGGGGGCGCGCCGGTGTTGGTGCTGGTGACGCTGGCGGTGATGGGGTTCCTGTTGCTGGCGAGGCGCTATCGGACGGTGGTGCTGGTGCTGCTGGCGACGGTGGGCGGGACGCTGTTGAACGGGGGGCTGAAGCATCTCTTCGCGCGGCCAAGGCCATCGGTGGTGCCTCATCTCCAACAGGTGGTGTCGACGAGCTTCCCGAGCGGACACGCGATGTTGTCGGCCATCGTGTACCTCACGCTGGGAGGGCTGTTGGCGCAGCTCGCGGAGCCCAGACGGTTGAAGGCATACATCCTCACGGTGGCGTTGATGCTCCCGCTCCTGGTGGGACTGACGCGAGTGTACCTGGGCGTGCACTACCCCACGGATGTGCTGGGTGGCTGGGTGGCGGGACTCGCATGGGCGCTGCTCACCGCGCTGGCCGCACGCGCCTTGCGACGGCGCAGCGGAACCTGTCAACGTGAATGAGACAGTGAAACTGAGAGATTAGTGCGCAGCCGCCTTTGAGTTGGGGAGGTGCGCGGGGTTGTTAATCCAGACAGCGTTCGGAAGGGCCTGGGGCTTCGGGAGTCCGTGGGGGAATCGCTCGGGATGAGCGGCGAAGGCTGCCTCGAGGACGACGGCGCGGGCCGAGAGGCGCGCGTGGGCCAGGCCGTGGTGGACGTCGTGAGGGGTGAGCAGACCCAGTCCCGAGTGGTGGTGCTCCTCGTTGTACCAACGGAAGAAGTCGGCACAGAAGCCGCGTGCATCCTGGAGGCAGCCGAAGACGCGGGGGAAGTCGGGCCGATACTTCAGCGTCTTGAAGTGGGCCTCGCTGAAGGGGTTGTCGTTGGAGACGTGGGGCCGGGAGTGCGTCTTCGTCACGCCGAGGTCCGCCATCAGCAGAGCCACGGGCTTGGACGTCATGGAGGAGCCACGGTCCGCATGAATCGTCAGCTGGCCAGGTTGGATGCCCTGGCGCTCGCAGGTTTGCGCCAGGAGCTTCTGGGCGAGCGCGGCCGACTCGCGGTGCGCCACCATCCAACCGACGACAGCGCGGCTGTACACGTCGAGGACGACGTAGAGGTAGAAGTACGTCCACTTTCCTGGGCCGTGCAGCTTGGAGATATCCCAGCTCCAGAGTTCGTTCGGCTTCGTCGCGTGCACCTGGGGCACCGGATGGTTGGGGTGGCGCAGTTGGTTGCGGCGCTCTCGTACCTCCTGGTTCTCGGCCAGCACCCGGTACAGCGTCCGCTCCGAGCACAGGTAGCGCCCTTCATCGAGCAGTTGCGCGTAGACTTCCGCGGGCGCCGCATCCGCGAATCTCGGCTCGTGCAGTACGCGGAGCACCTCGGCCCGCTGCTCGGCGGACAAGGCCCTTGGCTGGCGACGTCCACGGGCCGCCCCCTGCGTCGGCCGCAGGCTCCGGTAGAAGGTGGCTCGCGACAGGCCCATCACCTGGCACACCGGAAAGACTCCCAGCTCTCCCACGGCCTCTCGTGCCGCCGCCATCAGGGCTCCTCGTCTGGCTTGGGCAGTTCCACTCCCAGGATTTCCGATACTTTTTTTTGGAGGTCCAACAGGGCCTCGGCGCGTTTGAGTTTCGCCTGGGCACGCGCCAACTCCTTCTCCAACTCGGCGATTCTCCGGACCCCGGGCGCGGGCACCTTCGCCGGGGGGCCTCGCTTGACTGGCTCCAGGGCGGCCTGTCCTCCGGCCTCGCGTTGACGTCGCCACACGCTCAACAGTGAGGAGTACAGCCCCTCACGGCGCAGAAGTGCGCCCACCTCTCCGGGCTTCGTGCACCGGTCCGCTTCCTCGAGGATGCGCCGCTTGTCCTCCGCGCTGAAGCGACGACGCTTTGCCTTCTCCACCACCTCGGTCTCCCCAACCCGAGCCTCTTTCACCACCGGATTCATCGTCCCTGCCTGGGTCGCCCTGCACACTAAACTGCTGGGTACGAACTGTCTCACTCACGTTGGCAGAGAGGGCAGCCCCGCCCTTCGCGAAGAAAGTCACCGCGTGGTGGAGTGAATGCGCATGAATCGGTACTCTTCGCGATGAGTGCATCAACTGGAGTGGGGGAAGTTCATGCGAGTTGTTGCCGTGAGCGCAGTCCTTGGGCTGCTCGGATGCGCGGGAAGCCCACGGCAACCGACGGAGGATGCCCACTATGGCTACGAACCAGGAACCAAGAAGGTATGGGTTCGAGGGCCGTGGCAGAAGGTTCAACCATCGAGAGACGTTGATGGAGTGATTGACCAACTCTGTCCTGCCGTGATGGAGCTCCCTCGGGCCAGCGAGCGGGACTACGGACAGGAGTACTGTGGACTCATCTACTCACTTGGAGATGGAACCTACTATGCCAGCGAGGCATCGCCTCTTGGCGAAACGCAGTTGGTAGGAGCCTCAAAGCGCAAGTCCTGTTTCTCTCCTCGCCGCGTAGTCGATGGGAGAGGGAGGACCGTTCCGCTTGCGGATTTTCACAGCCATCCTTGGGCACCCTCGCCCATGTCTCCAAGGGATCGCCAGAAGGCGAGTCAGCAATGGTTGGTTCGCATCCAGTTCGACACCGCCTGCCATCTCCAGAAGCTGATTCCCTATTCAGGAGAGGACCGGCCTGGTGAGGTGTACGAGCGAATGGATGGACGCTGGATTCTTGTGGGCTATATCAAGGTCGAGGACAAGGAAACGGGGCGCATCACTGCGGTTGCTGATGGTCCCTGAGAGAAGGACATAGTCGTCTGCATGGGGTGTGGATTGGGTTGTGTCTTTTGCACGGAGGCCGCATGAATCGCCGTTGGACGGTGTCGCTGGGCTTGCTCCTGCTGCTTCCGGGATGCTCACTGTTCCGGCCGCATCCCCGGCCGGAGATGGCTCCGCCCGAGGAAGCCGCGCGGTACAAGTTCCCCATCGCCCTGCCGACGGAAGGACAACAGATCCTCTCCGGCCCCATCGCCGCGGCCGTGTCCCTGGCCATGGAGGACTTCCTCCCGCTCGGGCACACGCCCCCACGTGACGCGAGCCCCATGGAGCTCTGTGCCTTGCGCCGGGAGTCCTACGACGTGACGGCGGTCCCAGGCTCCGACGACGGAGTCGTCTTCGTCAGCTTCTCGCCTCGCGAGAGCGCCTGTCGCGACCTCCAAGGCCCCAGCCGCTCCGACACGCCCATCGTCTACGCCGTGGATGTCGGCCGAAGCCGCATCCTCTCCGTCCAGAAGTAGTCGTCCCGCCGGGCGCCCCAGTGGCCGGACCGCCGAGGAGGCGACCTTCGCGCCACCTGGTCGTGACGAAAAAGCCCCCAGGGGCCGCTTGCTGGGCGAAAGTCGCGACCCCGTGCGCCGTCCCACCCTCCGCTCCTCACTGCGTCTCCCTGCTCCTCTCGCGAGGTCCAGGGCATGAGCGTGTGGAGCTGGCTGCGCAGATGGTTCCCCGCGCTGCGAACCGAGTTCGTCCCCATCTTCTACGATGAGGCCTACCGCCTCCCGCTCACCGGCATCGAGAACACCGTCGGCGTCGAACCGCGCGGCGTCGACTTCACCACCTGGTACCTGCTCGAGAAGCACGTCGTCCGCCCCTCCGACGTCTACCGCCCCCGCCCCGTGAGCTACGCCGAGCTCTCCCGCGTCCACGACGCCGCCTACCTCGAATCACTCGGCCGCCCGGAGACCCTCGCGCGCATCTACGCCGTGGACCCGTCCGAAGTCCCCGTGGACACACTCCTGTCCAACGTGCGCCTCGTCTGTGGAGGCACCCTCGGCGCCGCGCGCCTCGCCTTCGGCCGCCGAGGCCCCGTCGTCAACATGGCCGGCGGTTTCCACCACGCCGCCCCCGGCCGCGGCGGAGGCTTCTGCGCCGTCAACGACATCGCCGTGGCCCTCGCCTCCCTCCAGGCCGATGGCTTCGAAGGACAAACCGTCGTCCTCGACCTCGACGCCCACCCGCCCGACGGAACCGCCGAGTGTCTCGCCGGCCACCCCAAGGTCTGGATTGGCTCTCTCTCCGGCAGCGACTGGGGCTCGCTCCCCGAAGGCGTCGATGAGACCCGCGTCCCCGACGGCATCTCCGACGACGACTACCTCGCGCGCCTCTCGTCCCTCCTGGCGCGCATGCCCACGCCGGACCTCGCCTTCATCATCGCGGGCGGAGACGTCCTCGCCGGAGACCGCTTCGGCCGCGTGGGCCTCTCCCTGCAAGGCGCACGTCGCAGGGACCAGCTCATCGCCGACGCGCTCCGCGGAGTCCCCAGCGTCTGGCTCCCCGGCGGCGGCTACCACGCCGACTCCTGGAAGCTCTTCGCCGGCACCGTGCTCGTCCTCTCCGGCATGGGCGGCCGCCGCATCAAGGAACGCTATGACCCGCTGAGCGCCCGCTACCGCCGCATCTCCCGCCTGCTCATGCGCGAAGGCACGCCGCTCGACGAAATCACCATCACCCTCGAGGACCTCGAAGGCTCCCTCGGCCTGGGCGGAGACCCGCAGCCCCGCGTCCTCGGCTACTACACCGCGCAGTCACTGGAGTACGCACTCTTCCGCTACGGCCTGCTGTGGCAGGTGGAACGCCTGGGCTACAGCCGCCCTCGCGTCGAGGTGAACTCCACGGGCGCCGGAGACCGCATCAAGGTGCTCGGCCGCGCCGGTGGACAGGAGCACCTCCTGGTCGACGTCGTCGTCGAGCGCCGCACCATCGCCGAGGAGCCCTATTTCTTCGTCAACTGGCTCAGCCTCCGCCACCCGCGCGCCCGCTTCAGCGAGCGCCGCCCCCAACTCCCTGGCCAGGATGTCCCCGGCCTGGGCCTGGCGCGCGAGGCCACCGAGATGTTCGTGCTGATGGCCAGGCGACTGGGACTCGCCGGCGTCGCGTTCCGCCCCATGTGGTACCACCTCGCCGTGGTCGCCCGGGCCCGCTTCCGCTTCGTGGACCCCACCCGACAAGGCCGCTTCGAGGCCATGCTCCGAGACCTGTCTCAAATCCCCCTGCTGGAGGCCACGCGCGCCGTCGCCGACGGCCGGGTCCGACTCGATGGCGAGCCCTACCGCTGGGAACCCGCGGACATGGTCCTCCGCCTGGAGCCCGTGCCCCTCGACACCGACGCCATCACCGCCGAACGCGAGCGCTGCCACTTCACCGTGGAACCGCGCCACTGACACGTGTCCCGCGCACGGGCATGGTAGGCAGACACCGTGGACCTGGACGCACTTCGTCGTGAGCAACACAAGCTGCGGCTCTCCTGGATGCCGTGGCTCTACTTCTCCCTCAAGCCCCGCCACCGCGAGTGGGCCGAGGCCTGGCAGCGCGAGGTGCAACAACGCCTGCGCGACCTGGAGACCGTCGAAATCGCGGAGGGATGTTTCATCGCCCCGGAGGCCCGCGTCTTCGCCGAGCCCGGCCGCTCCGTGGTCATCGGGCCCGGCTGTAGCATCGCCGCGGATGCCTTCGTCCATGGCCCCGTCGTCCTGGGCCCTCGCGTGAGCCTCAATGCCCGCGTGAGCCTGGATGGCGGTGCGGGCGGCATCCGCATCGGCGAGGGCTCTCGTATCGCCACGGGCGCCACCCTCTACGCCTTCGACCACGGCCTCGCGCCGGACCGCCCCGTGCGTGAACAACCCGTGACATCTCGCGGCATCACCGTGGGCGCGGATGTGTGGATAGGTGCCAACGCGGGCGTGACGGATGGCGTCACCGTGGGAGACCACGCCGTGGTGGCCATGGGCGCGGTCGTCACCCGGGACGTGCCGCCGTGGGCCATCGTCGGCGGAGTGCCCGCCCGTGTGCTCGGTGACCGCCGCAACCGCCCGCGCTCGGGTTTTCCTGGCGGGTGGGAACCCGACGACCAAGGGTGAAGTTTCTCCGCCTTCATTGACTTCCCGACATTCGCCGGTTCTATGCTGGAATCCGACGTCGCCACGGGAGGGGCACGGGGTCGTTGGTGAGGCTTCTGGCAGCCGTGTGCGCTGTCGGGACGACCGGCCCCCCACCGTGGGCGCAGGAGGTCGAAGTGGCAGACGAGCGGCGGGACGTGGGGCATGTCGAGTCCCCGGTACCGGTTCCCGAGACGAGCGCGGGTGGCCTGTCCTCCCGGGTTTCGTCGTCATCATCTCCAGACAGTGCGGCGGCGATGGCGCGGCGGCTCCAGGTGTTGGAGGGGCTGCTCAGCGAGGTGGTGTTCCAGCTGGACCCTCAAGGTCGAATCACCTACCTGGGCCCGGGTTGGGAGCGGCTGACGGGGACGCTCGGCGCGGTGTTTCAAGGGCGCCTCTTGGTGGAGGCCGTGCACCCGGTGGACCGCGCCGCGGCGCGAGTGCTGCTGGAGGCGGTGGCCGGGCAGCAGATACCAGAGGCCCGCCGGGAGATTCGCCTGGCCGTGGGAGAGGATGCGCGCTGGGTGGTGCTCGCCGCGCGCGGTGTGCCAGGGGAGCCCGGCGAGGTGGTGGGCTCGCTGCTGGACATCGACTCGCGCCGCCGCGCGGAGGAGGCCGTCGCCACGCGCGAGCGCTATCTGGAGACGATGGTGGAGGTCCAGCGGCGGATGATGCCGCACCAGCTCCCCAGCGACTTGTATGCCTCCGTGGTGGAGCCGCTGGGCCGGGTCTCCGCGGCCAGCCGCGTCTACGTGTTCGAGATGCACCACGGACAGGATGGGGTGCTGCTGGCCTCGCAGCGCGCGGAGTGGTGCGAGCCGGGGATTGCTCCCAACCTGGAGGACCCGAACATGCACGGCCTGCCGTTCATGGAGGTCCTGCGGCCGGAGCAGTCCGAGGCGCTGCTGCGCGGCGAGCCCGTGCAGGCGCTGCCCCGGGGCTTCACGCCCATCCTGGCGCCCATGTTGGAGGCCCAGGGCGTGTGCTCCGTGCTGCTCCTGCCGGTGCATGTGCATGGCCAGCTCTTCGGTGTCATCGGCTTCGACAACTGCCGCGAGGCGCGGCCCTGGGGCCCCATCGAGGTGAACCTGTTGTCGGGCGCGGCGGGCACGCTGTCGCTCGCGTTGGAGCAGCGCACGGACCAGGCGCTGCGCGTGCGCACGGAGACGACGCTCCGGCGCACCGAGGCGGGTGTCCACCTGCTCATCGAGGCCTTCCCGGACCCGGTGATGGTGCACGTGGGGGACGGGGTGTTGTTGTCGGTGAACCCGTCGCTGGTGCAGTACCTGGGCTACCGCGACGCCTCGGAGATGTTGGGCCGTCACGTGCTGGAGTTGGTGCGTGAGGAGGACCGGGGCGCGGCCCAGCTCTACCTGGGGCAGGCGCTGGAGGGGAAGCGGCCGGCGCGTGCCATGGAGGTGCCGCTGGTGCGGCGCGACGGTGAGACGGTCGTCGCGGACCTGGTGACGCTGGCCGTCGTGTTCGACGGAGCCCCCGCGTGGGTGACCATCGCGCGCGACCTCACGGAGCGAAAGCGCACCCAGGCGCAGATGATGCTCGCTGACCGCATGGCCTCCATGGGCCTGCTCGCCGCGGGCATCGCTCACGAGCTGAACAACCCGCTTGCCTATGTATTGTCCAATCTGGACTACCTCCACTCCACGCTGGGGCCGCGTGCGCGCCCGTTGTCTCCCGACGACATGGTGGAGTGCCGCCAGGTGTTGGACGACGCGCGCGAGGGCGCCGAGCGCATGCGGCAGATTGTCCGCCAGCTGCGCGTCTTCTCGCGCGTGGAGGAGACCCGCGAGGAGCCGGTGGACGTGCACCGCGTGTTGGACTCGGTGATTCAGATGGCGGCCAGCGAGGTGCGTCCCCGGGCGCGGCTGGTGAAGACCTACGGCACCGTGCCGCCGGTGCGTGGCAACGAGGGCAAGCTGTTCCAGGTGTTCCTCAACCTGGTCATCAACGCCGCGCACGCCATCGAGGAGGGGCAGTCCGAGTCGAACGAGATTCGCATCACCACGCGGCCGGATGAGGGCTCGCGGGTGTTGGTGGAGGTGCGGGACACTGGAGGTGGCATCCCCCCGGAGCACCTGCGCCGCATCTTCGACCCGTTCTTCACCACCAAGTCCGCGGGGCTGGGAACGGGCCTGGGTTTGTCCATCTGCGACACCATCGTCACCGCGCTCGGTGGGCACATCTCCGTCGAGTCGTCGGTGGGCGTGGGCACCACGTTCCGCGTGGCCCTGAACGCCGCGTTCTCGCACGGCGAAGGCGTCCGTTCAGGGCATTAGGCGCGCGGCGGCTCGACGGCGAGTCGTGAAGCCTGGCCTGTCTCAAGGAGGGAGACAGCGGCGCCCGCGCAGTCGTTCACGCACGGGCCCTGGTCGAAGGCTCAGTAGGGCTTCTTCCGGGTGTAGTTCTCGCCCAGGCGGCAGACGCTCTCGAACATCGCGTGTGTCTTGCGCTGGGTGAGGGCGATGATGGCCAACTCCTGCTCCGTCAAGAGCCGGCGCTCGGCCTTGGCCGTCGCCTCGATGGTGTCCAGGAGCCCGTAGAGCGCGAAGACCGCGTTGTCGCCGGTGAAGCTCTCCCGGCGCATGGCCTCGGTCTGCTGGATGAACTCGTCCTCGCTCACTTGCTCGGAGTCGTCTGCGAACAGGCACTTGGGCATGTAGTCCAGCCCGGGGATGAACAGCCCCGTGACCCAGTCCAGCTTGAGAATCTGGAGGTTCCCGTTCTCGAGCGGCACCCACTTCACGGTGCGGTTGCCGACGATGAAGTACCGCGGCGAGTCGTCCCCCCTCTTGATATCTGTCATGTCACCCCTCGTCGGGTTCCTGCCTCTCGTGTCGGGGCGGCGCCCACCGCGCCTCGAGACGCTCGCGCAGAGGATGCAGGTGCTCTGACTGGAACCGTCCGCGCGCTGGCCGGGTTTGTCCGCGCTGGCAATCTACCGCTCAAACCCCGGGCTCGTTGTTGAACCCGGTGTCGAACTCATTGAGCACGGGCCCCGTTTGGCCGTCAAGCATGGGGCTCCGGCGGTGGCTGAAGAGCAAGCAGCGGCCAGCGCGCGGCCAGTTTAGCTACAGACGCCGAGCGGCTGTGAGCCCTCCACGCCGAACAAGGTCAGCTGGTGGCTGATGCCAGCCCACTGGGCGATGGTCACCCACCAGGTCTTCTTGAAGAAGAGGACCCGCACCCTCGCGAAGGCCTTCAGGGTTCCGGAGAGGGTGTTCAGGTCCAGCTCCGTCTTGAGCTTCCAGTCGAGGTTGCACACGGGCCAGAGCACTTCGCCGGAGGCGGGCAGGGTGGCGTTGATGAGGGCCAGGCTGCCCTCCACGCCGAAGCCCACGATGACGACGTCCACGGCGGCGGACGCGGTGACGTGGGACCAGCCGCCGGGCGTCGCGGCGAGCCGGGCCACCAGGGGATTCACCTCGCCGCTCACCGCCAGCTTCACGCCGCCGGACAGCGAGGCCTTCACCGTGACGGGCACCGGGCCCACCATGAAGGTCTTCGACGCGGAGAAGAACGTCCGGCTCCAGTTGACCGGTGGCGGCGCATACGTCGCTTGCAGGCTGGTGGACCACACCTCCTGTCCCAGCACGTAGAGCGCGGCCAGGCCGCTGTTGTCGCCTCCGTTCTGTCCGACGATTTGGGCGCGCCCGCGCACCAGGTCATGCTCGGACGAGAACACCGTGGCGAACACCTTGCCCTCGGCCACCGCCACCACCTTCTTGTCCGAGGTGGCCGTCGCCGTCTCGGCGGTGAGCAGGGTGTTGAGATGATATCCCGCGCCGAACAGCCCGTTGCCGAACCGCTCCGTGCGCACGTATGACTTGTTGAACGTCTGCACCGGATTGGTCCACGGCCTGATTTCCACCGGCGGAGGGACCTGGTGCGTGAAGGCCTCTGGAATCGTGGCCTGCTCGATGTCCAGGTTGTGGGTGTGGTCCGCCAGGTCGTACCGGAGTTGTCCTCCCGTGCGGTTCGTCTCGTCCTGGAGGACGGCGTGCTCCTCGGTGGGTGAGTAGCTGGCGCCGGGGACGAAGGGAGCGACGCGTGTCTCCCAGGGCACCGCGTTGTCCAGCACCGTTCCCGGGGCATGGATGGCGAAGGGATACTTCGCGGGGTCGACGACGTAGGGTTGAGAGTCGACGTAGCTCTGCGCCGCGACGAATCCGGGAACCACGACCAGCATCAGCGCGACAGCGCGCGATACCGCCCTGTTCATGAGGGACCTCCGGTGATGAGAAGGCCCGTCTATACGGGAGCGTCCAGGCGTCTCGCGCTGGAGCGGTGCGCGCGGTGTCTGGCGTTGCACGCTCCCTTCGCGGGGGCCTCAGCGGATGGGTCGAGGAGTCGACGGTGAGGGCGCGGGCGTGGTGGGGGCTTCCACGTAGGTGATGGCCATGCGACGGATTTCAGGATGGCGCTCGTTCTGGCTCGCCCACCGCAAGAGCGCCAACGCTCCGGGCGTGGTGCCTCTGTGCTGGCCCAGCAGTTGGATGATGTCGGAGCGCACGCCGTCGGAGGCATCCTCGCGCAGGGCTTGTCCCAGCATCGGAAGCAGCAACGGCTCCAGCGGGCGGAAGCCGCAGGCGAAGACCGCGCCTCGGCGCACCTCGGAGACCGGGTCGTTCATCAAGCGCTCCGCGAGGAGCCGATCCGCGTCCGGGCCGGGGATGCCTCGCAGCGCCACCATGGCGGCCTCGCGCACTCGCACCGAGTCCGAGCGCAGCGCGTCCGTGATGGTGCCGAGCGCCGTGGGTGCCCGGGTATTGCCCAGCGAGCGCAGGAGCAGGGCCCTCGCCTCCGCGTCCCTCGCGCCGCGATAGTCATTCGCCAGCTCCTGGACCAGCGCCTCGGAGCCGCGTGCGTCGGTGCCGCTCAGGTGCAGGGCCGCGTTGCCCAGCGCCAGCGTCGCGGTGCCTCGCAGCCGAGGGTCCTCGCTTCGCACGAGCTGCCGCAGCGTCTCCACGCCCTCGCGGATGGGGCTCTGCGCCATGCCCAGCGCGGAGACCGCGTCCATGCGCACGTCCGCCGTCAGCGCCGTGTCTCCCGTGGCCGAGGCGAGCGCACGCAGGGACTCCGGAGTGCTCGCGGCGGAGAGCGCGCCGAGCATGGAGCTGGCGGCCAGCGCAGACAGGTCCTTGGCGCGCAGCAGCGCAGGGATGCGCGCCGCCTCCCCGGGCCGCAGCATGAGCAGGGCCCGCAGCTGCTCCAGCGCTCGGGTCCTGGCCTCATCCCGCGCCTTCTCGTCGCCGGGCAGCGCGCGCAGGTCCGCGAGGATGTCCTCGAGCCGCCGCGAGCCCAGCACCTGCCGGTGATGCGCCAGCGGGTCCGCCGCCTGTCCTTGGAAGCTGGCCAGCGCGGAGGTGTTCAGGAAGGCGGCGCGCGCGGTGAACGCATCCACCAGCCCCGGCTCGAGCCGGCGCTCGAGCAGCTTCAACGTCAGCTCCGTGGTGTTCGTTATCCGGGGCAATCCCTCCCCCGGGTCCACCGTCAACCGCTCGCGCACCTGGAGCGACTGGAGCCACGCGTCCTCCGTCAGCTCGAAGGTGGCGCCGCCCGTGACGCTCATGCGGGGAGCGCCCGTCAGCGGCTGGAGTCCCTCGGGTGTCGCCGCGGCCGTGTAGACCTCCTTGTGCTTCTGGTAGCGGCGGGCCTCCACGCGCTCATACCGGGCCACGTACTGGCCGGAGGTGTCCTGCTCTTCGGTGCGCCACTGCTCGGGCGGAGCGCCGTCCACCACGAACTGCGAGGACGCCACCACCGAGCGCAAGAGTCCTCGCGCCAGCTCATCCACGCCTTGCTCGAAGTGCGTGAGCAACACCGCGCCCCGGGCGTCGCGTGTCTCGAAGAAGGGCAGGGACAGCGCCGCCATCATGGCTTCACGTGCCTCGGGCGCGAGCGGCCCTTGTCCCTCCACGTCCACCGTGAAGGTGGTGGGCTTGAGCTGGACGCGGACCAGGACGGCGTCGTCCTTCGCGGAGACGATGCCCACGTCCCATTCCCCCTGGAGGGCGAAGCGCATCCCCGAGTTCTGTTGTTCGAAGGACACTGCCGTCATCAGGCTCAACGCATGCCGGTGGAGTGTCCCGGGCGTGGGGTGGCCCCGGGATTCAGCCTGTGTCGAGCCCGCAGCGACAGGCGCCGGCGGGGCGCGAGATGTCTGTGAATGGGAATCGGGTGGTGTGTCTGAAATCGAAGACGGTGTCCCCGCGTTCTTTTTCCACCACACTCCACCCAGGGCGAGCAGGACGAGGGTGGCTGCCATCGCGATGACGTACGGCCGCTGGCGGCGCATGCGGTCCTCCGGGGATGGATTCTTGACTTGGATGTGTGGCCCAACCCACGCTTGCCATTGTGGTGGGTAGGAAAGGCCGGGGCTTTGGAGGATATAGCAAACCCCTCGGCGGGGGCCGGCATGGCGAGTTCACTGAACCCAGGGCGTCTCATCCCCGAGGGCGATGAAGGCCGACGGGCCTTGTGCCCATGCATGAGTGGAGTGCGTTTTGTTGTCATGTCCCAGACCGCGGGGTCACTGGCCACTTGTGGGGACGCATGTCATCTCCCACCCTTCTTTCAAGGCAGGCTGCATGCCCCGGTTTCAAGCCCTCTTGCTGAGCTGCTGCGTCGGGCTCGCGTGTACCTCGTACACGATTTCACCCCGGACCTTCGGGGTCGCCCGATGGCAAGGCTTCGCCTCGGAGCGGGTGTCCCTGGCGGCGGGAGGAGGGCAGGCTCGAGGGCTGCACGTCGCGGACGTGGATGGCGATGGCGTTCGAGACCTGGTCGCGGTCGCCGCGCGCGAGGAGCGCGTCTGCATCCACCACGGCCTGGGTGATGGCGCCTTCGCTCCACCCCGGTGTCTGCCAGCGGGCACCACGCCCATGGACGTGGCGGTCAGCGATGTGAATGGCGATGGCCATCAGGACCTGCTCATCGTGGGACACTTCTCCAACGCGATGACGGTGCGCCTGGGGGATGGGCGCGGTGGGTTCCGGGAGGGGACTCCCTACTCACTCGGCAATCACTCGCAACAGGTGCGGGTGGCGGACCTGGACGGGGATGGGCACCTGGACGCGATAACGAAGAACGCGGGCTCCGGGGGCTTCTTCAACATCACCACGCTCAAGGGCCGGGGAGATGGAACATTCAGCGCGGCGGTTCCTCATCCCGTCACGGGCCTGCCCAGGGACTTGATGCTCGCGGATGTGAGCGCGGACGGGCTCCCGGATGTGCTCGTGCTCAACACCAACAGCTTCACCGTGGACATCCTGCTCGCGAGGAAGGACGGCTCGCTGGCCTCCATTCCGCCGCTGCGGCTCACGGGCTCCGTGGATGACGAGCCCTTCCGGCTGGCCCCCGTGGATGTGAACGGGGATGGGCTGTTGGACCTGGTCATCTCCCACGGCCTGTCCGGCGCGGGCTACCTGTCCGTGCACCTGGGGGATGGGACGGGCGGCTTCCTTCCGAGCAAGGCCGTCCCGGCGGAGGAGCCGGGCGAGGTGGTGGTCGCGGACTTCAACCAGGACGGGCGGGTGGACGTGGCGCACGCGGGGCTGTCGGGCGGCGTGTACCTGCTCTTGGGGCAGGAGGGGGGCGAGCTGGGGCCCGCGGTGCGTGTGGCCGCCACTCCGACGCCCACGTCCTTGGTGGCCGAGGACCTGGACGACGACGGTTTCCCGGACCTGGCGTGGACGACCCAGGACACGGTGGAGGTGCTGTTGGGCTCCACCGTTCGCGGTGCTCCGTAGTGGGGGTGGGCGGGCCAGGGGCCCGCGGGACAGGTGAGCCGGAGCGCTCGCGCCTCAAGCTGCATCCACCAGGAGGTTGGCATGAAGGAGCTGCTCTGGGGTGTCGTCTGGCTTGGGGTCGTGGGCTTCGCGAGTCCGGCCTGGGCCCAGCTCAGTGGACGCTGCGGAGGTGATGACAGCCTCACGCCTCAGCAGGTGACCGGGCGCAACGCGTGGGCGCGCAAGTGCCACTACATCTCGGCGACGAAGGAGGCCATCCTCAACGCCGACAACGAGTATCAAGTCTTCGCCAACGGGTGCTTCCAGTACCCGTGCTCCTCGAACAACTGTCAGTTCTTCGTGCCCGTCTCACCGAGCGCGCCGTGTATCACCGGGCTCGTCATGCTGGGCTCATGCGTGGCCCGCGCCGCGCCGCCCCCGCCTGGCTCGTTGCAGGCGTATCTGGAGGGCTCGTGGGCGGACGGGCCCGGATGGCTCGGGCAGGTGACGGCGGGTGAGACCGACGAGGAGTCCCCGCCACGGCTCTACTGCTCATGCCCCGTGTCGTATCTCCAGGGAGGCGCGCGGCGGGAGTCGTCGCTCGCGCCGTGTCCCGTGGGGTACTGCGATGCCTGCGGCGATGGCCGATGCGGGCTCATGGAGGACGCGTTCACCTGTCCTCCGGACTGTGTGCCAGCGTCCCAGTGTGGCGATGGTGTCTGCGACACGGGAGAGGATGAGGCCGTGTGCCCGTCCGACTGCTACTGCGGAGACGGCCTGTGCAACGCCGAATCGGTGTCCACGTGCCGAGTCGACTGTGGTTGCACGTCTCAGTGAGGGTTGAAGCGTGAGTCCAGCTTGGTGAGCTGGCTGGTGAAGCCTTCCTCCTGCATGCGGGTGAACTCCGCGTTGTGCATCGCGTCCATCGTGACGACCATGCGCACGCGGTCACCCATCGGGATGAAGTCCACGACGATGTTGCTCTTGTAGGTCGCGACGCCGGGCAGGAAGTCGATGAGGTTGGTGAGGATGAGCCGCGAGCGGGGGGTGACCTCGGTGAAGCGGGAGTGGGTCGCATGGGAAGGCGGCCGTCCCATCTGCTTCAGCGCGGCAACCATCTCCGGGGTGTCGGCGATCATCTCGTACTGGAGCGCCCCGCCGGTGCGCGCGTCGATTTCCTGCACCTCCGCGCGAAAGCCCTGCGGACCCCACCACGACTCAAAGCCTTCCTTCGTGGTCCAGAGCGACCAGATGTCTTCGATTCCGGCCCGGTAGGTGCGCTCGACGACGACCTTCGCGTTCTCGTTGCTCATGTCCGTGGTCCTTTCTTCTCTTGTTTCTTCTTCAGCGCGGCGCCGAAGCGGTCCAGCCGCGCCTCCCACAACTGCCGGTAGGGGCCGAGCCACCCTTCCAACTCCTGGAACGGCTCCGACTTCAACGCGTAGAGCCGCCTCTGCCCCTCCGGCCGCATCGAGACGAAGCCCGACTCCGAGAGGATGCGCAGATGCCGCGAGACACCGGACTGATGGACTCCGGCCTTCTCGACGACGTCGCTGACCTGCTGCTCGCCATTCAGCAGGGCCTCGACGATGCGGCGGCGCGTCGGGTCGGCGAGCACCTGGAAGACGTCCAATTGCATGAACGTGCATATACACATCGGTGCATATGTTGGTCAAGGCAAAGGCCGGCGACCTGACTGGCCACCGGCCCTTGGGACGCCTGGTGCTGGCGGGGTCAGCCCTGACGGAGGGTGGCGTTCAGGAGCTTCTCGGCGACGTTGACGAAGTTCTGGACGACGCCGTGGGGGTTCGTCTCGTCGAAGGCGTCGAAGCCCACCACGAAGGCGGGGGTGGGCAGCAGGAAGCGCATGGCCTCGTTGATGGACTCGAGGTACGGCGTGGCGTGGCCGTGGGCGGCGACCTCGGCGGCCAGCCGCTTCTCCCAGTAGGGGGACTGGTCATCCTTGGGGACGAGGTAGGGGATGACGAAGGGGACGTACTGGCCGAAGACGGGGTTGACGTCCGTGAACAGGCGCGTGTCCGACCACTGGCGCATGGGGAACGCGTCCGCGGGCGGCACGGTGTGCACCGAGCTCCTTCCGTGGCCGACCTCCGTGAGCCCCGCCTTCTGCTGCGAGTGGAGGCGCAGCAGGGTGTAGCTCCAGACGGAGAGTCCCTCGGGCCGGATGAGCTGGTAGGGATGGAACGACGCGCCGATGGTGATGACGGTGCGTTGGGTGATTCGCTGGATGAGGCCCACGAACGCGGCGGCATCGGTGGAGTGCTTCATCGGGGCGTACCCGGCGAAGCCGTAGATGTAGCCCTGCGTCCACGCGGCGAAGTCCGTGTAGTCGACGTCGCCGGTCGAGGACTTCCTGCTCGGGGAGGGGGCGGGCGCGCTCTGGGTGAGCACTTCATCCAGCGTGGCGTCGTTGCTGTCGAACAGCGCGGCGACCTGGGGGAAGCCCTTCTCGAGCGCCCAGTCCCTGGCCGTCTTCTGGGACTTGTCGGCGATGGACCTGTCCGCGCCGTGCCGCAGCAGGAAGGCCACCACCTGGGTGTGTCCGCGCAGGCTGGCGCGGATGAGCGCCGTCTCGCCATAGACGTTGGCGTCATTCACGGGCGCGTGGCGCTCCAGCAGGAGCTTGACCGCTGGCAGGTAGCCGCCGTCGGCGCAGACGATGAGGTCGGTGAGGCCGATGGACGTGGGCTTGCCAGGCGCGACGCCTGCCTGGAGCAGCGCCATGACCGCGCCTTCGTGGTGATTGAAGGCCGCTTCGATGATGGCGGTCTCGCCGCCCGTCGCGGTGAGGTTGGGATTGGCCCCGGCCTTCAGCAGCTCCCGGAGGGTCTCCGTGTGGCCGAGCTTCGCGGCGTAGAGCAGCGCCGTCCAGCCCGCGGCGCTCTGCGCGTCCAGCGAGGCCTTGAGGGAGATGAGGCGTTGGACCGCGGCGGTCTGCCCGTTGAACGCGGCGGCCATCAGCGGGGTGACGCCCCCCTCCTGCGGCGCGTCGATGCTCTCTCCGCGCTCGAGGGCTTGGGCAAGGCCCTGCAAATCCCCCAAGGCCGCGGCTTCGTGAATCGTCGGTTGCTGTGTCTCTGCCATCGCGACTCTCCCCTCGATGGCAGTCCCAGTAACACGGCATGGCCGGTTCCTGGAACGAACCCCTGGCGAAATGGAGGCAGGCAGGCGCTGCGCCGGCTGGACCGAGGACGGAGGGCGTCACTCGATGGTGGAGTCCGTCACCCGGATGGGTGTGTCCGCGTGGTTGGAGATTTGCGGATAGGTCTCGTACCAGGAGCCGCCCCGGTTGTTGCGGATGACGGAGCGGTCGATGCGGATGTCGCCTGAGTGGTCATTGCTCACGAAGAAGATGGCGCTGCCGTGGGCGTTGACCTCGTTGTGCTCGATGCGTGTGCCGCACAGGGACAGCGTCATCCGGTTGCCGTCGTTGTAGATGGCGCCGCCGCTGCCGCCCCCTGGCGTGCCTGGTCGGGCGGGGTTGGCGCCGTTCCCGATGGCTCGGTTGTGGGAGAAGAGGCTGTTGATGATGGTCCACGACACACCGATGCTGCTGATGCCGCCGCCGTTGGAGCCGGCCCCGCCGTAGCCCTCCTTGCCGCCGAAGGTCGTGTTCACCACGTAGACGGGCTGGTCTTCGGACTGGTCGAACACTCGCAGCGCGGCGCCTCCGACGTCGGGGCCCGTGTCGGCGCAGACGTTGTTGAAGAAGCGCGAGTTGATGACCTTGAGCCGCCCGCCGCGAACCCAGACGGCGCCGCCCCCATCGAACTCCGTGTCTTGCTTGGAGTTGGCGTCCACGAAGGTGAGGTTCTGGAGCGTCAACCGGGGGTGGTCCTGGTCCTGGCAGTGGGAGGTGGTCCACACCTGCGCCGCGTCACAGGTGTTCATGTAGAGGATGCGGCGCTTGCCCGCTCCGCTGAGCGTCACCAGGCCCTTGCCGTCGATGACGATGTCCGGCCCCTTGTTGTTGAAGACCTTCGCCGTGCGGTCCAGCGTGATGACGACGGGCTCCGGACCGCAGTCGAAGGTGATGACTCCGCCCTTCGCCACGGCGTCGACGAAGGCGTCCGAGGTACAGCTGGCGGGTGTGCCCGTCCCGACGACCGTGGTGGGCCTGGACACGTCCGCGAGCCCCGCCTCAGCGGGCACGCTGCATGTGGCCTCCGCGTTCGGGTTGCCGGCGGGCGGCCCGTCCTTGGGTTGGGTCAACGGGTTGGGGACGTCCACGCCGTCGTCGTCCGAACAGCCCGCGGCGCAAGCCAGCGCGACGCTGGCGGCCAGTGAGAACAGCGGGGACGCGAGGGGCCGGTGAAGTCTTCTCGGGTGCATGCAGCCTCCAGGACGGAGGCAGTCTAGCAGGCTGTCGGGAAGCCCCCCTGGAGTCCACGAGAGGCCCGGCCTCATGCCATCCAACCGGGCCTCTTCAACAGCCTCCTAGAGCCCGCCCACGTCCACGTCGTCGCGCAAGGACAGGCGGTAGTCGTCCTGGGCCCACTCGTTCTGGAAGCGCACGGAGCCGGTGAGGAAACCCTCCGCGTTCATCACGTTCTCGAGCTTCACGTGGCTCTCCGGCCGGACGTTCCAGACCTGACCCTTGAAGCGGAAGACCGTGACGCGGTTGAGGTGCAGCTTCACGCCGTCGGCGCCCAGCAGCGTGTCGCCCACCTTCAGCGTGCGCGCCTTCACCATCGTCCCATCACCGAGGACCATGGGGTGCTCCGCCGTCACCTCCAGGCGGCGGCCCTCCTGGGTCTCCAACGTGAAGATGTCCTCCTGCGTGTCACCCACGACGAAGCTGCGGATGCTCTGCTCGCCAAAGCGCAGCAGCCCCGCCTCCGAGTCCGCGCTCAACGCCGACACCGTGGTGAGCCCGGACGTATACGCCTCCGGCACCGGCACCATCCTGCCGCCGAAGGCGACCTTCTGTGTCGGAGTCACGCAGCCCGCGACGCAGGTGCCCAGCTTGTTCAAGTTGCCCACACAGGGGGCCGACTCGACGGAGGGGACGAAGAAGGTGCAGGTGGAGCCCTCGGGTACGGCCGGGTACGAATGACAGCCATTGGTGAACACCTGATACTCGTTCTCCGAGTTCAGGTAGGCCTCGCGCGCGACGGTGATGAGGCCACACTTGCGCGCCCACGCGTTGCGGCCCCGGGCCAGCTCCACCGTGGTGAGCTGGTCATCCTGGAAACAGCGGGTGGAGAGCTGCGCGTGCGCGGTGCTCGAAAGACAGAAGAGGAAGACAGTGAGGACGACAGGTTTCATGATGGCTCCTTGGGGTATGGGGATGACTCAGGGATGGCTTTCCGCCTACGGCACACCCGCGGCGTTCCAGGCGTCGCGCACCGCGCTCACGACCGAGGCGTCGTACCGGTCCTGCGCGGCCTGGATGGTGTAGGCCTTGGCTTGGGACATGGTGGTCGTCGCGGTGAAGTAGTTCGTCGCGGCGAAGTAGAAGGTCTGCGCCGCGCGGTTCATGCCAATGCCATTCACCCACGTGGCCGTCTTGCCGCGCGGATGCGGGCCGCCCGTCACGAGCAGCTTGAAGACCAGGTTCGGGATGCCCGAGTTCCAGTGCACGCCACCGTTGTCGGACGAGCCCGTGTACCGCTCCGGGTAGTAGTCCCGCGACGAACCATCCCGCGTGGGGCTGTCCATGTAGCGCAGCGCGTCCCCATTCACGTGAGGCGTCCAGATGTCCTCGCCAATCTTCCAGACATCCGCGTCCAGCGCCCCGCCGCGAGACCAGCTCTCGCAGATGGCGGCGACCATGTCCGACAGGCTCTCGTTCAGCGCGCCCGACTCGCTGCGATACACGAGCCCCGACTCGTACTGCGTCACGGCATGGGCGATTTCGTGCGACACCACGTCCAAATCCAACCCGAGCTCCCCCGAGCTGAACCCGTCGCCATCCCCGAAGACGATTTGAGTCCCGTCCCAGTATGCGTTCACGTAGCCGTCGCCGTAGTGGACGGTGCTGGTGATGGCGGCGCCCCGGTCGTCGAACGAGTCGCGGCCGAAGACGGTCTCGAAGCACTGATAGGTCGTGCCGATGTGGTCGTAGTTCTGGTCGATGTGCCCGTCCCACGTGGGGCCCGCGCCCTCGGTGCGCCGCAAGGTGCCCGGCGTCATCCAGCTCCCGTTGGCAGAGTGGACCCGGCGGTTCATCCCCGCGTGGATTTGAGGCCGCACGTCGAGCACCCGGCCGGACGCCGCGTCCACGTAGACCAGGTCCCGGGCGGGGTCCCCGTCGCGCACGCCCACACGCGTGACTTCGTAGGCGGAGGCCAGCGTGCCCCCCGCTTCGAGGAAGTAGACGAAGCGTGGCTCGCCGCGGACCACGAGCTGCTCCATCCCCTCCAACGCCGCGTGCTTCACGGCGGACAGCGGAAGGCGCATCAGGGTGGAGGGCTCACGCGCACCTCGCGCCGAGCCGTTGGCCGCGTACACCTGACCCGTGCTGTCGACATGAACCACCAGCTCCCCGCCGATGACGCGGACGCCGTGGTGTGTCTGGTCATAGCGCACGTGTGTCGCGCCCTGGTCATCCGCGCGGCTGGAGCGAACCGTCAGCTCCTCCGCGCTCAGGCCGAACACGGAGGCCACGGTGCGCAGCGCGTCCGGGGTCCCTCGCGCGGCGAGGTGCGGGGTGAGCTGTCCCAACCGTCCCCGGATGAAGGTGGGGGTGCCATCCTTGTCTGTGTTGACGACCTCGATGTCTCCTGGGGAGGACAGCGCTTGCGCCGTGCTGTCCGAGGCCATGGGAGCGTCGCCACAGGCGGCGCCCAACAGGGCCACGCACGCTCCCATCCATCCCTTGTTCCAAGTCCGAGTCACGACGCGCTCCTTGTCTACAGGTGGGTGTTGCTTCATGGCTCCAGCGCAGGTGGGGTGGCCTTGTGTTGCCGACGGGTGGGGGACAGCGGTGAGTCGGTCGGGTCGTCGTCGGACACCGGCTGGGCTGGTACTGCGGGACACACGAGGCCCTGTCCGCCTCGGGCAGACACGGTCCTCCTGGGTCATGACGGCTGCGACTACAGGTGCGCGGTCATCCGCTGGACTTCATCGGGGCTGGCCCCCGACTCCGCCAGGCCGGCGATGAGCGCCTCTCGCAGCAGGTTCTTGAGCTTGGGATTCTCCAGCTTCGCGAAGGTGTCGACCGCCAGCTGACGGTCCACCTGCGCGAGGCGAAACAACAAGTCGTATTTCTCTCCCACCAACCCCTTCTTCACCGAGTCCGGCAATCCACTGTCGATGGGCGAGAGCGCCAGCGAGGTCATCGCCTCGCGAGCCGCGCGCTCCGAGGGCGCCAGCTCGAAGAGCAGGTCAATCATCGCCATGCGCTCGAGCACGGGCTCGGGCTTGTCCTCCAGGAACCGCGCATCCTCGGGCAACTGCCGCAGGGCCGAGACATCCGCGAGCTCGTCCCTCAGGCCATGGATGCGCGCGAGCCCCTGCCGCGTGAACTCCTCGATGAAGGCCGCCTTGCGGAAGAACGCATTGAAGCGTCCAGCCCGGTACTGGCGCGCGGACTCCCGCGCGGCCTCGCGCCGCTCCATCACCACCGGGTCCTCCTCATCGTCCTCGGAGACCGCTGGCTCGGAAGGCGCGGGCGCGGAGGGCGCCGGCCGTGGATGAGGCGCGGGGACGATGGCCGCCATCGCGGGCGCGCGGGCCGTGGTCTCCGGCGACGCGGCCGGCTGGGAAGGCGCGGGTGCTTCGGGAGATGTCCGCGTGGCGAACACCGCGAGCCCCGCGACCCCGAGGGCGAGCATCGCGAGTCCCGGCCCCAACATGCGCCCGTGCCGTGGCGTCTTGGAGGGTGGTCCGTTCATGGGCTCGACTCCTTGGCTTGGATGGCGGATGGCGGATGAGGGATGACGACGGCGCGATGAAGCCAGGAGGACCTAGAACCGCCACCGCTCGGGAGGCGGCTCTGTGTCGAGCCCGAGGAACCTGCGATTGACCACCCGGTTCTCCGGGTCCACCGTCACGTGCTTCACGGGCTCGGGGAAGGGCACCGTCACGCGCAAGGTGTCCGACTCGGGAGCCAGTCCGTAGTCGAGCGTGACGACACGCTGACGGGTGGCGCCCTCGATGAGGACGTCCACGGAGACGGGGTACGACTTGCCGGAGAGGGAGCGTTGGACGGCGGTGAGGGTGACCTTGCCGTCGTGTGATTCGGTGCTCACGTCGAAGAAGGGCCAGTCCGGGTCTCCGCTGCCGTGGACCCAGGCATTGAAGTAGGGGCCCAGGTCCTTACCCGAGGCGAGCTCCAGCGCGGTGCGCAGGTCCGCGACGCTCCGGTCGCCAGGCTGGTGCAGGAAGTCCTTGATGGCCTGGAGGACGGTGTCCTCGCCGAGCAGCGGCTCCAACTGGAGGAAGAGAATCATGGGCCCGGTGCCGTAGACATCCGCCGAGTACGAGAGGAAGACCGGCTGCGGGTCGTCCTGCGGCTGCGGGTAGTACGAGGCGGTGCGCGCCAGCCGGTCCCAGTGCGCGCGCGTCTGCTGGGCCTCGCCGGGAGGGCGCGCCAGCAGCTCGTAGCGGTACGTGAGGTACTCGGCGATGGCTTCCTTCCACACGAAGTCGAGGGGCCTCGACAGCGTGGTGCGATTGCCCGCCCACTGATGCACGACCTCGTGCATGAGCGTGTGCATCGTCATGTTCGCGTAGTCGCGCCGTAGGTCCGGCAGGTCCTCGCGGAGGATGAGGTTCGCGGGGTGCTCCGCGCCCAGCCACTCCGTGGGCGCGCTCGCGACGCGCAGCTCCGTGCCGTAGGGCAGGGGGCCCAGCTCACCGATGACCCAGCTCAGGTACTCGCGGACCTCCGACGCGTCGAGCGCCGAGGCCAGCTTGCCGCCGGGCACCTCGTGGAGCTCCAGCTTGAACTTGCCGGGCACCTCCGTGAACGTGCTGGAGCGCCACGCGGGATTGGAGGCCACCGCGAAGGACGAATACGTGGGCGCCTTGGTGAGCCCCGTCAGCTCACACCGGGTGGTGGTCGAATTGGGGCGGGTCCTCTTGCCCGGGCATAACACCCGCTCGTTGGAGGCGTGTTTGACCGTGAAGACATACTGCGTGAGCTGGTCTGTCCGGTCGTCGCAGGGGCCCAGCAGGTCGCAGGCGCCAATCCAGCTCAAAAGATAGCTGAAGGTGCTGCCCACCCGGTCGAAGCGGCGGGAGAAGCCCACCTGGGTGAAGTCATACGTCTGGAGGGGCACGATGAACCGGGCCTCCAGCTTCACCTGTCCCGCGAAGAGGCCCGGACCGCAGACGCGGATGCCGTCGGGCGTCGACTCCGCGCGCACGGGCAGCGCGCCATTCCAGCGCAAGTCGGTGAGCCCCTCGGGGGCGTTCACCACGAAGCAGTCGCCTCCGGGGGGGGCGACATCCAGCATCAACACGGAGCGCGCCGCGCCCGTCTGTGTCGCGAACTCGTATTCGTAGCGCGTCACGGTGGCCGCGAAGTCACCTTGTGGCATCAGCGGCCCGTAGCGGTGGGAGAGGGTGCCCTCCTCGTCCTCGTCCAGGAGCGGCGCCTCCATCGGGCCACACGCCCCCATCGCGAGCGTCAGGGCGCTCCACGCCAGCGCGAGCCCCTGTGTCACCGCTGTCGTGGACCCACGTGGGAGGCTTCGCATGGCGGGGAGGCTCCGGGAGACGGCTCACTCAGAGGTCGTCGACGCGCGCCTCGTCCCGCAGCGACAGGCGGTAGTGGTCCTCCGCCCACTCGTTCTGGAAGCGCACCGAGCCCGTCAGGAGCCCCTCCACATCCAGCACGTTCTCGATCTTCTCGTGGCTGGTGGGCTGCACGTTCCAGGTCTTCCCCTCGTAGCGGAACACGGAGATGTCTCGCAGCTCCACCTTCTCGCCGCGGACGCCGAGCAGCAGGTCTCCCTTCTGGAGCGTCTTGGCCTTCACCATCTCTCCCGAGGCGGTGACCATGGGGTGCTCGGCGGTCACCTCGACGCGGCGGCCATCCGTGGTCTCCAGCGCGAACACATCCTCACGCGTGTCGCCGGCGACGAAGGCGCGGATGGGCTGCTCACCCGTGGAGGGGGAGACGAGCGTCGCGTCCTTGTCGAGCGCCGTCACGGTGCGGACCCCGGCGAGGTATGCGTCCTCGATGGGCCAGTACCCGCTCTGGAAGGCCACCTTCTCCCGCGCGGTGTAGCACCCCGTCACGCACGTCCCCAGCTTCACCAGGTCCGCGAGGCACGGCGCGTTGGCGTCGGCGGGGATGAAGAAGGAGCAGGTCGGCGTGGGGCCGGTGGAGGCGAAGGAGAAGCAGCCGCCGGAGAACACCTGGTACTCACCCTCGCTGTTGAGGAAGTCCCGCTTGGCCTGGTTGATGTAACCGCACTTGTGGGCCCAGTTGTTGCGGCCCTGGGCCAGCACCGGCGTGGTGAGTTGGTCGTCCGTGAAACACCGGGTGGAGAGCTGAGCGGATGCCGTCGTGGAGAGCATCGTGCACGCAAGGACAAGCACAACCGACAGTCGCTTCATGGCCAGCTCCTCGAGACTTGGGGCGGAGTGTTGTGTCTGGAATGGCGGGGGTGGGTTGCCTTCGTCCAGGATACAGAGGGAGTCAGGCCTTTGTCGGAAACCACGCCATGAGTGTTGAGTGTCATTGAATTGCGGCGAGTGAAAACAATTCTGAAGAAGTGGCGCTGAAGTGGACTTTCCGCCAGGGGCCCTGACGGGCAGGCAGATGGCTGGCCGGAGGCACTTCGGGTGTGGGTTCCCGCTGCCTCGCGGAGGGTGGGGCTGGGGGGAATGTGGGACGGTGGACGGGGTGTCTCTGGACGGGTGCGGGGAGGCGGGAGAGTCCTTATTGAGGGGCTCGTGCTCGTTGGAGAGGCCGCTCAGACTCGCCGTGGAGGAAGCATGTGTGCACAGCTCGTCCGGTTCGCCCTGGTGCTGGGGCTCGTCGTGGGGGTGGTCGCCCCGAGGGCGAGTGCGGCCGCGCCGGTGAGCGCTGGCCCGCAGGACAGCTGTGCGGGCAACCCGCGCTTCCTGGTGGGAGCGGGAATGGGGGACATCACCGGGCCCGCGGCGGAGGTGGGGATGATGGGCTACGGCCAGCTCTCCCAGCAGACGGATGGCATCCACCAGCGGCTGCGCTCGCGCGCCTTCGTCATCGCGTCCCCGTGCAACGGCCGCCGCGTGGCGTTCGTGAGCGCGGACCTGGGGATGATCTTCCAGGGCGTGAAGACGCAGGTGGTGGAGAAGCTGCGCGCGCGCTTCGGGGATGTCTACAGCGATGAGAACGTGCTCATCAGCGCCACGCACACGCATTCGGGGCCGGGGGGCTATTCACATCACACGTTCTACAACCTGAGCACGTTTGGTTTCGTGCCGCAGAACTTCGACGCGATTGTCTCGGGCATCGTCACGTCCATCTCTCGGGCGCACTCGCGGCTGGGGGAGGGGACGCTGCGCATGGCGTCGGGCGAGCTGCTCGGGGCCAGCCGGAATCGCTCACCGGAGGCGTACCGTCTCAACCCCGCGGCGGAGCGGGCGCGGTATGCGCAGGACGTGGATACCCGGATGACGCTCCTGCGCATGACGGGGACGGACGGGCGAGACGTGGGGCTCATCAACTGGTTCGCGGTCCACGCCACGTCCATGGGCAACACCAATCACTACATCAGCGGTGACAACAAGGGATTGGCTTCGTCCCTGTTCGAGAAGGCCCACGACGCGGGGGATACGTTCGTGGCTGCCTTTGCCCAGTCCAACGAGGGGGATGTGACGCCCAACGTGCTGGGCGGGACGAACGGCGGTGGGGCGGACGACTTCGAGGACACGGAGATCTCGGCCCGGCGCCAGTTCGACTTCGCCACGCAGTTGTGGGGACAGACGGGGGCGCCGCTCACGGGGGGCGTGGACTACCGGCACACGTTCGTGAAGATGGACGCGGTGGACGTGGCGCCCGCGTTCACGGATGGGCAGCAGCACCGCACGTGCCCGGCGGCCATCGGCCTGTCGATGATTGCGGGCGCGGAGGATGGCCCGGGGTATGGGGTGGAGGGGGCGTCGTGCTCGGCGGTGCATGACCTGTGGGGCCAGTTCACGTGTTCGCTCACCACGACGCCGTGTCAGGGGGAGAAGCCGATTGTGTTGGAGATGGGCAGCATGAAGCCGCACCCGTGGACGCCCAATGTATTGCCGTTCCAGTTGGTGACGGTGGGGCCGCTCGCGCTGGTGGGGGTGCCGTTCGAGATGACGACGATGTCGGGGCGCCGCTTGCGGCAGACGGTGCTGGAGCAGCTCGCGCCGAAGGGAATCACGGACGTCATCATCGCGGGCCTGTCGAACGACTACGCGGGATATGTGGCGACGCGCGAGGAGTATGCGCGGCAGGACTACGAGGGGGCTTCGACGCACTTCGGTCCGTGGACGCTGGCGGCGATTCAGCAGGGCTTCGATTCGATGGCGGCGTCAATGCGGGAGGGCAAGCCGGTGTCACCGGGGCCCACGCCGCCGGACCTGCGCTACATCCAGGCGAGTCTTCAGCCGGGGGTGGTGTTCGACGACAAGCTGCTCTGGGTGGAGTTCGGGGATGTGCTCACGGATGCGAAGGCGTCCTATGGGCGCGGGGACACGGCGAGCGTGACGTTCTGGGGGGCGCATCCGAAGAATGACTTGCGGTTGGAGGGGACGTATCTGCGGGTCCAGCGCAAGGGAGCCATTGGGGCGTGGGTGGACGTGGCGGATGACAGTGATTGGGAGACGCGCTACCGGTGGGAGCGGGAGAACTGTGTGCCCACGTTGGGGTGCTCACACGTGACGGTGGAGTGGGACATCCCCCGGGATGCGGCGCCGGGGACGTATCGCATCCTGCATGAGGGGGAGTGGAAGTCCGGTTGGGATGGGCGGGTGCGCCCGTACTACGGGGCGTCGCGGGCCTTCACCGTGAAGTGAGGTGGGAGGCGCGGGCTCGGGAGAGGAGCTCGCGGAGGCGGGGAGGTGCGGGGAGGAGCTGGACGCCGATGCCCGCGGAGCTGCCCCAGGTGCGGGCGTGTGCGGCGTCGACGTGGCGGACGACTTCGCCGGTGCAGGTGAAGTCCTCGCCCGCCAGGCGGAGGGTGAGCTCCAGGCGGGTGAAGAGGGGCGGGAAGGGCTCCTCGCAGCTGAGGAAGAGTCCGCCCCGGTCGATTTCAACACCTTGGGCCTGGAGGCCCTGGACGCGGATGGTGGCCGGGCAGGGGTGGGGCTGGGCTGTGCCGTGATGGTGGGAAGAGGGGCGCGGCTTGCGAGGCCGGTGAGGGCATCGCGCGTTCGTGGCGTGTTCCAGGAGGCAGAGCTCGCAGTGCATGGTCACCTCGAGCGAGGACCTCTCCGCGGGGGCGGAAGGCTCGCCCGCGAGTGTAGAGCGTGCGGGAGCCCGTGTGACGGTGTCTCGCGGTGCGTCACTGTGATTGCGAGTGGAGAGTGATGGCTAGCGCACAGAGCCTGTGTGGCGCGTGCCCCGCCAGGGTGTGACGTGTCGGGCCGGGTGGATGTGCCGCGCACTGAGGCATCTGGGTGCCTGGTCCGGGGGCCGGGTCTGGCCCGTGGAGCCGTCCGCTCAGGGGCTCGTGGGCCAGCCGAAGTCTGAGTTCGGCTCGTGCTTGCGCCGGCGCAAAGATTTCCACAGACACGCAAGGGTTGGTGCGGTTCGGGCCGTCGTGTCGATGCGATGCGGCCGACCATGAGGGCTCCAATCCGCCGGACCCTCGTCCTGGAAATGAGATGGTCAGACCCGGTGCTCTTTCAATAGATGGTGCGGTGGTCTGGTTTTGCATTCAGGTGGGGCATCGCGATTTTCGGTGGTTGCACGGATTTGAGTCTGGAATTGACTCTTGTCGATTGCGCGGTGTAGTGGTCTGGATAGGCATTGAGGCGTGTTGAAGAGGGGGACTCGATGATGTCGAGCAAGTGTGCGCTTTTGTGGCTGATGCTGCTGGGGAGCATGTCGGCACTCGCGGATGATGGGGTTTCGCGTTGGCTGGATTTGTCCGCTCAAAAGGAGCGGGTCTCGCCCGTCGATGGTGGCCGGTTGGCATCACGTCGAGACAGTGGCGTCGAACGGAATGAGCAGACCAGGGCCTACGAGGAGGCGCGGGCGCAATGGGAGGCCAACCGCGACGCCGCGCAAATCCAGTTCTTGGAGGCGCTGGCGAAGGCCGAGTTGTCCTTGCCCCAGCAACCCTCATGGTGGGAGCGGTTCTGGCATCTGCCTTGGCCCACCGATGCCGAGCGAGCGGCTCTTGAGCAGTCGCGCGATGCGCTGCGGAGCGCCGAGGCGCTACTGAAGACCCTCCGAGTCGAGCGAGAGGGTGAGAAGGCGCGTCGTGAGCGAGCCCAGGTGGAACTCGCGAACCTGGTGGAGGGGCTCACGACGGAGCTGCGAGGCGGCTATGCCCGTGCCTGGCGTATGGTTTGGGGCGACAACTCGTCTGAAGCCATCCAAGGCCTGAGAGCGAAAGCCTTGCTCTGGGAGAGTGGGCTGGCGGTTGAGGATGTGGGGCAGGTGGCACGCATCGAGAAGATCGTCGCGACGGACCTGCAGGAGGGCGTCGTAGGGCAGCCACTCCCCCAGCCCGTGACGGTTCGTGTGACGACAGTGAATGGGGAGCCCGTGCTGGGGGCGACGGTCACCTTCAAGGGGCAAGCGCCCTCACAGCCTCGGTTCCTCCCTGTGATGGGGAGCACGACACCCCAGGCGCAGTTGGCGGTGCTCACGGATGCGAATGGGTTGGCTTCGGTTCGGGTCCTGCCGGATACCAACATTCTGCGGTCCTACTTCGTGCGGCAGGCAACGCCGTATGTGTTGCGACTCGGGTACAACGAGGTGACGGCGGAGACGTCCAACGGTACCCAGACCTTCAATCTGCCATCGTCCTTCGTCCAGGTGGGCCTGCCGGACGCGCCCGCGCAGATCTCGGGCCTTGGCAACGTGACGGCAGCCCAGGAGCCAGGGATTCAGCTCGTTTCACCTCTGTTCGGACAGGTCCTGGACCAGTACGGAAATGCTTGTGTGAACAAGAAGGTGGCCTGGACCCAAGCCGATACAACGGGTCGGTTCTTCCGCTTTCAGGACGTGACGACTCCGCAAGTGTTGGACCCCACCAACCCGATGCAGTTCATGACCATGGAGGAGTGGTCGGACACGGATGGGTGGATAGGGCCCGGCTACATTCCTGGCCCCAGCACCGGCTATTACTACGTGACGATGACGGTGGGCTCGCTGAGCCGGACCGTCTGGATCGACGTCAATTCGACGCAGCGCTATACCTTCCGGACAACAAGCAACGATGACTTCAATGGGACCTATCTAACGTCCAGCCCCAAGCTCAAGGCAGTTCAAATCCTGAGGTGGCCACAGAGTGCCCCGGGTTGGGTCCCTGTGACGGGGAAGGAAGATGACCTGGCGAATGTCGCGGTCGGCATCTGGACCTCGTCGACCGCCAATGCGGTGCTGGACTTCGTTGAGGCGGCACCTGCCACGATAGGCACTGAACCCGGAGACGACGACAAAACGGTGCTCTTCCGGCAGCGTTTCCTGGTGCAGAATGGGTGGCAGCGAGTGTATTTGCGGGCCATCGCCTTTGAGCGCAGAGCCAATGGCCAACTGGTCCAGGTGTGCTGTGCTCGTGACTTGTATAGTTGGAACACCTCTACGACTCCAACGCTGACGCTCCAACGCCGGCTCACCGGGGGCGGGAATCTTCCTCCTCGAGGAATGGCGCTGACGACGGACGTCGCGATGTCGTTCTCGGCGAAGAACCAGACCTCGGATCAGCTCTATGCCCGCGTGGCTGTCCAGCCCCAGGTTCCGGGAGATGCGGTCCTCGACCTTTCAGGGCACGAGCGCGACGCCGACAATGACCTCATCCTGCCCGCGAGTTTGAACGCCGAGCGCATCCTGCCTCTGCTGGTGGGGACAGAGGGCGGGCGAGTGCGCTTCGAACTCTATGCGAAGGACTATTCAACCTCTCCGCCCACCAAGGTGCTTCAAGCGGCGGAGGACGTCGAGATACTGCATCCGAGTGAGGACATCGTGCTGTCAGGTCTCCCGCTCGGAGCGCAGTGGATGCTGCCGGCGTGGGACTTTGTCTCCGCGCGGAAGCAGGAGCCCGGGCAGCCCCCGCCCGATGACGCACAATCGCCCTTGGCCTATCCCGCGCGTTTGGGGGTGAAGGTCTTCACTCCAGGGCGCCTGGTGGTCAGTCGGGGCGGAACGGAGCTGGCCTCGGCCACGGTTCAGACAGGCGCGACGGGCATCACGGGGGTTGTTCCACTCAGTGGCGCGGTTCTCCTGGGGCTGGACGGCTTCGCGATGGTGGACGTTCCTCCTGGAGTGGTCGGCACGGAAGACATCCGAGTCTCCCTGGTGCCTGAGAATCCGGTCCAGCAGACCTTCCATGAAGACGTGCCGCTCATGACTCGCGTGGGGAGCGTGGGCAAGCTCCCGGTCGCGCATACCTTCGTCAAGGGCGTCAGCGTGGTGGACGGGCACCTGGTGAAGCAGGCGACGGATGTCGAGCTGCCAAGTCGAGGGCTCGGACTTGCTTGGACGCGCACGTACGCCTCGGGAGTCAGTGAAGAGGGGTTGCTGGGGGCGGGTTGGACGCATGGCTACGAAGGGGCTGTGCTGCCCGCGGGCGGAGGGTTCCGCTACGTGGTCACGGGAGGCGAAGGAAGTGGCCACACCTTCCAATGCACGGAGGAGGGCGTTGGATGCGTACCCCAGCGCGGCTTCCACGGGACGCTGCGTGTCGAGGGGACAGGAGCCGGCCGCGAGTTCATCTTCCGTGCGAAGAGTGGTGTGGAGTACCGGCATGGGCACCTGGACACCGGGGTGTATCCGGCCAGATATCGGCTCACTTCCATCGTGGCGCCAACGGGGCACAAGGTGTCGCTCCGCTATGGGGATGCCTCATTGGATGGGGCGCTCACCCGAGTCCATGATGAGTCGAGCGGGCGGCTGCTCCAGCTGAGCTATCAACGCGAAGCGGGTCGACTGCGGCTCCAGCGCGTGGAGCTGCACCACGCGACGAGTGTGGACGCAACCACCCTGACCCCGCTGGGCGTCTGCATCCAGTATGGCTATGACAGCCAGCGCCGGTTGTCCTCCGCTGCTCGCTACGATGGGGCTTGCGGGAGTGGTGCTCCTGTCAGGACGGAGGCGTACGCCTATGAAAGCGGCGCCCCTGAGCTGGGCCGGACGCGGATGTCTCAGCACATCGGGCCCGATGGCCAGGTGATTCGCTACACCTACCACAGTGCCTCGGAGACAATTCCTGGCGAGGACGCCTACCTGCTCCTGGTGGACAAGGACGCGCGGGTGAAGAGCGTGGTGGAGACGCTTTCGCTCCAACCCTTGCAGGAGGCCACCACCACGTTCACGTACAGCATCGCGCCAGAGTCGCGCACGGTGCTTGGACAGTCGTTCACGACCTTCGCCACGGAAGTGAAGGGACCTCGCCCCGAGGTTCCGGCCACGCGCTACCGCATGCTCCCCACGGGAGCAGTGGCGGAGGTGGAGCGGCCGTTGTCCGCGGGCGTGGTGGCGCGCACGGCGGCGCTCTGGGATGCGGTCCATCGGACCCGCGTGGCGGAGGAGGACGCGCGAGGGCGGGTCACGCGTTTCAGTCATGACGCGAAGGGCAATCTGGTGGCTCGCCGCATCTCAGGAGATGCGCTGCCGGCAGCAGATGCTGTGGCCGCCACGGTGGCCGTCACGGATGCGCAAGGGCAGCCCGTGGCGGAGGTGGTGGAGAAGTGGGGGTACGAGGCGGGCTTCAACACGCAGACCTGCCACGTCGATGCGGAAGGATATGCCACCGTTTCGCGGGTGGACTCCACGGGGGATGCGCCCGAGTCCCTCCTGCCATTCGGCACGGGACGCGTGTTGGAGACACGTCACTACGCCAACCGGGTACCGCGCCAGGTCCTGACGTCGACGGGGACGTGCGAGCAGGCAGTGGCCTCTCTGGCGACGTCACCCCAGGACGTCGTGCTCCAGTGGAAGTACTGCGGGGTCGAGAACACCCTGTGTCCGCAGCGTGCGCTGACGGGTGACTGGGTGGAGACGGTGGGGGCGGATGGCCATGTGGAGACGGCCACGGGCTATGACATCTATGGCCAGCTCCAGTCGAAGACGCTCCAGGTTCAGGGGGCCGCCACGGTTGCTTCGCAGTACACGTACGACGCGCGAGGACGGCTGTTGACCGAGCAGGATGGTCTGGGCCGCCAACGGGTTCAGGAGTGGGACGCGCTGGACCGCGTGAAGAAGGAGGTGCGCAACACCTCCCAGGGCCTCGGAATCACTCGCACGCTCGAGTACTACGCGGGCGGCCACCTCAAGAGAGAAATCGTGGGTGGGGACTTCGTCCGCGAGCACACGCTGGATGCGGCGGGGCGACGGGTGCGTACGGTGGAGTCTGGGGGGCGCCTCACGGCGCCACTGGAGACCCACTTCACCTACGACGAGTCGGGAAACCAGACGTCTGTCCTGGACCGCCGTGGTGTGCGCACTGCCACCGTCTTTGACTTCGCGGACAGGCCGGTGGAGGTCATTGCATCGGTGGCGGATGGGCCGCGCTTCACGTCGCAGGGCGGGAGCACGGATGAGGTGAGCCGCGTCCGGACTGTGTCGCGCGTTGGCTACGACGCCATTGGCAACAAGGTGTGGGAGTCGGACCTGTCGGGGTTCGACCGGACGTATCGCCTGGATTCCCTCTACCGTGTCGTGGAGGAGCAAGGCCCCGAGGTTCCCGGAGCCACCGATACATCCTCATCGCTGCGCTATTCGCAGTCGTTTGCGTATGACTTGCGAGGCCTGCGGGTTCGCCAGGTGGATGGTAACGGCCATCCCAGCGCCGTGGAGTACGACCTGCTCGGCCGTGCCGTCGTCCTGACGGATGCGAATGGCGGGGTGGAGCGACGTCGCCATGACGGCCGTGGCAACGTGACGGAGACGCGCTGGGAAGTGGGGGGTGCCCAGCATCGGATGAAGTCGGCGACGTATGACGGATTGGGTCGCGCGCTCTCCACGACGGAGACGGTGGAGAAGGATTCCGGGCAGCACCTCTACACGACACAGACCGTGCACGACGACGTGGCCCACATTGAATGGACACGGGATGCGCGCGGTTTCCTGCAGGCACGGCACTTCGATGGCCTGGGCCGTGTCTTCAAGGTGGTGGTGGATGCGGCGTCCGGGCCGTTGGCACGTCAGCCAGACGTCGCGGGCGCGGGGCCCGCGCTCGGACTGACGAGCACGGTCGAGTTCGACAAGTACGGCCAGGTAGCGGCCAATGTGGATGCGCTGGGGCGCCGCACGGAGACCGTGCACGACGCCTTGGGGCGTCCGCAGACGGTGAAGCGCCCCATGGGGGTGAGCGAGAGCCTGGTTCACGATGGCGAGGGGCGCGTCATCCAATCCGTGGATGGGCGAGGCGTGGAGCGGCGCTTCACGTTTGATGCGCTGGGCAGGCCTCGTGACGAAGTCCTGGTGGAGAGCATCTCCCGCCCTGGGCAGCTCCTGACGGTCAGCCAGCGCGTCTATGTGGATTCGCCGGATGCGGAGGGACTGGTTCGCGAGGAGCAAAGGGACGCGCGGGAGAACCTCTCGGTGGTCTTCCGGGATGCGCTCCGACGTGAGGTCCGCCGGGTGGACGCGCAGGGGCATGTCTCGGAGGTTCGGTTCGACGCGCTCCACAAGCGGCAGGAGAAGAACCCGAAGGGCCATGTCACCCGGTTCTTCCTTGATGCCGTGGGGCGTCCGCTGAGTCAGACGGAGCACCTGTCGTCGGGGGGCTCCGCTGTATACACCCAGAACTGGGCATACGACGACGCAAGCCGTTCGCGGACACATGTGGACCGGCGCGGCGTGCCCACCGTGGAGTGGTCCGACGGTCTGGGGCGGAAGGTTCGCTCCGTGCGTGGCCAGGGCTCGGAGGTGGCCCAGGAGTCCTGGGGCCACGATGCCGCGGGGCAGGTGGTGCGCACGGTGGATGCGAACGGCCATGCGACGGTGCGGCTGTTTGATGGTGCGGGGCGCATGCTCGAGGAGACGCGGGGCGAGGGGACCGTGGATGCGGCCACCACCACGTTCCAGTACGACGCGGGTGGGCAGTTGGCGCAACAGAAGGGGCCGCGAGCGACAGGCGCCTCATTCGATGCTCGGTTCTCCTATGACGACCTGGGGCGAAGGGTTCGTGAGGAGAATGCGCTCGGTCAGGTGACGGTCCGTGCTTTTGATGCCTCGGGCAACAAGGTCTGCGAGAAGCAGCCCCTGGGGCTGCCGACGTTGGGGCACGGAGGTGCGACCGGACTGACGTTGGCGCAGATGGAGTCCCAGGCGTGCACTGGCACGTATGTGACGAAGTATGCGTATGACGAGTTGGGGAAGCTGCTGACCGTCACGGATGCGGCGGGTGGGCTCTATTCCTACGTCTATGACGCCACGCGGAACCTCGTGGCGAAACAGGATGCGAATGGGAACCTGACGACCTATGAGTACAACGCGCGCAACCTGCGCACGGCGGAGCACCAGCATCTGGATGGCCATGCGCGGCTGACGCCCGCCCAGCGGGCCAGCGTGCCGTTGTTCGAGCCTGGGGCGACTCCCTCCGGCGTGGTGGGCACGCTGACGTCGCGGTCCACCCATGACGTGAACGGAAACCTCGCGACGCGGTTGGACCCCAAGGGGCAGCTGACAACCCTGGTCCATGGCCTCTTGGAGCGTCTGGAGACTCGCGGGTACTCGCAGCATGTGTTGCCGCGGGCGCTGCCCTCGGTGGACTCAGAGAGCATCTCCTACGATGGCAACGGCAATGTCACTCGTGAGGCCCAGAACAAGTCCACGGTGAGTGGCCCCCTGAGTGAGGCGACGTCCTATACCCATGACGCGCTCGACCGGGTCAAGACGCGGCTTCGCGAACAGGACGGGAAGGTCGTCACGTATGCCTATGATGCGATGGGGCATCGGACGAGGGTTGAGGACGCGGATGGCGTCGCGACGACCTATGCCTACGACGCGCTGGGGAGACTGACCCACGCGACGTTGCCCTCGGGGCTCGTGCGGTACACGTATTGGCCGGACTCTCTGCTGAAGGGGGTGGTATGGCCCAACGGTGTGTCGGAGGGGCGTTGCTATGACGATGCCGGGCGGCTGTCACAGTTGGTGGTTGCCCGAGGCTCGGTATCCGCGACGTGCCAGCCGAGTGGTGTGACGCTCAGCCGGTATGGGTACACCTACGATACGAATGGGAACCGGTTGTCGCAGGTCGAGGCGCGCACCTCGCCGCAGACGCAGGTGTTGGGCGCGGACGAGCTGACGACGTATGGCTATGACGTCCTGAATCGCCTCACGGGAGTGGCCTCTTCCGACGGAGTCACTTCGCTCTATGGGCTGGATGCCGTGGGCAACCGCGTGGGCGAACGCCGGGCGCCGAGCTCCATCGCGGGCAGCCTCGGCTTGGGGCCGGATGCCTATCATGGGGTGCCCCCAGCGCAGCTCACTCGGGACGTGATTGCGACGTTCAACCGGGTGGATTGGTTGCGGGAGCTTGTCGATACGAAGGACCCGTCACGCAATGCCACGCTGGATTACGACCTGGCTGGCAACCTCGTGCAGCGGACGATGCCGGGCGGTACTCGGACGCTGTCCTGGGACATCCGCCAGACGCTGACGGCGGTGTTCGACAACGGGCTGGAGGTGGGTCGCTACGACTACGACACGGGCCTCCAGCGGACGCGCAGGAAGACGTCGTCGGAGGATGTCGTCTACATCCTGGATGAGGACTTCGTGTTGCAGGAGGCGGATGGAGCCCAGTCCAGCCATCCCTCGAGACGTCGCTATCATTACGGGGCAGGGCCGTTGGCGGTCACGGATGTCACCGCGCAGCCATCGTCGAGCTTCCTGACATTGGACGGGTTGGGGAGTGTGTCGGACGCGATGTCCACCACCGTGGGTGGGGGCATCCAGGCCGCGCGCCAGTACGACGCATGGGGCAACCACAGGGCGGGCTCGGCACCTGTGCCTGGTGAGTTCAAGTTGGGGTTCACGGGGCACCAGTACGACGTGGAGACGGGCCTCACGTATGCCCGGGCGCGGTACTACGACAGTGAGCTGGGGCGGTTCATCAGCCGGGACAGCTTCGAGGGGAACCTTGACGATGCTCCGAGTCTGCATCGGTATGTGTATGCGCACGTCAACCCGTTGCGTTTCTTTGACGCGACGGGGTACTGCGCGGAAGGCGTGGATGAGGGATGCAAGCTCTCGTTCATGGAGGGGGCCCAGCTCTACGGCCGGACGGTTTGGGATTCGATTGGCCGTCCCTTGTCGGAAGTCGAGGCAGAGAATGCCTCGTGGCGCGCTGCTCGTCTTGAGGCGAACTACCAGGCCTACCAACGAGAGCATGACGCACGTGTGCAAGCGGGGCCGGGCCTCGCCGAACGCGTGGCATCGACAGTGGGGCGGGCCTACTCCTCTGCTTCTGAGTGGGTGGGGGCCGCGGTGCGCAAGGTGCCCGGGGTCCGTGAGGTGGAGGAGGTCGTCGTCGAGGCCGGGGAGGACGTCAGGGCGGCGCACGACCGCTTTGCCGGTGATGTCGCGGCGTCGATGTCCCCATACTCGCTGCGGGCACGGGCCCATCCGGAAGAGGGGCTCTATGCGAGGCTCGGTGCGGAGACGGATGCGCGTGCGCAGGAGATTGCAGGGCCTGCGCTTCGGGAGGGATATCAGGCGGCTGCGCAGGCTGCGGCGGTCGCTACGGGAGCACTGAAGAACCTCGACGAGGTCGGGGAGAAGGTTAGTGCCCGGAAGGGTCGAGAAGCGACGAAGGACATTGTTCTGTCGGGGGAACAGAAGACTCTGTCGCTTTCGGGGAAATGGTACGAAACGGAATGGCTTTCTGGGCAAAAAGAGATTGTTTATGTTCTACGTGACTCCCGTAGTGGAGAGATCCTCAAGGTCGGAAAGACACAGGCTGATCGTTTCGAGGGACGATTCGGTTTCTATGCGCGGGCTGGCGCACTTACGAAGCGAGAACTTGAGGTCGATGCTTGGACTGTATCATCGGGTCCGAATCGAACCATTCAATCAGTCGAGGGTGAGGTGCGAAAACACCTAGAGGCGCAGGGGCACTCGATGCCATGGGACAATACTAACGGGCGACTAGGACGCCCTGGTCCGGGTGTACCCGGAGTGTATCAGTCCACGACGGCGAAGAAGGGGTATCGTTGGGATGGAGTAACCTACATCAAGAAAGAGTAGGATATCGCTATGGCGAGTGTGGAACTCGGTGAGGTGGTTTCGGATCGGTTTTGGGAGATTATTCGAGGTGCGAACGGAGAAGCAGGCGAGTTGAAGCGGATCCTCTGGGCGATGACTGAAGCGGAGATTGCCTTATTTCATGAGGAGTTCGTCAGGACTGCCTCGGTACTTCAGGGCGAGCCGTTTGATGGGTTGATGGGGGAGGATGTTTCAGAGGATGGATTGATGGATATTGCGTACTGGGTGGTTGCCCAGGGTCGAGATTTCTATGAAGACATTCTCAAGCATCCAGAGAAGATGCCGCAGGAAGTGGATGAAAATGATCCTGCGATTATGAATCACGTGACGAGTGTGGTGTTTAGGGAGAAGTTTGGGAAGAGGCTCGACTTTTTCTGAGGGCCTGGTTCGCGCAGGGCTCATGGGAACCGCACCGGTGGAGAACGGAGAGGGTCATGATGATGGGCGCAACGTAATCGTTCGGGGGTGGAGTTGAGGCTGTCGTCGCAGTGTGCAACCCGTGGCGGATGCACAGGTAAACGCCTGCGACGCTGGAATCAAAGATTGAACGACGGGTCCACGAGCACCTGGTGGAGCAGCAAAGGCTGGTGAGGGCGGCGATGGAGCGCGCGTTCTCAGTGTTGGCTCCCGCGCCCTCCGTGGCGATGCAGCGGGGGACGAGAATCCGACGCTCTTCGGGTGCCGTCGCCAACCTCGCGAAGTGGCTGCTCGATGCGGTGCTGGTGTGTCCGGGCGAGACGATGACGGTCATCGCCGCGCGCGTTGGAGAAAAGCCACGGGCGCTTCATCGGCCGATGATGCGGCTGAAGCACGAGGGCCGGGTGCGCAGCGCGGGCGCGCGGGGCGCGACGCGCTACTTCCCCATGGGAGGCAAGACCGCGTAGCCCTCAGGGCGCGGTACTACGACAGTGAGCTGGGGCGGTTCATCAGCCGGGACAGCTTCGAGGGGAACCTTGACGATGCTCCGAGTCTGCATCGGTATGTGTATGCGCACGTCAACCCGCTGCGTTTCTTTGAAGCGACGGGGTTCTGCGCGGACGGCGTGGATGCGGGGTGCAAGCGGGGCCGGGCCTCGCCGACCGCGTGGCATCAACAGTGGGGCGGGCCTACTCCTCTGCTTCTGAGTGGGTGGGGGCTGTGGTGCGCAAGGTGCCTGGGGTCCGTGAGGTGGAGGAGGTCGTCGTCGAGGCCGGGGAGGACGTCAGGGCGGCGCACGACCGCTTTGCTGGTGATGTCGCGGCGTCGATGTCCCCATACTCGCTGCGGGCACGGGCTCATCCGGAAGAGGGGCTCTATGCGAGGCTCGGTGCGGAGACGGATGCGCGTGCGCAGGAGATTGCAGGGCCTGCGCTTCGGGAGGGATATCAGGCGGCTGCGCAGGCTGCGGCGGTCGCTACGGGAGCACTGAAGAACCTCGACGAGGTCGGGGAGAAGGTTAGTGCCCGGAAGGGTCGAGAAGCGACGAAGGACATTGTTCTGTCGGGGGAACAGAAGACTCTGTCGCTTTCGGGGAAATGGTACGAAACGGAATGGCTTTCTGGGCAGGAAGGGATTGTCTACGTGCTCCGCGATGCCCGCAGCGGCGAGATTCTCAAGGTTGGCAAGACGGAAGTTTCTGCATTCGACTCGCGATTTCAACCTTATGCTCGTGCTGGTCGCCGCACGGGGCGTGAACTTGAACTGGATGCTTGGGCCGTCCCAATGAGTTCAGAGCGCACAATTGAATCACTCGAAGGCGATGTGCGGCGGCACCTCGAGTCTCAAGGGCACTTGCTACCGTGGGACAATACCAATAGCAGACTAGGCCGACCTGGACCGGGTGTACCGGGAGTCTATCAGTCTTCTACGGCGAAGAAGGGGTTCCATTGGAATGGAGACTCGTATACCAAGAAAGAGTAAGGTGAACAGATGACGCGTGTGGTCTCGGGCGAGGATGTTTCGGAGCAGTTCTGGGAGATTGTGCATCGTGCAAACGGTCAAGCGAGCGAATTGAGGCGGATTCTCTGGGAGATGACTGAAGCGGAAATCGCTCAATTTAATGAGGAATACGTCAGGACTGCGTCTGTGCTCAGGGGTGAACCATTTGATGTGATGCTGGGAGCCGAAGTTTCTGAAGATGGGTTGATGGATATTTCAAATTGGTCAGTTGCTCAAGGTCGGGAGTACTACGAGAGTATTCTGGAGCGCCCAGAAAGAATTCTTCGATACGTGAGGGCAGGAGATCCTGCGCTCATTATGTATCAAGTGATTGGCAAGGTTTTCAGGGAGAGGTTTGGCAAGGAGCTTGATTTCTTTTGAGGTGGCGCCTGCTGGGATTGATAGTGATTATTGGGTTTGTCGTGCGAGTGGAGGCTTGATGGGGGTTTCATGGCCCCTAGGGTGATTCATGGGTGGCTGAGTGTCCTGTTATACGGAAGGGTGATTGTGCGGTAAGGGGTGGGGTCGGATGCGGTGAAGTATGACTTGTTGGTCACAGACTGTGCGCGCGCCCGACCCACGGATGTTTGATGCATGCTTGTTGCCGGTGGGCTTAGGTCCGCACTAGTGGAGTCGAATCAAGAAGGGATTGCGCAAGAACATGGCGACCAAGATTCTTGGTGAAGAGGTTTCAGCGCAACTCTGAGAGATGATTGAGTGCGCAAACGGACAGGCACGCGTGCTGAGGGGGCTTTGGGAGGTGTCCGAAGCGGACGTTGCGTAACCGTCCGGCAAGTGGCGTGGTGAGAGGGACTGAAGGTGGGCGGGGGCTGCGAGGAGTTCTGGGGAGGGACTGATTGGTGTTCGCCCCGGGAGGCAAGATATGGCCATGGCGAACGTGGAGCTTGGCGAAGTGGTTTCAGCGCAGTTCTGGGAGGTCATCCACCGTGCGAGCGGTCAGCCGAATGAGTTGGAACGGATTCTCTGGGAGATGGATGAAGCAGAGATTGCTCGGTTTCATGAAGAGTTTGTGAGAATCACGTCGGTGCTGCAGGGAGAGCCATTTGATAGAATGATGGGTGGGGACGTTTCTGAGGATGGATTGATGGACATTGCGTACTGGGTGGTTGCCCAGGGACGAGAATTCTACGAAGATATTCTCCGCCACCCAGAAAGGATTCCGCGGGAGGTGAGAGATGGAGACCCCGTGCTGCGGATGGGCGGGGTGGCCGGAGATGTCATGGAAGAGAAGTTTGGTAAGGAGCTCGATTTTTACTGATGAGTGGTTTGCTCCTGGGGCCGGAGCTTCGGGCAGAGATTCATCAGAGAGGCCGTGCCCCAGGTGAAGATGCCATGAGCAGCAGGACCATCGAATTCGGTGTGGCGGGGACCTCTCGTGCGGAGGGAAGAACGCTCGTCAGAGGGCGAATTCATTCCGGCCCCCTTCGAGTTGGCGACAGGTTCTCGGTTGCGTTCCGCCTTGTTCCAACGAAGGGGGCCGAAGGCTATGGACCCTCTATGCGAACAGGCGACCATGCCGTGTCGTTTCGTGTGGAGTCCATCCATGCCTATGGCCACGCTTTCGATGAACTGGAGGCAGGGATGACCGCGGAGTTGGTGATGACGGGTGAGGACGCGCGCAGCCTTGCGGAGGGGGATGTCCTCGCTGCAACGGTTTCCGACGGAGGTTGAAAGCGTGTGGGACAGTTCGCCGTGCATCTCTTGGGGCTGTGACGAGCACAGCACGAAGTGAGGCTGCATCGCGAAACGAAGATGGGGAGCTGTTGGGCTGGAGCGATGTATCCGGGAAGGAGGAGGTGAGTAGATGGCGGACGTGGTGCTTGGTGAAGAGGTCTCAGAATTGTTCTGGGAGATCATCCATCGTGCGAACGGTCAGGCGAGTGGGTTGGAACGGATTCTCTGGGAGATGGATGAAGCAGAGATTGCTCGGTTTCATGAAGAGTTTGTGAGAATCACGTCGGTGCTGCAGGGGGAGCCATTTGATAGGATGATGGGTGAGGATGTTTCCGAGGCTGGCTTGAGGGATATTGCGTACTGGGTAGTTGCTCAAGGCCGAGATTTCTTTGAAGAGATTCTCAGGCATCCGGAGACGATTCCACGAGAAGTGAATGAGACTGACCCTTCGATTATGCATCACGTGACAAGCGAGGTGTTTTGGGAGAAATTTGGAAAGATGTTTGATTTTTTCTGAAGACCAGTCTCGAGCAAGACTCCAGAGCTACATCAGTGGTAACTTGGGAGATTCATGAAGAGGGCGGATGTGTGAAAGCCGCCTTTTGCGGCGAGGTCCGGGCTCGGCGGCTCCGCCGTTCGCGCCACCCTGCCTTTGCTCCGGAACAACGCGCATGAGGGGCGACGGGCCACGTGCCCCAATCAGCTCATCAGGGTCTCGAGATGGGCGACGTCCTCCCGCTGTGTCAGGGAAGATGTCGCCTCGGCTGACGTCTGTCGTTGTTCCCACCGGGCACAAGATGTCGCTCCGCTATGGGGATGCCTCATTGGATGGGGCGCTCACTCGAGTCCATGATGAGTCGAGCGGGCGGCTGCTCCAGCTGAGCTATCAACGCGAAGCGGGTCGACTGCGGCTCCAGTCATACCCGCACAGAACGCCCAGGACTTTCCTAAGGGGGCATCCACATTTGCAGATCCGGCACAGGCACCCCTGACGGGGAACTACCATTGCCTGCCAGAGGGAACCTTCCTTTCCAAGGGACTGGGAGTAAAGGCAGACGGCGTTGATGTTCGCCCAGATAGCTCCCACCCTGCGACTCATCACACGCTCTATCCAACTGAAGACATGCTCCTGGATGATTTCACCAAGCTGTTCTCGGAATTGCCATGGCAGAAGGCTGGAAAGAAATGATAAGCGATGATTTGGATGAGGCCGACAGGAAGGTATGGGAGCAACTTGTGGAGGCATATTCGAGCTTCGGCAAGGCAGGTCAGGCTTTCTTGTCTCCTGGTGTAAATCGAGTGGGATTGATTCGACTTGCACTGCGCCAGGGCATGGACCCGGCTGCTGTTCGGATGCTCGAATCTCTTCCAGTCCCCGAACTTCAGGAGCTATTCCCGACCCTCCTGCACTATGCGAGCTTCGGTCATGGCGCAGTGGGCGCATTCAGGAAGGCGATTCTTATGATCCCGAGAGAATGGGTGCTCGAACGCTTGCAGAAGGATGCTCCGCCGATTCTCGATTCCGGTGGGTATGATGAATGGCGGCGAATTCTTGAACTGTGTGTAGAGCTTGACCAAGCCCTGACACTTCGGATTGCAAGAGCGGCCTCCTCCCATGGTGATCCAGATGTTCGGGAGGTCGGTGAGGATTTTCTCGAACGTTTGGGTGAGAAGAAGTAGATGCCAAGTCCTTGGGCTTGCGATTGGCGAAGTTCCAAGCGGAACTCAGCTCGCCCCGCCTAGTTCGACTTGGTCACTTCAAGAATGCGTGAGGGAGGGCGGACTGTTCCCCAGGTATGACTCCGATGCAGCTGAAGCGACTGGAGGGAGATCTGGCGAGCTTCCTCGAGTCGATGTTCTCAGGCCTGGGCCGTGTGGAGCGGCGCCGAGCCATGGACTGGTACGTCAAAGGACTCCTGCTCGAAGGCGAGCGCAAGAGCATCGAGCCGATGGCGGGGCGACTGGTGGAGCAGCCATCCCCTCGCTGCAACGGTTTCCGACGGAGGTTGAAAGCGTGTGGGACAGCTCGCCGTGCATCCCTTGGTGCTGCGACGGGCACGGCACCAAGTGCGGCCGTGTCACGAAACTAAGATGGGGAGCTGTTGGGTTGGAGCGACGTGCGCCGAGAAGGAGGAGGTGAGCAGATGGCGGATGTGGTGCTCGGTGAAGAAGTCTCAGAGATGTTCTGGGAGATCATTCGGCGCGCCAATGGTCAGGCGAATGAGTTGAGGCGGATTCTCTGGGAGATGAGTGAGGCGGAAGTTGCTCGGTTTCACGAAGAGTTTGTTCGGACGGCCTCTGTGCTCCGAGGAGAGCCGTTTGATGTGATGGTGGGACCGGAGGTTTCGGAGGATGGGTTGATGGACATTGCGTACTGGTCGGTTGCTCAAGGTCGAGATTTCTACGAGAGCATTCTCATGCGACCTGAAAGGATTCCGCGGCATGTGAGTGTTGACGATCCCGCACTCATGCACCATGTGACCATCGAGGTCTTCGATGAGAAGTTTGGAAAAGACCTCGATTTCTTCTGAGGAAGCTGCGGGTTTCGTTGTGTGAGCGGCGGGTAATCCGTTCAAGCTCTTTGCCCAGAACCGACTGCGCTCCGCCCTGTCCTGCTTCTGCTTCTGCTGCTTCTTCACGTCCACCTCACGAGGGGAATCCATCCGCAGAGGGGGTTCAAGAAATCCTGGCACGAAGGACGAACGCTGCGTGGGGAACATTCGAATCCGGCCGTGTGGATGTGGGAGATGTACGTCCGGTGGACGCGTCCCTCGGCGTGTAGCGCTCTGCCATCAGGGAGTGTCTGGATTACGTGTTGGTGCTGTTTGTGATAAGGATTCACGTGTCACGGGCCCGCGTTGGGTGTGAGGTGTCCCCCGCGAGTGCCGCGTGGAAGGCATTGTGTCCCTCGTTCCCGGGAGTCGCACGTGAAGACGAACAGTCGGTCCGCGGTCCTCCAGGCGGTACGTGAGCTCGCGCCATCTCTCTCCGCGCGGGGCGCGGAAATTGAACAGGCACGGAGAATTCCCGCAGATGTGATTGCCCAACTCAAATCAGCGGGCGTGTTCCGGATGTTCGTGCCGCGCAGCCATGGGGGCCTGGACCTGCCGCTCCTGGAAGGGTTGGAGGTGCTGGAGGAGCTGGGGCGTATCGACGGCTCCCTCGGCTGGACGACCATGATTGGCGTGGGCAGCCCCCATCTGTTCGCCGTGTTGCCTCGCTCGGAGTTCGATGCCATCCACGCGGCCAGCCCGGACGTCATCGCCGCGGGCGCCATGGCGACGCAGGGCGAAGCTCGAACGGTGGCGGGCGGCTACCGCGTCACGGGACGATGGAACTTCGCCACGGGGTGCCATCACAGCGACTGGTTCTACGGAAGCTGCGCCCTCAAGGACGAAAATGGCAAACCTGTCACGGGCTCGGACGGCAAGCCCGCGCTGCGCACGGTGCTGGTGCCCTCCTCCTCCGCGCGCATCCTCGACAACTGGCAGGTGCTTGGAATGCGAGGCAGCGGCAGTCACGACATCTCCGTCGAGGACGTCTTCGTCCCAGACGTGTATGCTTTTGATGTCGCCGCGGCCAAGCCCTGCCTGCCCAGCCCCCACTTCGTCGCCCCTCCACTCCAAATCAGCCTGCACATCGGCTCGGTGGCTGTCGGCATCGCGCAGGCGGCCCTCGACGACGTGGTCGCCCTGGCGAAGTCAGGCAAGCGGCGCCTGTATGCGCGCCACACCCTTCGCGAGTCCCCTCAATTCCAGCACAGGTTGGGCCGCGCCCAATCCGACCTGCGCGCCGCGCGCGCCATGCTTCAAGAACTGTCCGGGCGCTTCTGGACCCGCTGCATCGAAGCGCCGGACTCCGCCATGGACTTCGCGGCGGAGATTCTCAGCACCACCGCGTGGCTCGTGGACACCTCCGCCGAGGTGGTGACGGCCTGCTATCGCGCCAGCGGCACCAGCCCCGTCCGCGATGGCTCATCCCTCCAACGGCGCTTCCGCGACATCCATGTGCTCACCCAGCACGCCTCCGCCACGGATGGCTGGTTCGCGCAGTCGGGCAGCACCTTGCTCGGGTTCGACTTCGCCCTGGAGTCCTGAGCCGCACCAGCGGGGCCCGTCCTGTTTGGACAGGGCGGGCCCTCGACGCGGAGGCTCTCAGGTCCCCGTGCTCTGGTGCTGCTGCTCCTCCTCGTAGGGCGGGATGCGGAAGCCCTCGGGCTGCTTGCCGTCTATGTCCGTGAAGCCGTACTCGCGCGCCAGGTCGCCCGACGTGAACAGCTTACCGGTGCGCTCCATGATGCGCGGGTCCCCGGCGAGCGCCGCCGCGGCCCTCCCTCCGTACTCGGGCGACTCCGTGCCGCTCAGGTCAAACGGTCCCTTCGCGTGCTCGGCCATCACGCGCTCCGTGCGCATGAAGCCCGGGGCCAGCGCCACCGCCGCGACGCGATGCTTCTTCAACTCCAAGCCCATGCCATAGCTCATCCGGATGATCGCCGACTTGCAGACGTCGTAGTACAGGTTGCGCAGGTACTCGCCGTAGGCCCAGCCCACCGTGTTGATGATGAGACCCGGAGGCGCGTCCGCCTTGCGCTCGATGAGCAATGGCGCCGCCGACCGGCTCGAGAGGAAGTGCGCACGCAGGCCCGCGACGTACATGCCCTGCCAGCGCTTCTCCGGCGGCTGCTCCCAGAACGGCAGGTCGAAGCCGGGGCCGTCATACTGCTCGTAACCTCCCCAGACGTTGTTGACGAGCAGGTCCAATCGCCCGGACTCGCGCCGGACGCGCTCGAAGAACGCGGCCACGTCCTGCTCCGACGTGTGGTCCACCCGCACGCCGATTCCCTTCCCACCTCGCTGCGTCACCTCCTTCGCGGCGTCCTCCACCGTGCCAGGAAGGTTCTCGGTGCTCTGCCCGGAGGAGCTGCGGCCGGTGACATAGACAGTGGCCCCCGCCTCGGCGAGCACCAGGGCGATGGCTCGCCCCGCGCCACGGCTGGCGCCCGTCACCACGGCGACGCGGCCGGTCAGGGTCTTCAGGTGTTTCGCGATGGGCTGCTTGGCTTCTTGCATGGACCTCTCCTGAGAAGCGTGGGGACAGCAGGTGGTGGACTTCGGGCGCTGCTCGGCGACGGCCAGACACGGCGTGCCCCACGAGGGGCGGCGAGTTGGGGGAGCCGTCGTCTTCTTTCTTCAGGCGAGGATGCCGTGCAGCAGCATGTCCCGCCCGTAGTCATGGCGGAGCGGATCTCCTCCGGCCAGATGCAACAAGGTGGCGAAGAGCGCGTCGATTTCGACGGGACGCCGCTTCTCCCCAGTGGTGCTCCCACTTCGGTAGTCGATGGAGACGCCGCGGAACTTCGAGTCCGTCTGGCCGACCGTCGCGCCCGCTCGGATGCCGCGTCCCAGCAGCACCCAGCTGTTCTCGGGCCAGTGGTCCTTGCCTCGCACCATGTTCAGCTTGGGGAAGCGGCCCAGCTCGGAGGCGATGAAAATCGTGGTCTGCTCCAGGAGCGGGCCGAACGCGTTGCGCTCGCGCTGGAGCATGTCCACGAAGCCGGCGATGTCGTCGAAGATGGGGCGCGTGCGCGCGGACTGGAGCGCCACGTTGTTGGTGTGCGTGTCCAACCAGACGCGCGGCGAGCGCACGGTGACGAAGCGGGCGTGATTGCCACGCACGGCATGGAACGCGAGCTGAAGACCGGGCCCCAGCGGACTGCCATTCAGCGACGTCTTCCGGTCCGCGGTGGACAGCAGGCGCTGGAGGTGTTGTCCCTGTTGGAGCATCTGCTCGTGCGCGGCGAGCTCCTCTGGACTCCCGCTCAGCCACTGGCGGGCCTCTTCGTATCGCAGGGCCTGCATCTCCTCGAACCACGCGGGCGTGTCGAACAATCCCTGTCGAGGCTCTCGGACGAGCAGCGCCACCGTCGCGGGGTCGATGCTCAGCCCTCCCGCCATCGGGATGGCCCGGCCCTCCGGATTGCCGGGCAGCGGTAGCGTGTCCAAAGCCCGCGGAGGCCGGGGAAAGCCCGTCTGGATGTGGAGGTGAGGGATGGGCGCTCCACCCGGCAACAGACCTCCGACGACATCGCCGAAGGGCGGGGTGCTGGCGCCATGCCGCTGGTGGCCCGCGCGCAGGATGGCCTCGCCCGTCTCGTGCGCGACGGTGTCGTAGCGGACGCCGTGGACCAGGCACAGTGCATCGTCATGTCGCCGCAGGCCCCCGATGAGCGGCCCGAACAGCCGGCGCGTGCCCTGGACGCGCTCATCCGCCAGATAGCCCGTGTCGAGCTCTCCGGCCGTGGCGGGGTCCTTCGCGTCCACGGTCATCACGCTGTCGAAGCCGCCATCGAGGGTGATGCGGACGAAGTAGTGGGGCCGCGCGGTGGCGGATGATGCAAGTGCGTCCGGCGACGTGGAGGTCAGCTTCGCGTCGGGCGCGACGGCGCGCTCGAGGCCACAGCCCGGGAACAGGGCCAGTCCGCTGACGCCAGCCAGGGCTTGGAGGACTTCGCGTCGTGAAGGGCGGGCCATGGTCGTCATCTCGCTGTCGTGGTGGCGGGGGCGAGCTCCAGCCGCAGCACGCGGAGGCCGGCCAGATAGCTGGTGCACAGCGCCGCCGCCGCGTCGCGTGTCGCCGGCGCGATTCGTTGGAAGCGCCGGAAGCGCGCCAGTCCATCCTTCAGGTCCGAGGCGTTGGGCTCCTGCTGGTACACGAGCCGGAACACGCGCTGGGTGAGGGTCCCCATCGCCGCCTCCGAGAGGGGCCCCTCGCCGACGTCCACCAAGGTCCGCGCTCCCACAGGGCGCCCCAGGTCCGTGTCGATGACGCGGGTGCAGACGTCCATGGCGATGAGCGGATGGCGGGCGGAGGGTTCGAGCTCCAGCCTCGGCGCGACGAGGGCCTCGAGCGCACTCGCGCTCATGTACGGAAGCGCCACCTCGCGGACGATGAGCAGCCAGTCGTCCAGGGACAATTGCAGGGCCGTGCGTGGCGTGGCGGGGTGCTCCTGCGCCGCCAGCAGCGCGGCGATGGCGCTGGCGAGCTCCTGCCGATATCCAGGCCCCAGCGGCACGGGCTGAGTCCCAGGTCCCTTCCACAGCCCCTCCGCGTCCTTCCCGGTGAGCGGCATGCGGCCGGTCTCCACGGCCTTGTGGATGTCGCGCCACGTCTCGAGGTCGCTCGGGCCAGGCACCTGGCGCAGGTCGAGCGAGTTGTCCTCGTCGTGACAGCCGGAGCAGTGACGTTGGATGAGGACCGAGACGTTGGGGGGCACTTCGGCGGCCTCACGCGATGGCGCCGCCGCCAGGACGAGGAACAGCAGTCCAAGGGTGTTCATGGCGCGAGCACCAGCGGCTCCGTCTGCGGCTCGCTGCGCAGGATGGCGCGGATGAGGACATCGACCCGCCGTCCGCTCTTCTCGAACGTCTGGGTCAGCTCCTCCAGGAGTCGCCGCTCCTCGGCCGTCTTCCGGGGCGGCCGTCCCACGAGGAAGGTGAACAGGCGCGCGGTGGCGCAGCGCGGAAACTCGGGCTGCTGGGTGAGGAGCCGGGCCAGCGTGGAGGAGCCCTTGCCCTTGCCTCGGAAGTCCTCGGCGCCGTGCACATACAGCGCGCCCTCCACCTGTCTGCCCGTGGGGATGGAGCCGAAGATGGGCGGACGCAGGCCCACGAGGAAGCCCGACCCCGCGTCCATGGGGGCGTGGCATCCGCTGCACGCGCTCTGGTTGCGCATGGGGGATTCGTACACCTCGAAGCGCACGCCCTGGTGCTGCCCGCTGGTGACGGTGAGCAGCGTCTGGCTGTCCACGGTGTTCGCCGGGAAGTCCACGCAGAGGAACTGCGACAACATCAACTGCATCGTCGCGCGGGAGGTCCCCACGAACGCGGCCATGACGGGGGTGTTCAGGAAGAGGCCACTGCCCTGGTACTCACCCTGGCGCTCCACGAACTGGCCCGGGGCCTCCAGGTCCACCGTGGCCAACATCCGAAGCAGCTCCTTCTCCAACGCCGGAGAGAAGGGCTGCTGGGACACCTTCGCCAGCATCTCCCGCCGCAGGTACAGAAAGCGCGTCAGGCCCGTCTGCCACGTGGTGGAGGTCGTCATCAGCTCGTCGAAGGGGCGCCCCTTCGACATGAGCTCCGCGCCGGTCTCCGTCACCTCGCTCATCATCGCCTCGACGAAGCGCGGGTCCAGGCGCGGCGCCTCTTCGTCCGGGGGGAGGCAACCCAACAGAAGAGGGCCGCAGCCACAGCCCGGCCGGGGCGGCGTGGGGATGGTGGGCTCGGGTTGTCCACCGCAGTAGCCGACCGCGTCGAAGGCGTTCTCCGGCCGGTAGCTGTCCTGGCAGATGGAGACGGGTTGTCCCCGGCCCCACCAGGCCGGCGCCGTCTGGCGTTGGGCGCGCGAGCAGGGCGGAGCCTCCGCCGGACGCGACGCGTCCACGGTGTGGGGCAGGTAGTAGACCCACTGCCCATCCTCACGGAAGCGTGACAGCGTCCCCACGAAGAAATGCGTCGCGGCGGGAGTGAAGGCCAGCGCGCTCGAGAGCTTCCGGTAGAAGTCCCGCGTCAACCAGCGGTCCATCACCTCCGCATAGAGGCGCGAGGGATTCTCTCCGCGCGCCAACCGCTCCTCCAATTCGCGCCGCTCCTGCGGCTCGAGCCGCTTCATCCGGAGGCGCAAGGAGAGCACCTGCGCCAGCTCCACCACGGGGGCGGGCGCGGGAGTGTCCGCCGCGTGCGCGGACGAGAACGTCAGCGTCAGCGCCAGGAGGGCTGCTCCCAGGGACATCCTGTTCAGGCGCGCAGTGACAGGCATTGTTCTAAAACCTACTCGGCCCTTTTCTTTAAATCCAGGCGTCAATGTCAATCATTTCCAGGGTGCTCCGCGGCCATCGGCAATGATTGCCGTGTGCCGGAGAGGGCCGGGTGGGCGGAAATGTGGAGAGCGTGGCTGACGTAGGTGGCATTGCCCCAGTTCTCCACGTCCAAGGCTGGCGCGGGAATCATGTCCGGAGGTCTTCGCGTGGCCGTGAAGCCAGACAGCGAGGGGAGGCCCTCGGTGCGGTCCAAGACACGAACGGAGATGGGCCGGGCCGCCGGGAAGGTGGCCTCCAGGAGGTTCCCCTCCGGGAGCAGGGTCTCGAGCCACAGGGTCCACTCGGCGTCCGCCGCGACGGGCGGGTCGGAGGAAGAGGCACGAGCGCCATCCACGGCGTAGCCGAGCACGGGCGCGCCCGTGAGTGACACGGCCGCGCTGCGTGCTCCCCGGGGCGAGGTGATTCTCAGCCGCAAGGTCCTCCGGTCCGCCGTGACGGTGTCGTCGAGCAGCTCGACGCGGGGCGCGGGCGCGTCGAGCACCGGGGCGGGCGCGAACCAGAAGTCCTGGCCCCAGCGCGGCATGAAGTCTGGCAGCGGCCCTTGTCGTGTCTCCTCCTGGCGGAAGAATTGCCGCGTCCAGTCATCCAGCTCTTCGTCGCTGCTGAACCAGAGGGCTTGCCCGCTGTCCGCGTCCCATGCATAGACGACGTTGTTCTGCCGGGGATGCTCGGGAGTGGGCGCTCGAGGAATGCTCGCCAGGGCGACGAGCCCGAGCCCCAGCGCGAGGGTGGCCGCTGGCATTGGCCAGGGCCTGGGCGCCGTCAGCGCGTGGAGAAGCGGGACGAGCAGTCCGCAGAGGAGGGCCGCGAGCAGCGCCGTCACGACGGCGAGCCTCGGCGTGAGCCCCACGAAGGTGAGGACGAGCAGGGGCGCCACGATGAGCAGCGGAGGGATGGCGCACAACGTCATCGCCGATGGCCAACGCCAAGGGGCCGCGCCGGGAGCGGAGGGGAGCAGCACCAGCCCGAGCGCCGTGCTCGCCAGGGGCCAGGTGAACAGGAAGCCGAGGCCGGGCGCGAGGAACGCGGTCAGCACCGCGAGCAGCGCCCAGGGTGCGCAGGCCGCGAGGGCGAGGGTGCGCACGCCGATGCGTGAGCCCAGCTTCGCGACGAAGAGCGCGGCCACCGAGGCCGTCACCGCGAGCAGGCCCACCAGGTACAGGCCACTGTCGTACGTGTCTCCGGCGCGGCGGGACTCGGGATGGGTCGCGCCCGCGAGGACGCTGATGACGGCCGCGATGGCGATGACACCCACGCAGACGAGGAGGAAGGCACCCAGTCCGCGCGCGAGTGGCCCCACCGACAACGTCTTCTCCCGAAGTCCGCGCGCGATGACGGCCGCCCAGAGGAGCGTCGCGCCCAGGGCGAGAAATGGACTCCACCGCTCCGGGTAGGTGACGAGTCCCAGGCCCGCGACGTTGAAGAAGACCCGGCTGGAGGTCCCCTGCGGTGACAGCGAGCCCTCCGACAGCCTCCGGGTGAGCCGCAGCGCGTACTCTCCCTGGTGTTGCAGGGTGCGCGCGTCCACGTTGCGCGGAGCGTCCAGCGCCCCGTGGTAGTCCGTGAGGCCGTCGATGTACGCGAAGTTCAGCCCGGGGATTCCGGCGGCCTTGGCGAGCGTGAACTCGGTCATGTTCGGCAGGTACTGGTAGGCCGTGTCGAACAGCGAGCTCGCGAGCGCGGTGGGCACCGTCGCGCCGAGCTCGTCGATGAGCCCGCCGCTGTCCGGTCCCGTCTCGAACATGAGGACCGGTCCTCGGCTGCCACGGGCCTCGAAGTTGAGCACCGTGGCCACGACATGGCGCCGGTGATGCCGCGTGAAGAAGGCCTGCGCTCCGAGGAGTCCGACCTCCTCCGCGTCCGTGAAGAGGAAGAAGACATCGTGGCCGGGCTTCTGGGGAGAGGCCCTCAGCGCACGCGCCGTCTCCAGGAGGGTGGCCACCGCGGCGGCGTTGTCGTTGGCGCCCGGGCCCGCGGGCACGGAGTCGTAGTGCGCCATCAACAAGAGGGCCCGCTCGCTGGAGCGTCCTGGCATTCGGGCGAGCACGTTCTGGACGACGGCCGCGGACCGGTAGGTCACACCGAACGGCGTCGGGAACTCGGCCACGCTCGGAGCCCGTTGAATCTCGGGTGAGAGGCCCAGCTCCTCCAACCGCGCGAGGAGGTACTCCCGCACGCGCGCATGCTCCGGCGAGCCCACCGGATGGGGTTCCCGCGCGAGTTGCGACACGTGGGCCAAGGCCCGCTCCGCGGAGAAGTCCTCGACGGGAGCGGAGGCGGGAACAGGCGCGGGCGGTTGGTAGGGCGCCAGGGCCGCCCAGGTGCCGCCGACCAGCAACAGCAACGCGAGCACGACGCCCGGCCCACCGGGGATGCCGGAGGGCGGCGGGGGACGGCTCGCGGTGGGGAGGGAGGTCGGCGGCATGGGTTCAGCGCTTGCGCGCGAAGGTCAGCCCGTCCGCGAAGGGGAGCATGCTCAGGTCCACGCGCTCGTCGTGCAGGAGCTTCGCGTTGATGCGGCGCAGTGAGTTCGTCTCCGGGTCGGAGATGGCCGGGTCCGCGACCTTGCCGGACCAGAGCGTGTTGTCGAGCACCACCAACCCGCCCGGGCGCAGCAGCCGGAGCGTGTATTCGTAGTAGTGCTCGTAGCTCTCCTTGTCCGCGTCGATGAACGCCAGGTCGAACGTCCCCCGGTCGGGGCCGGACACCAGCGCCTCGAGGGTGTTGTGCGCATCCCCGAGACGCACGTCGATGCGGTCGTCCACGCCCGCGAGCTTCCAGTAGCGCCGGCCGATGGAGACCCACTCCTCGCTCAAGTCGCACGCGACGACCTTTCCGTCCGGCGGCAGCGCGAGCGCGGTGCACAGGGTGCTGTAACCGGTGAAGACGCCCACCTCCAGCGTCTTGCGCGCGCCCATCAGCCGCGTCAGCAGGTAGAGCAACTGCCCCTGCTCCGGGGGAATCTGCATCGTGCGCAGCGGCAGGTGCGACGTCTCCTCGCGCAGGTCGCGGAGGATGGCGTTGTCGCGCAGGGATTGCTCACGGACGTACTTGAGGACAGGTTGGGTCAACTCGACGTGGTGGATCATTCAGGGACTCGTCTCTTGCAGTGGGAGGAATCGGGCGTGGCCGCTCAGGTTCCAGCAACCTGTCTCGCGCGGGCGGCGCGCAGCGCTTCGGGATGCGGGAGGAAGCCGACGTCGACCAGGTACTGGATGCAGCGGTGCGCCAGGGCCTCGGTCATGGGAGGGCAACGGATGCCGCTGCCCGCCAGCACCTCCAGCGCGTTGGCGCACTCCATCGCTGGCTGGAGCTCGCCGATGACGGAGGGGTCGAGCGCGGGCTGGGGCTCTGCCTCCGCGTCGCGGATGAGCGGCACCAGGGGGTAGAGCGGGTGCGACGCGTCGACTTCCAAGGCCCGTCGTCGCGCCTCGTCGAAGGGGACGATGTCGAAGTCGTATCCGTACGTGCGAATCCACTCGCAGAACTGGTGCAGGGAGACGGGCGCCGGGTTGAACAGGTGGAAGAAGCGACCGAGCGCCTCCCGCTTGAGGGAGATGTGGACGATGGACTTCGCGGCGTAGTCGACGGGGATGGTGTCGAAGATGCGCGGGTATTCGGGGAGGATGCCCATGGGGACGTAGCCCCGGAACGCGACCAGCAGGTAGTCGTTGGTCTGCGTCGCTCCCGTCTCCTCGTGACTCAGGATGAGGCCGGGCCGGTAGATGCCCACGGGGATGCCGCGCGCGCGGGCGATGTCGACGACCTTCTCCGCCACCCACTTGCTCCCGGTGTAGCCGCCGGGCACCTCCACCGGGCTGTGCAGCGGTGAGTCGTCCTCCAGGAAGGGGCGCGGCATGTGCGTGGCCAGCAGCACGTCGATGGTGGAGACGTAGTGCACGGCCTTGAGCCTGCGCAGGCACGCGAGCCTCAGCACCTCCTGGGTGCCCTGCACGTTCGGGCCTCGCAGCGCGGAGTAGGGGTAGACGAAATTGACCAGCGCGCCGTTGTGGTAGATGGCGTCGAGCTTGCCGGCCATCGCGTCCCACTCCGCCTCGCTCAGTCCGAGGCGCGGCCGCGCCAGGTCTCCGACGAGGGGACGGATGCGCGCCGCGTGGGCTTCGTCCCAGACGAGGTACTGCTGCATTGTCTCCCGCACGCGCTTCATCGCCTGGGCGGGTGTGTCCGCGCGGACGAGGCAGTAGACCGTGGCGTGCGTGCGCAGCAGCAGTTGCTGCAGGAGGAACGCGCCCAGATAGCCCGTGGCCCCCGTGAGCAGGACGGCGGACGGGTCGAGGAAGTCGGCCTCGGGCAGACCCTCGGGCGAGATGTCCGGGGCCAGGGTGGCGTCCGTGTCCAGGCGCGTGGCGTGCTGATTCATCAGCACGGCCTCGAGGCCCTCGCGTTGGAAGGTCTCCACCACGTTCGCGACGCCCGCCACGGTGGGTACCTTGAAGAACTGGTGGACGGGGATGGCGATGTTGAAGCGGTTGAGCAGCCGCGACGCCAGCCTCGCCAACATGAGCGACGTGCCACCGACGCCGAAGAAGTCGTCGTGGATGTCCACGCGTGTCGTGCCGAGCACGCTCCCGAAGGCCGCGGCGATCTCCTCCTCCAGCGGTGAGCGGGGCCCCGTGAAGTCCGTGCGCGACTCCGGCCGTTCGACCTGAGGGGCGGGCAGCGCCTGGCGGTTCACCTTGCCGTTGGCCGTCCGGGGCAGCTCGCCGACGATGACGAACACAGTGGGCACCATGTACGCCGGCAGGTATGCCTCCAGGTAGGTCGCCAGGGCGCGCGCTTGGGGCGCGGCGTTCTCCGCGGGCACGATGTACGCGACGAGCCGCTTCATGTCCGGGCCGCTGGCGTGGGCCACGACGACGACTTCGCGCACGTCGGGGTGCTGGCCGAGCGCGGCCTCGACCTCGCCCAATTCCACGCGGTAGCCGCTGACCTTGACCTGGTCGTCCACGCGGCCGAGGAACATGATGGCGCCGTCCGCCCGGTACCGCCCCAGGTCGCCTGTCCGGTACAGCCGCGCGCCCGGCTCACCGGAGAACGGGTCCGGAACGAAGCGCTCCGCCGTCAGGCCGGGCCTCCCGTGGTAGCCGCGCGCCAGTCCCGCGCCGCCCACGCAAATCTCACCGGGCACACCCACGGGAACCGGTTGGAGGTGTGCGTCGACGACGTAGGTGCGCATGTTGCCGATGGGCCGACCGATGGGCGCCGCCTCCGGCTCCTCCACGCGCGGGCACGTCCAGCTCGTCGCATCGATGGTCGTCTCGGTGGGGCCGTACAGGTTCGCCACCGTGGCCGACACGCGCGAGAAGATGCCGCGCTGGAGCGCACCAGTGAGGGCCTCCGCTCCGCTCAGCACGTAGCGCAGGCGGGTGCAGCGGCCAATCTCCGGCTCCTCCATCAACACCGAGTTGAGCGACGGCACCGCGCCATAGACGGTGATGCCCTGGGCGCGCATCAGCTCCACCATCGAGCGGCTGTCGGTGGCCTGCCCCGCGGCGGTGACGACGGTGCGCGCGCCCACGAGCAGGGGCCAGAACGTCGCCCACACGGACGGGTCGAAGCTGAACGGGTGGTTCTGAAGGACGCGGTCTTCGGAGGTGAGTGGCCACGTGGCCTGTCTCCACGTGAGGTTGTTGACGATGCCCCGGTGCGTGAGCATCACCGCCTTCGGTGTCCCCGTGGAGCCGGACGTGTAGATGAGGTACGCGAGGTTCGCGGGCGTCGTCGTCCGAGACGGGGCCTCGCGAGGGTTCGCCGCGATGGAGGGCCAGTCCTCGTCCACGAGGAGCCGTTTCGCCGAGGACGTCCCCACCCTCGCCGTGAGCGACCGCTGGGTGATGAGCACCCGGGCGCCGCTGTCCGTGAGCAGCTGCGCGAGCCGCTCCGTGGGGTGCTCCGGGTCCAGCGGAACGTAGGCGCCTCCCGCCTTGAGGACCGCGAGCATGGAGACGACCATCTCCACCGAGCGCTCCAGGCACAGCGCCACGCGGTCCTCGCGCTCCAGCCCGAGCCCTCGCAGGTGATGCGCGAGCTGGTTCGCCTGCTCGTCGAGCATCGCGTAGGTGAGCTCGCCGCCCGGACCGGTGATGGCGATGAGGCCCGGGGTGCGCGCGGCCTGCTCCTCCACCAGCTCGTGCAGACACTTCTCCATGGGCGCGGCGTGGGCCGTCGCGTTCCAGCCATGGAGGACCTGGCCCCACTCCTCGGCGGGCAGCAGCCGCAGCGCGGAGAGGGTGCTCGTGGGCCTGGTCAGCGCTCCTTCGAGCAACGTGCGCAGATGGTCGAGCATCCGCCGCGCGGTGCTCGCGTCGAAGAGGTCGGTGTTGTAATCCACGCGCAGGTGCAGACCCTCCTGCGTGGCGGTCGCGGCGAGCGTCACGTCCACCGGGGTGGTCCCCACGCGCGGCACGTGAGGCGTGACTCGCAGGCCGGGGAGCAGGTCGAGCACCTCGCGTGCGTCGCGGAACTGGAAGAGGGTCTGGAAGAAGGGCGTGCGGCTGAGGTCACGCGATGGCTGGAGTGCGTCCACGAGGGTGCCGAACGGCACGCGCGCCCACCTCCGCGCTTCACGCAGGGCTCGGCCGGTGCGCCGGAGCGCGTCCTCGAAGGATGGGTCTCCGCCCAAGCCGACTCGCAAGACGAGGGGACCCCGCCCAGGGCCGGGCGGTTCGGACTCCGCGCTCACGGGGTGCTCGTCGCGCACCCCCACCGTCACGTCGGTCTGGAGGGAGTAACGGGCCAGCAGGGTCTGGAGGCCCGTCAGCAGCACCGTCCCCAACTCCTCTTCCGCGCGTGTGGCGAGCGCGGACAGCTGTTCCAGAATCTCCGGTGACAGGAGCTGGTGGACCGACGCGGAGCGGTGGGTCTTCACCGCGGGCCGGGGCCGGTCCGTGGGGAGCTGGAGCACGGGCACGTCCGCGAGGCGTCGGCGCCACGACTCGATTGTCGCCGCTCCCTCGGGTCCGGTGAGCCAGGCGTGCTCGAGGACGGCGTGCTCCGTGTGAGAGAGCGCGGGGCCTTCATCCAGGGAGGCTCCCGAGTGGAGGGCGGCGTACGTCGCGAGAATCTCGTGGAGGAAGGACTCCAGGGCCGAGGCCGACACGACCAGCTCGTGGCCCGACGCGAACAGCACGTGGTGGTCGGCGGCGAGCTTGACGAGCTGCACGTCCAACAGCGGCCCGGAGGCGACGTCGGCGCGCGGAGCGAGCATCTCTCGAGCGAGGTCTGAGAGGCGCTCCGCGGCGTCCGTGCCGGTCGCGTCCGTCAGCCGCAGGGACAGCGCCGCGATGGGGTGGACGCGCCGCAGCGGCGTGCCCCCCACGTCCTTGAAGGTGCTGCGCAGCAGGTCGTGGCGGCGGCCGACCTCGGCGACGGCTTGCTGAAGCGGGGCCAGCTCCAAGGCGCCTCGCAGCTCGCGCGCCGTCAACACCTGGGCCGGCAGGGAGCCGTCCAACTGGAGCAGCATCCACAGGCGTCGCTGCGTGGGCGTCAGGTTGGCGGGGTCTGCCCCGCGCTCCCGGAGCCAGCGCGTGAGCGCGGCGCGCTTGTCCTCGAGGGGCCTTGGGACCGAGTCGTTCTGAGAGGGCATCACCTGCGAGTCTCCTGAGAGAGGGCGTGGCTCAGCAGCGAGTCGTTCAGCAGGACATCCACGTCGGCGTCGCTCAGTCCGTCCAGCGGTGTGTCCGACGCGGGCTTCGTCATCGAGGGCGCTTGTCGGCGCCGCGTGTCGATGACGGTCGCGAGGTGGGCGATGGTGGCGTTGATGAAGAGGTCGCGCATGGGCACCCGCACGCCGAACACCTGGTCGAGCAGCTGCACGAGGCGTCCGGCGAGCAGCGAGTTGCCGCCCAGCTCGAAGAAGTCGTCATGGACGCTGACCTGTTCGCGTTCGAGCAGCCGGGTCCAGACCTCGGCGACCTGTCGCTCGGTGTCGCTACGAGGCGCGACGCGGGTGCGCTCGCTGGAGGTGGAGGCGGCGTCTGGGGAGGGCAGCGCGCGGCGGTCCACCTTGCCGTTGGGCGTCAGCGGGAGCGTGTCCAGCAGGGCGATGGTGGCGGGCACCATGTACTCGGGGAGGTGCGCGCGGGCGTGCTCACGAAGCCGACGCGAGAGGTCCTCGGGAGGCTGGGTCCTGGCGGGGACGACATGGGCGACGAGCTGCCGGCGGGCCTCGTCCGTCCCCCACACGCGCACCGCCACGTCACGCACCTCCGTGTGGCGTCTCAGGACGGCTTCCACTTCCTCCAGCTCGATGCGGAAGCCGCGGAGCTTCACCTGATGGTCGGCGCGTCCCAGGTAGACGAGGTCACCGTCGGGACGCCGGCGCACCAGGTCCCCGGTGCGATAGAGGCGCGCGCCCGGGCTTGTGGAGAAGGGATCGGGCACGAAGCGTTCGGCGGTGCGCTCCGGAAGCCCCCAGTACCCACGGGCCACGCCCTCTCCGCCGATGAACAGCTCGCCGCTCACACCGGAGGGAACGGGCATCAGGTGCTCGTCCAGCACATGGGTGCTCGTGTTGCCCACGGGCCGGCCCAGCGTGACTCGCTCGCCGGGATGCAGCCTCTTGCGGCATGACCACACCGTCGTCTCGGTGGGGCCGTAGAGGTTCCACAGCGCGCCGCCGCCAGACATGAGGAGGTCGGCGAGGTCCTGCGGGAGGGCCTCGCCTCCGCAGAGCGCGGTGAAGCTTCCGGAGGGGCGCCAGCCTGTGTCCGTCAAGAGCCGCCACGTGGCGGGCGTGGCCTGCATCACCGTCACGTCGTGCGTGTCGAGCAGCGCCGCCAGCTCCCGTGCATCCGCCGTCTGCTCTTGCGTGGCCATCACCACCCGCGCGCCCACGAGCAGCGGCAGGTAGAGCTCCAGCGCGGCGATGTCGAACGAGAACGTGGTCACCGCGGCGAGGACGTCCTCGCCGCTCAGCCCGGGTTCGCGCGCCATGGTGTCGAGGAAGTTGGCGAGCGCTCCGTGGGTCACCATCACGCCCTTGGGGCGGCCGGTGGAGCCCGACGTGTAGAGGACATAGGCGAGCGTGTGCTCTCCCGCGGTGGGGCTCGGCGCGATGTTCTGGTCGGTCTCGGCCACCTCGTCCGGAGTCAGGACGTGGGGGATGTCCACGGCCAGGGACGCGAGCTGGGGCGTCGTAACGAGGGCCCGAGGGCGCGCGTCCTCGAGCATGGCGCGGATGCGCTCATGCGGGTAGCGCGGGTCCACGGGGACGTAGGCTCCACCCGCTTCGAGCACCGCGAGCAGCGCGACGAGGAGGTCCGGCGAGCGCTCCAGATGGATGGCGACCCTGTCCTCGGTGCGTACGCCGCGCGCGCGCAAGGCCCCCGCGAGCCGGTGGACCCGGGTCATCAGCTCCCGATAGGTGAGGCGGATGGCTCCGCACTGCACGGCCACACGCTCGGGCGTCCGCGCGGCCTGCGCGGCGACCGCCTCGTGGATGGGAACGAAGGCGCGAGGCTCCGCGTGGAAGGCCCGCGCGAGCAGCTCCCGCCGGTCGGCTTCGGTGTCCAAGGCGAGTCGCGAGAGGCGCGGATGGGTTTCGTCCAGCATCCCCTCGACCGCCCGGGTGAAGTGCTGGACGAGGTGGGTGATGGTGTCGGCCTCGAACAGGTCGGAGCTGTACTCGACGATGCCGTGGACGCGGTCCCCGTCGTCGATGAGGAAGAAGGACAGGTCGAAGCGGGAGGTGCCCGGGTCCACGGGCAGCCGCTCCAGCGTGTGTCCTCCCATCGCGAGGCGCGCGAGCGGCGCCTCCTGCATCCCGAACATCACCTGGAAGAGCGGGTTGTGGCTCAGCGTGCGCTGGGGCTGGAGCGCTTCGACGAGCTGCTCGAAGGGGAGCTGCTGGTGCGTGAGCGCCTCCAGGAGCGTCTCCCGGATGCGCGCGCTCATCGCGTCCATGCGCGGGTCACCGGACAGGTCCACGCGCACCACGAGCGTGTTGGCGAGGAACCCGATGAGCGGCTCCAGTTCAGGACGCTCCCGGTTCGCCACGGGGGTGCCGATGAGGAAGTCGTCCTGCCCCGTGTACCGCCGCAGCACGATGGCGAACGCCTGGAGCAGGAGGATGTACGGAGTGACGCCGTTGGCGCGGGCGTGGCGGCGGACGGCCGCGCCCAGCTCTGGGGAGAGGGTGAACTCCGTGGTGGCGCCGCGGAACGTCTGGACCGAGGGACGCGGATGGTCCACGGGCAGCTCCATGGCCTGGGGCGCGCCCGCCAGCTTCTGTTTCCAGTAGCGGCTCTGGGCCGCGTGCGCCTCGGTGCCGAGCCACTTCCGTTGCCACTCGACGTAGTCGGCGTATTGGATGGGGAGGGCCGGGGGGGAGGGCTCGGCGCCTCGGAGGCAGGCGTCGTAGCTGTCCACCAGCTCGCGCACGAGCAGCTCCACGGAGCTCCCATCCGCGACGAGGTGATGCACCGTCACGAGCAGCACGTGCTCCGTGGCGCCCATGCGCAACAGGCACACCCGCAAGAGGCTGTCCTCGGTGAACTGGAAGGGGCGCCGGGCCTCTGCCGCGAGCAGTCGCCGCGTCTGCTCACCTCGCTCGTTCGCGGGCACGTGGCTCAGGTCGGCGAAGGAGAGGGTGACGCGCGCGTCGGGATGGATGACCTGCACCAACTCGCCATCCAGGTACGCCAGCCGCGTCCTCAGGGCTTCGTGTCGGGCCACCACGAGGTTGAGGGCGCGTTGCAGCGCGACGCGGTCGACCGCGCCGGCGACGCGGAAGGCGACGGGCAGGTGGTAGGCCACGCTCCATTGGGCGTCCAGTTCGTGGAGGAACCAGAGCCGCTGCTGGCTCGCGGACGCGGGGAAGATGAATCGGCCTTGGAGGGAGGCGGTGTCGGTGGACATGGGGTTCTCTCCTCGCGCGCACTAGCCGCGGCGATATGGCACCCGGGGTTGCGCGGTGATGGTGAGGGGACCGGAGGACGACGCCTGGGCCCGCGCGAGGTTCTCCGCGAGGGTGGCCACGGTCCGGTGCTCGAAGACGGCGCGGACGCTGGTCTGGACCTGGAGCGCGGTGGACAGCCGCGAGGCCACCCGGGTCGCCAGCAGGGAGTTGCCGCCCAGGTCGAAGAAGTTGTCGTGTACGCCCACGCGCTCGTGCTGGAGCAGCTCCGCGAAGACCTGGGCGATGCGCGCCTCCAGCTCATTGCGCGGGGCGATGTAACCGGATTCGAGCTCCTCGGCGCCGGTGTCCGAGGAGGGCAGCGCCGCGCGGTCGACCTTGCCGTTGGGCGTCAGCGGCAACTCCTTCAGCAGCAGCAGGGTCGCCGGCACCATGAACTCAGGGAGCCGTGCGCGCAGGTGCTCGCGCAGGCCGCGCGCGGACACCTCGGGCCCCTCGCCCTCGCGGGCCGCTGGCACCACGCAGGCGACGAGCTTTCGTCGCGCGCCCTCTCCTCGGAGAACGACGATGGCATCGCGCACTCCAGGGGCCTGCCGGAGCGCGGACTCGATGTCGCCCAGCTCGATGCGGAAGCCTCGCAGCTTCACCTGATGGTCAACCCGGCCCAGGAACTCCAGCGTCCCATCCGGGCGCTGTCGCACGTGGTCTCCCGTCCGGTACATCCGCGCCCCCGTCTCGTGGGAGAACGGGTCTGGGAGGAATCGCTCGGCGGTGAGCGAGGGCCGCTCGATGTAGCCGCGCGCCACGCCCGCGCCACCGATGAACAGCTCTCCTCGGACGCCCACGGGCACGGGTTGGAGGTGAGGGTCCAGCACGTAGACCTGGGTGTTGGCCACCGGCCCACCGATGCTCACCGGCTCGGAGGGCTCGGCGGGCAGCGGGGTGAACGTGGAGTACGTCGTGGTCTCCGAGGGCCCATACAGGTTCACCACGCGGGCGGCCTTCGTCTCCTGGTGGAGCCGCCGCACGAGCTCTTGCGTGAGGGGCTCACCCGCGAGGTTGATGGTGCGCACCGTGTCGGGGATGCCGCCCGCGTTGAGCAGTTCCGTGATGGCCGAGGGCACCGTGTTGATGAGCGTGACGGTGGCCGCCGAGGCCTGCTCAGTCAGGTGGAGCGCGCTGTCCACCAGGATGACGCGGCCTCCGTGCGCCAGGGTCGCGAACAGCTCGAAGACGGAGAGGTCGAAGCAGATGGACGTGGCCGCGAGGACCCCCGCTCGCTCGTCGGTGCTGAAGGCTTCACCGGCCCAGTGGATGAAGTTCGAGGCGGCGCGGTGGGCGATGGCCACGCCCTTGGGCTGACCGGTGGAGCCGGAGGTGTAGAGGATGTACGCCAGGTGCTCGGGGTGGACTGCCTCCGAGGGGGCTGGTGTCGCCACGTCGCGCGCTTCATCCAGGAAGAGGCGGTGGGCCGTGCTCGCGGGCAGCCGCGTGTCCAGGGAGCGCTCCGTGAGCAGGACGTGGATGCGCGCGTCGCGGACGATGAAGTCCAGGCGCGGCTGTGGATACAGGGGGTCGAGCGGCACGTAGGTCCCGCCCGCCTCGAGCACCGCGAGCAGCCCCGCGACCAGGTCGGGCGTGCGGTGGCTGAAGACGCCGACGCGGACCTCGGGACCCACGCCGAGCGCGCGCAGCTTCGCGGCCAACCCCGAGACCCGCGCGAGGAGCTGGCCGTAGGTCATCCGCTGTGCGCCGTGCACCAGCGCCACCGCGTCTGGAGTCCGTCGCGCCTGACGGGCCACGAGCGTGTGCAGACAATCGTCTGGGGGATAAGGCCGGTGGGATGCGTTCCGCGCGGCCAGGTGCTGCGCACGCTGCGACGCGGGCAACAGCGGCAGTCGAGCGATGGGCGTGTCCGCGTCGTCCAGCCCCGCTTCCAGCAGGTGCTCGTACTGCGCCGCGAGCCGCTCGATGAAGGCCGCGTCGAGCCGCGCCGGGTCGTACTCGAAGGCGCAGGAGAGCCCCGCGTCGGTCGGCGCGACGGCGAGCATGAGCTCGAAGGGGGACGCGGCGGGAGGTAGTGGCAGCGGCTCGACGCTCGCGCCGCCCAGGCTCAGCCGCGCGGTGCCTTCGCCCAGCGCGAAGGACGACAGCTCGGGATGGCTCGCGACGGGGCTGCGCTGGTGGACGAAGACGGTCTGGAAGATGGGCGTGCGGTCGGCGACGCGTTCCGGGCGCAATCGCTCGACGATGAGGGGGAAGGGGAGCTCTTGATGCTCCAGGGCTCCCCGGACGAGGTCGCGGGTGCGCTGGACGAGCGCGGCGAACCCGGGTCCATCCGCCAGGCTCACGCGAAGCGGCAGGGTGTTGACGCAGTAGCCCACCAGTCGCGAGGCGCCTGGATGGCTCCGCGTCGCCACCGGGGTCCCCACGATGAGGTCATCCTGTCCGCTCAACCGGTGCAGCAACGCCTGGAACGCCGCGAGCAACGCGACGAAGGGCGTCACGTCATGGCGCTGGGAGAAGTCGTCGACGCGCTGTCGCAGCCGAGGCCCCAGCACGAAGTGATGGACCGGTGCCGGGGGCGTGGAGGACATCGATGGGGGAGGAAGCTCGAGGAGCGGCAAGGGGCCGTCGAGCTGCCGCCGCCAGTAATCCCAGTCCGTCTGTTGGCGAGGCCCCGCCAGGTATTGCTGCTGCCATTGGAGCCACGCCGCGGGGTGTCCGGGCGGAGGCAGGGTGCTCTCGCCCGAGGGCCCCTCGTAGAGGCGGAGCAGCTCCTCCACCAGCAGGGACATCGACCAGAAGTCAGCGATGAGGTGATGGACCGCGAGCAGGAGGACGTGCTCGTCGGCGGCCTTCGAGAACAACGTCGCGCGGAGCAGCGGACCCTGGGCGAGGTCGAAGGGTTGGAAGGCCGCCTCTCGCAGTCGGGTGTCGCTCGTGCGTGAGTCCTCGCCCGAGACGTCGACGACCTGGAGGACGTCCGCGCGCCGGGCGTGGAGCCGCTGGACGGGCTCTTCTCCAACGAGCGGGAAGGTGGCGCGCAGGGAAGGGTGGCGCGCGACGAGCAACTCGAACGCGCGGCGCAGCGCGGACACGTCCAGGGGCCCGCGGATGTAGGCCGCCCTCGCGAGGATGTAGGCCGGAGAGGCGGGCGCGAGTTGATGGAGGAACCACAAGGCCCGCTGTCCGGGCGTCAGGAGCAGGTGGGCCTCCTGGTCTCGGGGGAACTCCTCGGCTCGTGGCGATGGCGCCTCCGCGCGCAGCGCCTCCATCAGGTGGGTGGCGAGCTCCTCCAGGGAAGGAGCGCCCAGCAGCATCCTCAACTCCAACGAGAGGCCCAGGTCCCGCTCGAGGCGGTGCTTCAACTCGACGAGCCCGAGCGAGTCCAGCCCCAGCGAATGGGACGCGGCCTCGCGTGTGGACAGTCCTGGGGGGAGCTTCCCCGCGCGTGAGAGGAAGTCGATGAGCACGGCGCGCCGTTCGTCCTCGGAGCGCGCCATCAGGTCATCTCGCGAGAGCTGGCCCGGTGCCTCCCTCGTGGCGGGCGCGTCCGTGTGGATGGGCGTGAGCCGTCCCTCGAGCCAGGCTTCCCTGCACGCGGTGCGTTGGACCTTGCCACTGGACGTCTTGGGCAGCGAACCCGCGCGGATGAGGACGACGGCGTCGACGCCCACGCCGTGTTGCAGCGTGAGGGCCTGCCGGATGGCGTTCGAGATGGAGTCCCAGTCCTCGCCCGGATAGCGCCGGTCGAGTTCCTGGACGACGACGACGCCCGAGCTGGATGCGTCACCGCCCGAGAACACCGCCGCGCAACCTGGACGCAGCGCGGGGTGGCTGCGCTCCACGGTCAGCTCCAGGTCCTGGGGATAGTGATTGCGTCCCCGGAGGATGAGGAGGTCCTTGTGCCGCCCGGTGATGAACAGCTCTCCGTCCTGGAGGAAGCCGAGGTCTCCGGTGCGCAGCCACGGCCCGTCGTCCTCGCCCGCGATGTGGGCCGCGAAGGCTTGCTCCGTCGCGTCGGCGTTCCGCCAGTAGCCCTGGGCCACGCTCGGACCCTGGACCCAGACCTCTCCCACGTGGCCCGCGTCGAGCCGCCGCCGCGTCCCCGCCTCCACGATGCCCACGCGAAGCCCCACCGCGGCCTCACCACAGCTCACGTGAGAGACCTGGGTCCGCGCGTCCGTGGGCGCGTGCTCCAACGGGAGGGCGCGATGAGCCTCCAGCGCGTCCCGCTGGAACGTCTGGACACGGGCCCCTTTGCCTCGAGCGGGGCCGGTGACGATGAGCGTCCCCTCCGCCAGGCCGTAGCAGGGATACAGCGCCTCTCGCCGGAAGCCGCAGGGCTCGAACGCCCGGACGAACGCGTCGAGCGTGTCCGCGCGCACCGGCTCCGCGCCACAGAAGGCCAGCTCCCACGAGGACAGGTCCAACGTGGCCTTCTGGGCCTCGGTGACCTTCCGGACGCACAGCTCGTAGGCGAAGTTGGGGCCTCCGCTGCACGTCCCCTTGCGCTCCGAGATGGCTTTCAGCCACGCGAACGGAGCCTGCAGGAAGGTGAGCGGGGACATCAGGTCCACGGGGAGCCCGCCATGGATGGGCGCGAGGATTCCTCCGATGAGGCCCATGTCATGGTACGGCGGCAGCCAGATGACGCCCCGGCTCTGTCGAGTGAGTCCGAACCGCTCGTGGATGGCCTCCAGGTTGTGGAGCAGGTTGGCGTGGGTGAGCACCACGCCCTTCGGCGTCCCCGTCGAGCCGGAGGTGTACTGAAGGAACGCCACGGTGGACGTGTCCACCGCGGGCTCGCGCCACGCCTCCGCCGCCTCGAGCGGCAGCTCATCCGTCAGCTCCCAGCTCAGCCGCGCCAGCTCGGGGTACTCGGCGAACAGCCCCTCCGCGACGCCACGCAACGGCGCGGTCGTGAGCACCCACTTCGACCCGCTGTCCCGGACGATGGCGAGCAGCCGTGACAGGCTTCGCTCCGGGCGCGCCAGCTCCGGCGGATAGACGGGGACCGCCACCATCCCCGCGAACAGACAGCCGAAGAAGGCCGCCACGTACTCCGGACCGGGGGCATAGAGCAGCAGCGCGCGCTCTCCTTCCGCCCCCTGTGCTTGAAGGCTCGCGGCGATGGCTCGGGCCTGACGCTCGAGCGCGCCGTAGTCGACCCGTTGCTCCACCTGACCCGACTCACCCAGGAAGCTGAAGGCCTCGCGTGTCGGCTCGGTCTCGGCTCGTTGTCGAAGGAGTGTGACGAGCGTGGGACTGAGGGATTGTTCGTATTTGTTTGAGAGGAATTTATCCAACCCCACGGGAAGATGCCTCCAGGACAACTCCAACCATGGCTGGTGTAAGGCCAAGACCGTAAAGGCAAAATTCTTGAAAGTCAATTGAAGTTGTCAAAACAACATAATCATGCCAATGTGCTGGCAACGGGTGGGGATGCCAGTGATTGGCAAGGAGACGCAAACGTGACGGCGCTGGGTATCTATCTCTTGCGACCTGAGCGGCTGCCACGCGTGCGCGGTGAGCTCCAAGGAGCCGCCGCGCACGTGGCGGTTTTGGAGCCCTTGGCCAGACTGCACCGGAGCTCCCCCGAGGAGCAGGCGATGCTCGCCGCCAGGGATGCGCTGGCCCGGTTGGGGCTGGGGCCCGCGGACTTCATGCCCGTGGTGGATGATCCAGAGGCCTCCCAGGGCAACAAGGACAATGACCAGGCATTTGCCATTGTCCGAGTGGACGGACAGGTGGTGCCGTTGCTTGTCCAGAGCACGCTCCACGGCTTCGTGACGCTCCTGGACGAAGCGCTCACGAGCGGCACGGACCTGGAGCCCGCGGCGTGGGGGCGACTGCGTCATGCCTTCAGCGTGCTCTTCGACGTGCTCCTGGACAGGCCCTTCCACCGGGAGGGCGCCGAGCCGCTCCCGCCTCCCCGCTCGACGGCCTCCGGCGAGCGGGACGCATTGCGTCGGTGGACGCGTGGGCACTATGTCTTCATGTCGCTGGTGCAGGGGATGGTGGTGCTCCTCCACGGCCTGCGCGAGGGCGTGGAGACGGAGAACCTCGAGTTCGCGCGCTCCGCCCTGGAGCGCGTCACCGCCCTGATGGATGGCGCCGAGGCGGCGCTGCGATTCACCGGCGATTACTCCTATACGGCTTACGAGAAGTCGGTCCGCCCCACGCTGATGCCTCCCGTGGCGCCCCCCGGCATGACGGGTTTGCGATGGCGTGACCACGAATACATGGTGAAGGTCCTCTCCGGGCTGAGACCTGTCTTTTCTCGGCTCCCGGCGGAGTTGGAGAGTGCGCGCGAGGAATTCTACCAATCTGTTGCACGGGCCTATGACGCACATAAAACCGTGTGTGCCAGCTTCGTGGGGACCGAGCGCACCAGTCTGTTGATGGCCGAGCGGACGGAAAAGTCCGCCGTGGAAATATTGGAACACTTCAAACGCGTGCGCCTCCATCTCGTGAAGGAGTGAGCGCCGCGGCGACCTGCTGAATATTGGTTCCCTGGAGTTGGGGGGGAGGACCGAGACAATGGCTGTATTCGTGGGCAGTGACGAATCCGTGTCATGCAAGGCCGTGGTGAACCCTGAAGGACGATACTCTCTTCGGCCGGTGGGGCGTCTCAATTCCTTCCGCTGGATTGATAAGGGATTCCCCGGGGTCCGCGCGGACTGTCTGACCCATCTCAACAAGACCTGGACGGACATGTGCCCGCGGTCCCTCCGGTGTGAGCAGATGCCGTAAGGCTTTGCCGTCTCCCTAGGAATCAGTCGAGGACGAGGCCCCCGCGGGTCCTGGCGGAGCCTTGCCTTCGTGATGTGGCCGGTCGAACGACTGTAATCCCTTGAAGTGGAGGAACACCCAGATGAAGACCGACAACGCGCTTTTGAAGGTGCCGGCGCGGCCCGCCACGGGGCCGCTGACGCACGATGACCTGACGTTCATCCTCTTCGGCGCCTCCGCGGCCCAGTACCTGAACGCGGCCTGCGAGCTCAACCTGTTCGAGCTGCTCGAGCACAAGCCGGGCCTGGTGAAGGAGGAGATCGCCAAGCGGCTGGAGTTGCAGCCTCGGGCCATCGATATCCTGCTGCTGGGCACCACGTCCCTGCGGCTGACGGAGAAGGTGGACGGGAAGTACCGCAACGCGGCGGTCATCAGCCGCATGTTCCAGGAGGAGACCTGGGACATCTTCAAGTCGGTCGTCGGGTTCGAGCAGTACATCTGCTACGAGGGCCAGGTCGACTTCACGGAGTCGCTCAAGTCCAACCGCAACGTGGGCCTGCGCCGCGTGCGTGGCGGGGGGCGGGACCTGTACCACCGCTTGTCGGAGAACCCCCACATGGAGCGGGTCTTCTACGAGTACATGCGCTCGTGGTCGGAGCTGTCCAACCCGCTCTTGTTCAAGCACGTGGACTTCTCCGGCGTGCGCAAGGTGCTGGACGCGGGCGGCGGCGACGGGGTGAACGCCATCGCGCTGGCCCAGGCGTACCCGAACCTGGAGGTGACGGTCCTGGAGATTCCGGGGACCGCGCCCCTGACGCGCCGGCGCATCGCGGAGGCCGGGCTGTCGGAGCGCATCAAGGTCCACGCGGGCGACATGTTCGCGGAGCCGTTCCCCCCGGGCCACGACTGCGTCCTGTTCTCTCATCAGCTCGTCATCTGGACGCCGGAGGAGAACACCTCCCTGCTGCGCCGGGCCTATGAGGCGCTGCCTCCCGGTGGCCGGGTGGTCATCTTCAGCTCCATCTCCAACGACGCGGGTGACGGCCCGCTGATGGCGGCGCTGGACAGCGTGTACTTCGCGGCCATCCCCGCGGAGGGCGGGATGATCTACTCGTGGGACCAGTACGAGTCCTGGCTGAAGGTGGCGGGCTTCAAGCGCGCCGACCGCATCCCCTGCGGCGCCTGGACGCCCCACGGCGTGGTCCAGGCCACCAAGTAGCGCCAACCGTCCGCCGCCGTGCCGCGGGCGCCCGCCGCGCTCGATGGAACGCAATCCCAAACAGGTGGGTCCATGAACATCCTTCAACACGCATACCGTAAGCTGAGCCTGCACGATTACCGCGTCCGCGCACACTATGGCTTCCTGGCCCAGGGCGGCTCTCTCTCCGAGGAGAGCATGTTCATGAACATGGGCTTCTGGAAGGACGCTCCGGCCACGTTGGACGAGGCGGCGCGTGCGTTGGTGCGGCTGGTCGCGCGCACGGCCCGGCTCGGCCCCGGGGATCGGCTCCTCGACGTGGGGTGCGGCTTCGGGGACCAGGACCTCCTGTGGATGGAGGAGTTCGGGCCGGCGCGCATCGACGCGGTCAACATCAGCGAATCGCAGCTGAAGGTGGTGCAGGCCCGTGTCCTCGAGCGGGGCATGGGCGGGCGCATCAACCTGTGGGCGGCCTCGGCCACGGAGCTGCCCTTCGAGGACCGCACGTTCGACAAGGTGGTGTGCGTGGAGGCCGCCCACCACTTCAACACGCGTGAGGCCTTCTTCCGTCAGGCCTTCCGGGTCCTCAAGCCGGGCGGCCGTGTCGTGCTGGCGGACATCCTGCCGATGCCCGGACAGAAGGTGGGCGCCTTCGAGCGGCAGAACATGCACATCAAGGGTGACAACATGTACACCCGCGACGTCTACGCTCGGAAGCTCGCGACCGAGGGCTTCGGCGCGGTGGAGGTCCAGTCCATCCGCGAGCACGTCTGCCCGCCCTATTCCTCCTTCCTGTTGCGGCGGGTGGGCGAGGGCGAGATGGCGGAGCGGATGAACCCGCTGGTGCGTTGGGCGGCGCGCGCCTACCTCAAGCGGTTCGGCACCTTCGAGAACCTGGACTTCGTCATCGCCTCCGCGGAGCGCCCGGCAGACGCGGCCGTGCGGAGCGTGTCATGACGGCCGGGGCCGTGGAGGCTCGCGCGCCCCGCCTTCCGGGGCCTCGCTCGCTGCCGTTGATTGGATGGCAGCTGGAGGGGCTCCGGATGTTGGGGGACCCACCCGCGCACTTCATGCGGGCGTTCGAGCGCTACGGCCCCGTCAGCGCGTGGGACCCTCGGCGGCCTCGGCACGTGTACGCGCTGGGCCCCGAGTACAACCAGATTCTCTTCACCCAGTCGGACCGCTACATCTCGGACTCCTTCCGCGAGAGCAACCTGCCCCGCGATTCGGCCATGGAGCGGCTGACGTTCGGGTTGCTGCGGCTCAACGGCGCGGCCCACCGCAAGCACCGCACGCTGATGCAGCCCGCCTTCCGTCCCCAGCGCATCGACGCGTGCCGGGACACCATCGTCCGGTTCACCCAGGCGGAGCTGGAGAAGTGGAAGGTGGGGCAGACGCGCTCCCGGCTCGACCTGGACTTGCTGCGGCTCATCATGCGCATCGCCATGCAGACGATGTTCGGCCTGGACCCGGCCGGGGATGGCGAGCGGCTGGAGAAGCTCATCGCGCGGCTGCTGGAGCTGGCGTCCGCGCCCACCACGTTGCTGGTCCGCGTGGACCTGCCGGGCACGCCCTACCGGGAGATGCTGGCCGTCGCTCGGGAGATTGAGGACATCCTGGCCGGGCTCATCCAGCGCAAGCGGGCGGCGGAGGCGGGGCAGGTGGACGTGCTCTCCGCGCTCGTCACTGCGCGGGATGAGAACGGGAACGGGCTCACGGACGACGAGCTCGTGGGCGAGGCCTACAACGTCCTGTGCCACTCCACGAGCGCCGCGTCGATGACGTGGACGCTCTTCCTCCTGGACCGCCATCCCCAGGTGATGGCCACGCTCCAGGACGAGCTGCGCACGACGCTGGGCGACGCGCCTCCCACGGTGGAGCAGCTCAAGAAGCTGGAGTACCTGGACCTGGTCATCAAGGAGAGCCTGCGGCTGTTCCCGCCCGCCTCGTTCCTGATGCGTTACACGAGCGAGGCGTGCCAGTTGGGCGGCTATGAGCTTCCCGAGGGCGCCATGGTGTTCGCGAGCGCCTACGTGACGCACCGGCTGCCGGAGCTCTTTCCGAACCCCCAGCGGTTCGACCCGGAGCGGTGGCGGACGGCCACGCCCACGGTGCACGAGTACACGCCCTTCGGCGCCGGTCCCCACAACTGCCTGGGGCGCCACATGGCCCAGCTGGAGATGAAGCTGGTGCTGTCCATGGTGTTGCAGCGCTTCCGGCCGGCGCTCGTCCCGGGGGCACGCATCGACCGGGCGATGCGCATCTCGCTGGTCCCCAAGCTGGGGTTGCCCATGGTGCTGCACGCGCCCGACCACCGGCCGCCGGCTGCGCCCGTGCGCGGAAACATCCACGCGTCCGTGGAGCTGGTCTGAGTCCGGACTCCGAAGCCGCCCACCCCATCCCGCCGTCGCCTCGAGGAGCCCCGTGCCGCTCGTCCCGAAGGTCATCGTCGTCGGAGCCGGACCGACTGGTCTCACGCTCGCCGCGGAGCTCGCCAGCGCGGGCATCCCCTGCCGCATCCTGGAGCGCCGCGCCCAGCGCTCCTCGTGGTCCCGCGCGTTCGGCCTGACGCCGTACACGATGGAGCTGCTCGACATGCGCGGTCAGGCGGACACCGCCATCGAGCGGGGCCTGCCCTGGAGGCTCGGCCCGCTGGGAGATGGGAAGAGCTACCTGGACTTCGGGCGGCTCGATTCGCGCTTCCCGTTCATGTTGATCATGCCCCAGAACCGCACGGAGGAGGTGCTGGAGGAGTGGGCGCTGCGCGCGGGCGCGGAGCTGGTTCGCGAGGCCCGCGTCGTGGGGCTGGGACAGGACGACTCCGGCGTGACGCTGGAGGTGGAGGGCGCGGACGGCAAGACGTGGAGCGAGCGCGCCAGCTACGTCGTCGGGTGTGACGGCGTGCGCAGCGCGGTGCGGTCCCTGTCGGGCATCGGCTTCGAGGGCATGTCCTATGACTGCTCCCTGGTCACCGCGGACGTGCGGCTGAAGCACGCGCCGGAGCCCCCCGTGCACGCCATCACCGGCGCGCGGGGCACGGTGGCGGTCTTCCCCTATGGCGACGGCACCTTCCGGCTCATCGTGCTGGACCGCGCGCGCATGCGGGTCCCCCTGGAGGAGCCCGTCACGGTGGAGGAGCTGGAAGAGAGCGTGCGCGGCATCCTCGGCGTCGACCTGGGCATCCACGAGCCGCTGTGGATGTCCCGCTTCCGCAGCGACCAGCGCCAGGCGGACCGCTACCGCGTGGGCCGGGTGCTGCTCGCGGGAGACGCCGCGCACACGCACATCCCCTCGGGAGGGCAGGGGCTCCAGGTTGGAGTGCAGGACGCCATCAACCTCGCTTGGAAGCTGACCGCGGAGCTCGAGGGCCGCGCGCCGGAGGGTTTGCTGGACTCGTACCAGCAGGAGCGCCACCCCATCGCGGAGGCGACGCTTCGCAAGACGGACCTCGTGTTCAAGTACGAGATATCCAGCGCGGCCCCGTTGCGGCTGGTGCGCTGGCTCATCATGCAGTCGCTGAAGGTGAAGGCGCTCCAGTTGCCCGTGGTGAAGGAGTTCGCGGGGCTGACGCTCCGCTATCCGCCGCCGCGCGGCTCGGGGGCCCACTCGCTCGTCGGACGCCGCGTCCCGGATGTCCGGCTGGATGTCCAGGACACGGCGCCCGTCCGGCTCCACGAGCTGCTGCGCCAGCGGCGGTTCGTCCTCATGGACAGGACTCCGGAGGGGCGCTTCGCGGCCGTCGTGGAGAAGGGCTGGAAGGACCGGGTGGTGGTGGCGCGCGGCCGCGCGTGGGACCGCGCCGACCTTCCTCCCGCGCTGCTCGTCCGGCCCGATGGCATCTGCGCCTGGGGACTGACGCGCGCGGGGGTACCGGCCCTGGAGGCAGTGCTCCACAGGTGGTGCGGCGGACCGGCCGACGCCTCCGTGCCCGAGCGCACCGCGGCCAGCGCCTGATGACTTTCACCCGGGCCCGCGGTCCAGGCCCCCAGACGCCACATCCCTGTCGAGAAAGAGAGGACGCCGTGCTCCTGGAGATTCGTCCCACGCCCCGGCCCATGTCGCGGGCCCGAAGCGTCCTGTGGTCCGTCATGTTCGGGTGCCTGGTCGCGCTCGCGACAAGCCCCGCGGGCGCGGAAGGCCCGAGGCCCGGCGGGCGCTTCGCCTACGTGAGCCACTTCTACACGCATGACATCACCGCGCACGTCATCGACCCGGTGACAGGGGCGCTCGACGCGGCGCCGTTCGCCCCGTTCGCGGCTGGCGAGCGCCCCTCGTTCATGCGGCTGCACCCCAACGGGCGCCTGCTGTACGCGCTGAACTATTTCTCCTCGAGCATCTCCGTCTACGCCATCCACCCGGAGACCGGAGCGCTGTCGCCCATCCCTGGCTCTCCCTTCGCCACCGGGGTGCGCCCCATCAACCTGGTCTTCACGCCGCAGGGCCGGTTCGCCTACGTGGCGAACTGGGGGGATGACACGTTGACGGCGTACTCGGTGGACGCGGTGACGGGAGCCCTGACGCCGCTGGCCGGGTCTCCACTCGCGACGGGGCCGCACCCGTTGTCGCTCGGGATGAATCCCCTGGGGCGGTTCCTGTACGTGGCCAACGATGTCTCGAACACCGTTTCCGGGTACTCCATCCACCCCGTGACGGGAGCGCTGACGCCCGTGCAGGGCTCGCCCTTCGCCGCCGGGTCGATGCCCTTCTCCGTGGCCGTCCACCCGTTCACGGGCGCGGTCTACGTCGCGCACGGACTGTCCAGCAACGTCTGGGGCTACGCCTCGCATCCGCTCACCGGCGCGCTGACGCCCGTCGCGGGCTCTCCGTTTCCGACGGGCGCGAACCCCGCGCAAATCAAGATTCACCCCTCGGGCCGCTTCGTCTACGTGGCGGACTGGGGGGCCAGCACCGTGTCCGGCTTCTCCGTCGTGCCCGGCAGCGGCGCACTGCTCCCCGTGCCCGGCTCGCCCTTCGCGGCGCTGGGGGGGCCTCGCTTCATCGCGTTCGACCTGGTGGGCGGGCGCGTGTACCTGACGAACATCGAGACGGAGGGCCCCAACATCTCGGTCTACACGCTCGACGCCGCGTCGGGAGCACTCGCCCCCATCGCCGGCTCACCGTTTCCCTCCGGGTCGAGCCCCTCGGCCATCGTGCTCACCGGGACCCCTCAGTGAGCGCACCGCCCGGGAGGTGGAGCGCCTCGGTCGCCACCGTCCTTCGCCCGCTGGTGGGCGGACTGCCCCGGACCTTCTGGGTGCTGTGGATGGGGACGCTGGTGAACCGGCTGGGAACCTTCATCCTGCCGTTCCTGGCCCTCTACCTCACCGGGGAGCGAGGCTTCACCGTGGAGCGGGCCGGCTTCGTCGCGTCGCTGTATGGCGCGGGCGCGGTGGTGGCCGGGCCGCTCGGTGGAATGTTGGCGGACCGCGTGGGCCGCAGGCTCACCGTGGCGGGCGGGCTCTGGTTGGGGTCGGGCGCCATGTTGCTGCTCGGCTTCTGCCGGGAACCCATTCACATCTCGGGCGCGGCCTTCCTCCTGGGGGTCGTGGGGGAGCTGTACCGGCCCGCCTTCTTCGCCATCATCTCCGACGAGGTGCGCGAAGAGGACCGCCCGCGCGCCTATGGCCTGCTCTACTGGGTTCTCAACGTGTCCACCGCCGTGTCGCTGCCCCTGGCGGGGTTCATGTCGCGGCAGGGCTTCCAGCTCCTCTTCATCCTCGATGCGTGCACGACGTTCATCTACGGCACGGTCATCTGGCTGTTGGTGCCGGAGACGAGGCCTTCATCGGGAGGCGGGCACCGGGCACCGGTCGATGTGAGCTCGATGCTGACGCCGTTCCGCAATCCCCGGTTCGTCGGCCTGGTCGTCCCCATCTTCGCGACGACGTTCATCCTCTGTCAGGGCGGTGTCGCCCTGCCGGTGGACCTGGAGTCACGCGGCATGGACGCGGCGACGTTCGGCACGGTGATGGCGGTCAACGGGTTGCTCATCTCCGTGGGAGAGCCGCTGTTGTTGCGCACGACGGTCCGGGTGCGTCGCCTGACGCTGCTGGCCTGGGGCGCCGTCTTCACGGGGGCGGGCTTCGCGCTGCACGCCCTCTCCGCCTCCGCGGGGCTGGCCGCCGTGGCCGTGGGCGTCTGGACGTTGGGGGAGATGATTCAGTCCCCGGTGGCGCCCGCGGTGGTGGCGGACCTGGCCCCCGTGGACGCGCGGGGCAGCTACCAGGGGGCCTTCCACATGGTGTGGGGCCTCGCCACGTGTGTCGCCCCGGCGCTCGGCGGACAGGTGCTCGGCCGTCATGGCGCGTTCGCGCTGTGGATGGGGTGCCTGGGGCTGGGGCTGCTCGCCGCGGCCTGGTACCTGGCCTTCGGCGCGCTCCTGCGTCGTCAGGCGCAGCCTTGGGGGGAGCCCCGCCCCGCGATGGAGACTCCCGCCTCCGGCCCTTGAACGGGACGGACGCTCAGCGCTTCGCCTTGGGCTTCTCCTTCACCGGGAAGGGAGCCGCGTCGATGCGCACGCCGATGTACGAGGGGAAGCGCGGCACGCCGTCGTTGGAGAGCTCCTGGTAGCGGAAGGTGATGAGGGTGCCCACGGGAGGGGGCGCGCCGCGCTCCGCGTCGGAGAACCCCGTGCCCACGCTGAAGCGCTTGCCATTGCGCAGCTCCACCTCCAGCGCGCCCAGCCGCCCCTTGTGTCGCCCCGCGCCCGCGACGTGGCCCACGACCACGGCCTCGTCGTCCTTGAAGCTCTTCACCTTCAAGAGCGTGTGCGAGCGGCCCACCTCGTAGCGGGAGCCCGGCTTGCGCAGCATCAGCCCCTCGCCACCCAGCGCCTCCACGCGCTCCAGCTCCGCGCGCAGGTGGGGTGTCCCCTGGCAGCGCTCATGGGGATGCCACTGCGCATGCGCGGGCTTCGCGGTGGCCAGCCACTCGCGGCAGCGCTCCAGCCGCTGCTCGAAGTCGGCCTCGACGCCGGGCGCGTCGAACACGACGAACAGCAGCTCCTTCCAGTCCTGGCTCTTGTCCTGCCGGCGCACCACGCTCACCGTGCGCTGGAAGCGCTTGCGGCCACCGAACAGCTCTCCGTCCAGCGGGAAGTCCGGCAGCCCCGCCGTGAACCACTCCGGCGCCATGTACTCGTTGCCCAGCCGCGACCAGAAGCGCTTGCCGTCCCAGTACGCCCGCACCCCGTCGAGCTTCTCGCTCATCCACCAGTCGGTGAGGTCCACGTCGTTCTCCCACGGCTGTGCGAGCAGCAGCGGCGGGGCCTTCTCGGTGGACTCCTCGGCGTCGCCCTCCGCGCTCTTCGGGCGTGTCGCCCGGGCGGGAGGCGCGGAGCCACCGACGCGTGCATCCTCGGCGGCGTCCCCGCGGAGCTTGCGCAGGTGCTTGCACGTGCGTCGCTCGATGGCGATGGACTGGTTGCGCCACGCGGGGCAGGAGCAGGAGTAGACGCCGCCCGTGTTCTTGAGGATGTAGGGCTTGGAGCCCGAGCCCTGCATCTGCGCCTGCTCGCCGTCCGCGATGTCCGCCAAGGATGTCTCCTCCGTGCCACGTCTCATCGCGGCGACGAGAAGAAGCGTACCCCCGGGGTCTGACGTTCCAAAGCGCCGAGGAGACCGGGACGGCGGGTGCCAGGCTCAGGGGGTCTGAAGACACTTGATGTCGTCGCCGACGGCGCGAACCCACCAGGCGGAGTCACGCTCGAGACACGCGTAGGAGACCGCCTGCTTGTGCGGGATGGGGTCCGAGGCGCTGCGTGAGACGCGCAGCAAGGCGAGCTTGCCGTCTTGCTGGAGGGAGCCGTCACAGTTGAAGTTGTGGTGGAAGGGCCGGGTGTCGTCGCCACGCCGCTTGAGCAGATGCAGCTCGAGCAACTCACACGCAGTCTGCCGGTCGAGCTTCTCCTGGGCGGCGCCTGTCGAAAGCTTCGCGGCCAGCTCCTCCTGGCGCTGGTTCTCCTGGTGATGGACGACGGCGCCCGCGCCCAGGATGCACACGTTCAGGGCCAGCCCCAGCCAGCCCAACGTCGTGGCGACGGCCACGCGTGTCCGCGTCGGCATCCCGGCTTCCGCGGCCAGTCTCGCCGCGCGCTTCGCCTGGACGAGGGCGACGATGGAGAGCGGGAAGCACGCGCAGAACAGGCCGGCGATGGAGAACCGCAGCGCGTGCCGGGCACTCCGCTCCTCCTCCTCGCCCTGCCTCTCCCGGCGCATCGCTTCCTGCCGCCGGGCGAACTCCGCGGCTTCCTGACGCGCGCGTTCCCTCTCCTCGGCTTCCTGACGCTCCTGCTCCCGTTGCTGCTCGGCCTTGTGTTCCAGCGCATCCTCCGCGCGGAGGGCGGCTCGCTGCTGGAGTCCGGCGCCGAACGCGGTGAGGGCGCCACAGTAACTGCAAACCACCGAGCCCGAGACATAGGGAGCGTTACAGGACTCGCACTGGGGTTGCCCGCCACCGCCGTTGTCTTTCATCGCGGCAGAATATCGAGTGCACCTGTGTCGAAAATACAAATCCACGGCGGACTGAACGAGGGGTGGTTGGACTGACCCACGAGGACCGTGCGTGCGCGAGGTGACCCCGGGAAGTCACCGGCGCGACATCGTGCTCCCGTCCATTGGCCTGGAATGGACAGCCCTCCATGCCCATGGGGCCGTGGAGCGGTGGGCAATCGCCGAGGAGGGGAGTGGCGGGCGGGAAGGAGGCGTCGCACCATGTCTGGGCGTCCACGGTTCGAGGAGGCCGTCTGGGATGGTGGTCATCGTCACGGGAGTGTCGGGCGCCGGGAAGACGACCGTGGGGAGGGCCCTGGCCCGGAGCCTGGGCTGGCGCTTCCTGGACGCCGACGACCTGCACCCTCACTCCAACGTGGAGAAGATGGCCGCGGGCATCCCCCTCACCGACGCGGACCGCTGGCCGTGGCTCGCCAGGGTGCGCGCTCAGCTCGAGACCGCGGTGGAGAAGGGCGAGGACGTGGTCCTGGCCTCGTCCGCGCTCAAGCAGTCCTACCGCGCCGCCCTGGAGGTGGCGCCGGACCAGACGCGCTGGGTGTACCTGCACGCCCCTCACGAGGTGCTCGCGCGGCGCCTCTCCCAACGACAAGGGCACTTCATGCCGCCCTCGCTCCTGGAGAGCCAGTTGGCCACGTTGGAGGTGCCCGAGGAGGCCCTGTCCGTGGACGTCACCCCACCTCCCGACGAGGTGGTGAAGCACCTCCGCGAAGGGCTGGGGCTCTGAGCCCACGCGCCACCCCTCCAAGGACGCGAGTGGCGGCGCGTGTCGTTCAGCGCATCAGCGCTGGACCGCCGGCTTCATGCCGTTGAGGAAGTCCCGGTGCCACGCCTTGGGGAGCTGCTCCAGGACGGAGACCTGCTCCCGCGCGGGCCGCGTCAGCGCGTCCTGCATGCTCAGGTCGCCCACCAGGAACCCGCCCGCGAACAGCGTGCGGCCATTCTTGTTCACCGCCAGCAGCTCCTGGTCCGTGCCCAGCCGCAGGTTGTAGACGCGGGCGTTCTCGGTCGACACCGGGGTGATGGACGTCAGCGTGGAGACACCCTGGGCCGTGCGCACCTGGTCCTTGACCTTCAGGCTCTTGGCGGTGACGACCTCGCCGGTGGCCATGACGACCGGGTGCATCTCGGTCAGCGTCGCGTCGTGGCCCCGGCTGTCGCGCAGGCGCAGCAGCGGCTTGACCTCGTTGCCCCGCGCGATGTCCGTGACGGACAGGAGGTCGCCCTTGTCGTTGGCGCGGACCTTGTCGCCCAGCTTGACCTGCTCCACCGGAACGACGCGTCCATCCGCCATCGTGACGCGTGTCCCCTCCGCCATGCAGCTGTTGTGGAAGAAGATGTTCGACGCGCTTCCACTTCCGCCCATGGGGTACACCACCACGAAGGGCTTCTCCGGCATGACGGGCGTGTTGCAGCGCACCTTGCCCACGATGGTGATCATGAAGCGCGTCATCTCGTTGACGACCGTCGACGCATCACAGCTCGACGGGCTCTGGCCCGGGCCGGGCGTGTTGAACAGGTAGTTCATGTTCGTCAGGACGTTGACCGGGCTCTGGTTCCCGCCCAGGGGCATCTTGGTGATGAACTCCGCGCTGTTGAGGCAGGTGCGGCCCGAGTCGTTGAGCACCAGCTGGATGCGAGCCTTCTCGATCTTCGACACGGTGCACTGGAAGTTGTTGGCCGCGCCCGCGTTGAGCGTGCCCCGAATCGGGACGTAGAGGTTCTGGTAGTTGTAGGGCGCGCCGAAGGCCCAGTAGTCCGCGGGGTTCAGCGTGCCCGCCTGGGCGGGGTAGCTCGCCGCCACGCCGGTGCTGGTGGCGGGAGACACGAAGGGACGCAGCACGCCATTCTGGTAGCCCGCGACGGCGTAGTCACAGTCGGTGCCACCGCGCAGCTGACAGGCATAGATTTCCGCGTGCTGCGAGTTGAGGAGGACCTTCCGCGGGTGCGTGAAGGTCATCGAGGGCAGCTGGTTGGTGACGGCGGAGCGCAGCAGGATGTACGTGGTCTGGTCCAGGTTGGGACCCAGCGCCATCACCAGCGACTCCATGCGCAGGACGCGGCCCTTGCCGGTGGCGATGGTGGCGACGGCCTCGACGTCGTCGAAGGCGCGGCCGTTGCCGTACTCCTCACCGGAGGCGGAGGAGACGAGGACGGAGTTGGCCCCGTTCTCGTCCTCGTCGTAGTTGAAGAGGTCGGCGTAGACGTAGTCCGCGCCGTCCTTGCACGCCACCTCCACCACGGGGAAGTACGTGGTGTAGCCATTGGAGGGCAGGGGCGGGTTCTTGTACTTGAGGAAGTGGTTGCACCACGCGGGCTCGTCCGCGGGCGTCGCGCTCTGGCCTGCGCGTCCCAGGGCCCGCTGGCGCATGAAACCCAGACGGTTGAACAGCTCCGGCGCGTTCTTCTCGTCCTTGCCGGCCGACGTCAGCCGTCCGACCAGGAAGTTCCAATCGCCGTCGTCGGCGAGGTTCAGGTTGATGTGCAGGGCGTCGGAGTTCTCCGTCTCGCGGTCAAACCGCTCGACCAGCCGCTGGGCCCGGTCGCGGTCCTCCGCGGGGGCATTGAGGGTGTTGCTCCAACCCGCGCTCATCAATACGACACCGGCCAAAGGCAATAGCCGGGCCTTCTGGCTCCAGAATGCACTCATCTTGACTCCTCCTTGTGGGTACGGCGACATCGACAGGTCAGACATCACGGGAGGGCCACGAAGACACGTGTGGCCCCTCGCGCGATTGTCTTTGCTGGGAATGCGAGACGACCGGAAGGCGCCCGTCCCTCTCGGGACGCGCGGCGATGGTGGTCGAGATGTGCTGGAGCCCCCCTCTTGGACACCGGCTGACTTTGTCTGTCAGACTTGTCGCGCCATGATGAGATTGCGCGATTTTCACGGATAGTGAACCCGTGGCGAGGTGGAAGGCAATAGTGCCTTTCCACGATGGCGCGCTGAATGTCTTCCATTTGCGAGGTCTTTCATGTTTGCGATGTCGGCTGCCCGACGTTTGCCTGAACGCCAGGCCTGGCGTGCCGCGCGGGTCTGTCTGGCCTTTCTGCTGGCGGGATGGGCTGTGACGGATTGCACCTCCAGCGAGGACGATGACGTGCCTCTGTCGCCTTCGGACTCGCGCGATGGCGGCGCGGAGGACGCGGGACTCCAAGGGGACTCGGGCACGGATGGAGGTGTCCGAGACGCGGGTGGAGCGGAGGAGGATGCTGGTGTCGACGCGGGAAGTGATGGAGGACCCGCGGCCCTCCACGAGGGCGCCTGCACCGGGGATGGCTGGTGTTGGGCTCACCCCACGCCCTTTGGAGAGCCATTGAAGGCGCTCTGGAGCGCGGGGCCTTCAGCGGTCTGGGCGGCGGGAGATGGACAGGTCTTTCATTGGAATGGAGAGCGCTGGACGGGCCGGCCCAGTGGAGTCTCGGTAGGGGCGCTGTTCCTCTCGGGAGCGGGAGCGGACCACGTCGTCCTGGCGGGCGGAGACGCGACCCTGGCGCGCTGGGACGGCCGGGAGTGGAGTCGTGAAACCCTGTCGAGCGTGGGGCCGGTGAGTGGTGTCACCGTCGTGTCGCCGTCCGAGGCATGGCTCACGCAGGGGCCGGTGAGCGGAGCGCCCCAGGGGACGGTGTGGCGGCGCGGTGGCGCGGGCTGGACGCGGGTGGAGGGACTGGCCGATGTGCCCTTGTCTGCGCCGTGGAGCACGTCGCCGGCCGAGGTCTGGGCGCTCGCGGGAGGACAGCGCCTGGCGCGGTGGAACGGTCAGACGTGGAGTCCCGCGGCGCTGCTCCCGAGTCCGGGGGAGGCTGGGGAGAAGTACACCGCGCTCTGGATGGCTCCGGGGGGAGGCGCGGGGTGGGCGGTGGCGACCTCGGGAGCCATCGCGCGGTGGGTGGGCGGAGGCTGGGTCTCGGTGCAGAGTCCTCGGGCTGTTCCGCTGAACGCGGTCTGGGGCAGCGGCGCCGATGATGTCTGGTTCGTGGGCCCGCGGGGCGTGCTGCTCCACTGGGATGGACAGACGCTCACGAGCGTGGACTCGGGGACGGGAGAAGACCTGCTCGCCATCTCGGGGACGTCTGGGGACGATGTCTGGATTTCAGGGGCGAAGGGCGGCTTGCTGCGAAAGGCGCCGGGGGGCTGGCAGCGGCTGGGCGGAAACAGCGCGCCCGAGGCGAGCTGGAGTGTGGTGACAGGCTCTTCGCCTGACCATGTCTGGGTTCTGGGCCGTGTGGGGTCGAGCGGCGCGGCGCGGGTGTGGAATGGCCGGAGCTGGCATGTGGCGGAGCCTCCGCCGGAGCCCGTGGTCGCGGCCTGGGCCCTGTCCCCTGATGAGGTCTGGGCCGTGGGGACGCAGGCGCATCGTTGGAATGGCAGGACGTGGGAGCGGCACGAGTTGCCAGCGGGGCTGGTCGCCCGGGGGATTCACGGGACGGGCTCGGAGGATGTGTGGGTGGTGGGAGAGCACGGGCAGCGCGCGCTGTGGCGCGGGACAGCTTGGCTTGATGGTGGACGCGGAGGCACCACGCTCTCGGATGTGTGGATGAGGTCCTCGACGTACGGCTGGGCGGTGGGGGAGCGCGGGAGGTTCGAGTTCTTCGGCGGAGGGGACTGGCTGGACGTGTCGGTCGAGCCCGCGGTGACGCTGCGGGGTGTCTGGGGCGCGGGGGAGGGGGATGTCTGGGCCGTGGGAGACCAGGGGCTCATCGTGCACTACGACGGCATCGTCTTCGACGTCGACACGACCAGCGCCGAGGGCGCATCGCTCAAGGATGTCTGGGGCTCCGCGCGTGATGACATCTGGGCCGTGGGGGATGGCGGAGTGGTGCTGCACTATGACGGGACGCGCTGGCGGCGCCACGAGAGCGGGAGCTCCGGAGCGCTCGTGGGGACCTGGAGCTCGCGCGAAGGCGCGTGGGTGGTGGGACGACAAGGGCAGGTGCTGGGACACCCCTGACACATGTGACTCGCCGGTGTGTCAGACCCCTGAGGCATTATCGCAATCAAGATGCAGGTGCATCTCGCGTTGCGGGAGTGCGTCGCGTCCCACGGGCCAGGTGCCCGCAATCAGGGGGAAGGCATTCGATGTCGAAATATGAAGACATGTGTCGTGTTTCAGTCCGTCGGGCGCGAACCGGCCTGGTGTTGGGGGTGCTGGCCTGGGGCGCGAGTGGTTGTGGGAGCGAGGGGGCGCCGGCGCGGGTGACTCAAGAGCTCGCCCATCCGGGACGGGTGGGTGAGCTCCGGCGCGGAAGTTTTCGAGTGGCGGGTGGGATTCAGGAGCTCGCGTATGAGCACCTCGACGGCGAGCGGGTGTTCCAAGGAGACATCCTCCTGCCACCCGAGGTTCCCGCTGGAGAGGTCTCGGCGTTGTCGGTGGAGGCGCACGCAGCGGGGGCCACGCGTGCGCTCTCCCGGTGGCCTGGGGGCGTGGTGCCCTACACGTTGGACCCGGCGTTGACCAATCCGGGGCGGGTGACGGAGGCGTTGAACCAATGGGCGTCTGTCACGCCCATCCGCTTCGTGCCCCGCACCACGCAGACGGACTACGTCACCTTCCGGCCGGGCACGGGGTGCTCGTCCCATGTCGGGCGGATGGGGGGCCAGCAGTTCGTCACGCTGGCGCCGGGATGCACCACGGGCAGCACGTTGCATGAAGTGGGGCACGTGTTGGGGTTGTGGCACGAGCAGGCGCGGACGGACCGCGACCGGAACGTCCTGGTGCATTGGGAGAACATCCTCCCCGCGTACACGCAGGCCTTCGAGACCTTCGCGCAGCGCGGTGAGACGGGACGGAACCTGGGGCCCTACGGGCTCGACTCCCTGATGCACTACGCGTCGGACGCCTTCTCGGCCAACGACCTGCCCACCCTCACCCGGCTGGATGGCTCACCGTTCTCCGCCAACCGGGAGGCGCCGACGGTGGCGGACCTCTGCGCCGTGAAGCGTCTGCATGGGTATGGGCGGCGCTCGGATGTGAATGGGGATGGCTACGCGGACCTGGTCGTGGGGACACCGCACGAGGACGTGGGCCTGGGCACGGACCAGGGGGCGGTGAGCCTGGTCTGGGGTTCGGCGTCGGGGCTCGTGCCCGCGGGGCTGTGGTTGCATCGCGACGCGCAGGGCGTGGAGGACACGGCGGGGAACGCGGACTTGTTCGGCGCGGCCGTGGCTTTGGGGGATTTCAATGGCGACTGCTTCGCGGACGTGGCCGTGGGAGTGCCTGGGGATGATGTGAATGGCATTGTCGACGCGGGTTCGGTCCACATCTTCCTGGGGTCCGCGCTGGGATTGGACATGAGCACCGACAAGGTGATTCACCAGAACACGGCGGGGGTCCCCGACAGCGCGGAGGCGTTTGATGCGATGGGCTCGGCGCTCGCGGTGGGGGACTTCAACGGAGATGGATATGACGACCTCGCGGTGGGTGTCCCTGGGGAGGACTATGGCTCCTCGGCGTTGGACTCCGGGCTGGTGACGGTGCTGTATGGCTCTGCCGAGGGGCTGACGGGCTCGGGTGCTCAGAGTTGGAGTCAGTCGTCCACGCGAGTGTTGGATGCCTCGGAGACGGGAGACCGGTTCGGCTCCGCGCTGGCGGCGGGTGACTTCAATGGAGATGGGTTCGACGAGCTGGCGGTGGGGGTGCCGTTCGAGGCGGTGGATGGGATGGCGAACGTGGGCGCGGTGAATGTCTTGCACGGTTCCCTGGATGGGTTGACCAGCGCGGGGAATCAGCTGTGGGTGCCAGGGATGGAGGGGGTGCCTGGGAGTGTGACGGGAGAGGTCCTCTTCGGGTCGGCGCTGGCGGCGGGGGACTTCAATGGCGATGGCCGCAGTGAGTTGGCCATTGGCGCTCCAGGGCAGACGGTGGGGCTGGCGGCGGGGGCTGGCGCGGTGACGGTGCTGAGTGGGACGGTGACGGGGTTGGTGTCCACGGGGGCGATTGCGTGGACGCAGGATTCGGCGGGTATCTCGGACGTCGCCGAGGCGGGGGACGGTCTGGGGTCCGCGCTGGTGGCCGAGGACTTCGATGGGGATGGCCACTTCGACCTGGCGATAGGGGTGCCCAGGGAGTCCGTGGGGATGGTGGTGAGCGCGGGTATCGTCCATGTCCTGCATGGCTCGTCGAGCGGGCTGTCCGGCGCGCGCGAGCAGCGCTGGTCTCAAGAGGGCTCCCAGGTGGATGAGGGCCCAGAGGCGCAGGATGTCTTTGGCGCGCGTCTGGCGGCCGGGGACTTCGATGGCAATGGCTCTCTGGACCTCGTGATTGGCGCGCCCTACGAGGACGTGGGGGGCGTCGTCGACTCGGGGGCGGTCCAGGTGTTGTATAGCGCGGGTGCGTCGGGGCTCTCGCGCGTGGGGGAGCAGCGTTGGATTCAGGCGCCCGTGTATCTGGTGGACATCGTCGAGGGGGGAGACCACTTCGGCCTGGGGCTGTAGCGTGCCTTGAGCTGTGATTGAGCCGGAGAGGGGGCTTGCTTCAGCGCCCTCTCCGGTGGACCTGGACTGGAGCGGTTACCGGAACGCGGGCCAGGTGAAGGAGGCGGTGCCCGCCCAGCGCTCCACGAGCCGCTCCTCCAGCGCGTTCAGCGTGCGCGAGAGGTCGGGGATGGGGTCCAGGGACTCTCGCAGGGTGCGGGAGCGGGAGAGGTGGCGCAGCAGGGCGGCTCGTTCGGAGAAGCCCGGAGCCCAGTCCCGGTTCCGCTCCAACGCTCGAGGTGACAGCCACTGGAACAGATTCACCGTGCGCGCGGTGGCCACCATGGCGCGGGCGCGAGTCCACGTGGCGTCCACCTGCGCGGCCTCGCACGCGGGGGCCAGGGTGATGCGGTAGGTCAGGTCCGCGCGAGTGATGAGCTCGTCGGGCAGCGGCACCACCAGCAGCCACATCAGCGCGTCGTACAGCGCGTGCCGCATGCCGCAGTACTCGAAGTCGAGCAGCCGGGGCCCGCTGGGGGTGAACAGGGTGTTGCCGGGGGCCATGTCTCCATGGGTGAGGGACAGGAAGGGGCCGGGCTCCGCCAGCTCGCGCGCCAGCCGCTCCAGGTCCTCCTGCGTGCCCGGGGCCATGGGCACGTCGACCGCGTCGGCCCAGCGCCGCAGCCGGTCCGCGTGCTCCAGCAGATAGCGCGCGTTGTCGATGCGCACCCGCATGGGGCGGGGACTCAACGCGTGCCGGAGCAGGTCGAAGTCGCCTTGCACGCCCCGGGTGCGCGCGTGGAGCTGCGCGGTGATGCGCGCCACGGCGAGCAATCCTCCCGTGGCGGCGTTCGCGTCGTCCGCGCGCAGGAGGTCCTCCAGGCTGGGGCCCGTGCCCAGGTCCTCGAGGACCAGCAGCCTGGAGGCGATGTCCCCCGCGATGAGGCCCGGCGCGGTGAAGAGGTTGTGGCGTCCGAGCAGCTCCAGGCCCGCCCACTCGTCCAGGCCCAGCATCGGGTCTTCGTGGAAGTGCTTGAGGACCACGGTGCTCACGTCGCCGCCGCGGACGCGGGCGCGCACGACGTGACAGCGGGACTGGGTGCGGAGAACCTGCGGCTCGGTCAACAGCACGGGACGTCCCCACGCCGCGGAGAGCGCGCGAGCACCATCCGCGAGCAGCAACGTGAGGTCCGGGGCGCTCAGGGGAGTGGCTCCACGGTGGCGCCCGCGCGCTCGAGCACTTCCCGGTACCACGCGAAGGCGCGCGCGGTCCGGTCGCCCAGGGCCTTGGCACCCCAGAGGACGGTGAGGGTGCGGCGCGTCTCCGCGTTCGTCTTCGTGCGCTGGGCGTCCTTCACCGCGTTGGCGCACGGGCCCTGCGCGTCGAAGAGGCACAGCAGGCCCGCCAGGTCGATGCTCTGCCCGGAGGCATTGAAGACGTACTGCGCGCCCTCGGGCGCGATGCCCACGCGGAAGGGCGCGGTGGCGCGGTCCAGGTCCACCACGCTGATGGGCAGGCCGCTGTGCAGCGACACCGCGTTGCACGCATCCACGGCGGAGTTGATGGAGCCGAGCGAGCCGTCTCCCGAGGCGCGCACCAGGTACTCGGACGCGGGCTTGCCGCGCCCCGTGGGCTTGTAACCGCCGTGGCGGAGCATGTCGCGCACCGCTCCGCGCACGGTGTCATCGCTGGAGAGCGGCGCGGACGCATCCGGCTTCAAGAGCGCCACCAGCCACTCCGGCGACGGCAGCGAGCCGAGCGGCGCCGGAAAGACGGTGGTGAAGGCCAGGGTGTCCAGGGACGGATGCGGGTCGACGGTCAGCACGGCCGGGACTCTACGCCACACGGCGGAACCCTGCCGCCCTCCCGAGGAATGGAGGCCGCGAGCCGTCGAGAGTCAGGGCCCCTCAGCCTCCCCGAATCCGCCGAGGCTCGCGCGGGGCGGAGGACTCCTCGAGCTCACGGCGCACGAGCTCGAGGAAGCCCGCCGCGTGGGTCTGGAGCACGAAGTGGCCTCCGTCCAGTTGGAAGGACCTGAAGCGGCCGTGTGTGTGTGCCCGCCACTCCTGAAGTCCCGCGTCGTCCACCAGCGGGTCCTCCCGGCCGTTGATGGCGGTGATGTCGAACTCGAACGGGTCTGCTCTGCCGTAGAAGAGGTCTTCGTTCAGCAAGAAGTCCGCGCGGATTCTGGGGAGGTGGACCTCGCGGAAGGAGTCGTGGCGCCAGAGCTCCTCTGGGACCCCGCCCATCCCGACGACGTGGGCCAGCAGCGCCTCGTCCGAGCTGTGCCCCCAGCGGCCTGGATAGGGCTTGTGCGGTGGCAGCCGTCCCGAGGCGATGAACAGCCCGGGCAGCGGCTCTCCGTGGTCGCGCAGGGACATCGCCGTCTGATAGGCGAGCCCCGCGCCCAGGCTGTGCCCGAAGAAGACGCAGGACCGGTCCCTCATCAGGGGGCGGAGCTCCTGGACGATGCTGGCCACGGCTCGCGCGGAGCTCGTGATGAACGCCTCGCCGGCCCGACTCTCCCGGCCCGGCAGGCGCACCGCCCAGATCTCGACATCCTCCGGTATCGCCGTGCGCCACTCCCAGAACACCCCGGCGCCGCCTCCTCCGAAAGGGAAACACACCAAGGTCCGCCGCGGTGCCTCGCGGGGCTTGAGGCACACGAGCCAGGAACCGGAAGCCATGACCGTCACACCGCCTGGGAGTAGTGGGACTCCCCACCGAGATGAGCTTGGATGCCCTCATGCAGCGGCATCTCCCATCGAGGCGAGCCGCGCCGAGCTCCCGCCCAGTCCGCCAGCGCCCGTGCCACGGCCGCTTCCACCAGGGAGGCCTCCCGCTCGAGCCCCAGGGAGTGGCGCATCAACATGGCCGCGGCCAGGATGACCCCCGCCGAGTGCAGCGAGCTGCTCCGCCTCGGGTCCGCGACGGGCCTGTGCAGCGGTTGGTACAGCCCGCGCCGGCCCGTGCCAAGGCAGGCGCTGGGGTGGACTCCCAGCAGCCCCGTCAGCAGGGCCTCCCGGTGCAGCAGCTCGTCCGCGACGGGGGCGGGGGCCAACACCACGTCCCAGCGCATGGGGCCGCCCGAACGGTGGAGCGCCAGGTCCTGGCTGAACGTCCGCTCAAGGAAGATGCCGGGAAACTCACCCGCGACGGTGGCGAGCCGGGGCCACAGGGG